>NZ_AP018049.1:326500-653000 GCF_003609775.1 Prevotella melaninogenica
ATAAGATGTTTAAAGAAGATGTACAGACGTAGTGTCTATTTGCATTTAGCTACGGTTTATCCCCCTTTGTAAGACTATCTAATAGGGCATAGTCATGCCATGTAAGTATATTAGTCTTTATTCTATTCCCAGTCTGTGCATTTAACGGAAGAATCATAAATATGTTTTTTGACTTTCCAAACAAATCTTTTTGGAAATAAAAAGAGGCTGTATCGTGAGTTGTTATACTCTTGATACAGCCTCTAAGGTTAATTTGAAGGAATAAAGCTTATTGCTTAATCATTATCTGCCCAGTTAGGATAGTCCTCTGTAGCCTCTTCCTCGAAGAGTATCTGTGGTTTACTCTCAGCGTGATCGCCCTGATCAGAGGCTTCAAGCAATAGAGACTCAATCTCTAACTGATACTTTGTAGCAAGTGGCTGAATATAAGTTTTCTTCATTTCTTTTCTTTTTACTTTACAGTTATCTTCTTTCCATTAATAATATACAAGCCAGTTGGAACAGAGAATGTACGAGTTTCTCCAGACTTTACAACGGTTCTTGTGATGTTCTGTCCTGCAGCATTGTATATCTTCAGATCAGTGTCCTTATTAGCTGTTGCAATAATGGTGTTATAGGTCGTTGTGATAGCTAATGTTGGTTCATTGGCGATGTCTGAAATACCAGTAGTTTCAGTGTTGTTCTCATCGAAACTTATATTGAACATGCTGAACATCTTAGCACCAGCAGAGCTACTGAACTCATAAGCTGCACGGAATGGCCAGAGGTAGAGAACTTCCTTACGAAGGTTGCGCAATGCAACGAACTTATTGTAAGAGAAGTAGAATACATTTGGTTTATCAGCCTTGTTCATGCGTAAACCTGAATAGGTATGGTAGCTCTTGAAGTTAGCTGTTGCGCCATTAAGTATGTTGTTAATCATTCCATCCTCAATGAAATTATCATTTGATGCGGTCTTTTCAATGAGGGCAGCCTTCTCACGTACAGTGAAGAGGATGTTGTTTGAAGCATTTGCACGTGGGAGTCGTACCATGTAAGACTTATTTGCTTCAGTTGCAGCGTTGAGCTTCTCGAACTGAGCAGTAGCCTGATAGTCTGTTCCCTGATTCTGCGGAGTGCTGGTATAGGTCAAACCATTCTCCTTCATCTTACCAACTGTAAACTCAAAGAAGCCACGATTATCATCCTTGTGGTCACCATTAGCGTCAACAGTGAGCTTGAATGGAAGTACGATAGAAGCATAAGTATCTGCACCATAACCATTGTAAGTCATCTTACGCTCGTAGGTAGCAAACTTGTCGTCAGCCAACTTGATATCGTATGGTGCAAAGAATGGATTCTTATCAATGAGCTTGAACTCTACTGGTGATGTAAAGTCTGATGTACTTCCTTCCTTTGCAACAGCAACGTTGTTAGCTGTAGCCTGCGCAGCAGAACGATAAGGGAGGTAAACGATAGCATTCTTTGCCAATGCATCACGGAATGTATTCATGCTCATGATACCTGTTGAAGCATCGTTTGTACTACCAATAACGCTAAACAGCTGAGAGTTGTCTACGTAGAGTACTTGATCAAGTGATGTAGGTGCATTAGTTCCACCAAGTGCTGCAGTCATTGCATTTTTAATCTGGCTCAGTGTTAGATAACCATAGTTGTTACCTGCTTCGGTGTCAAAGCCAGCAGCTGTTGTGGTAATCTTCGCACCATACATAGCCTCCTCATTGTCCTGATCTGTGTCAGTCTTATAGTAGTTGGTCTTGTCGTAGATTTTAACCCATTCAACCTTTGGGGTGTACTCGCCAGGAATCAACTTGATGGTTGTAGTGTAGTAAGCGAAAGCCTCGTGCTGTTCCTTATGAGTTGGTGCAATGTTATAACGAGTCTCATCCTTTGTGAAGAGGTAGAGCGTCTTTGTATCGTTCATTAGCACGATAGAATTCTGTGGGTCGAAGTTACCACCCTGTGAACTATAAGCAGCGGCACTAAATGGAGTTTCAGTGAGATACAGTGTAGCTTGCGTGTTTTTGTTACGATCAAGTTCTGCAGAGTTATTGAAGATGAATGCTTTATTACCAGCTACCTTAACATCAATCTTATCTAAGTAACTATGATTTGGATCATAATCACTTGCATACAAATCTTTGCCGTTTACAGGAGTATAAGCAGAACCTACGAAACTATAACGAGCCTTACCATCGTGTGAATCACAGTTCAGATAAGTGTCGTCAGCAAAGAGTGACTTCAAGTTACGGAATGTAAATGTACCCTGTGCTGGTGTAGAGAAACCTGCAGGTACCTTATATTCAAACAGGTCACCACCCATCTTAAAGTCGACAGCATTTGTAAAGGTACGAGTCATTTCCTCACCCTGCGCACCTGTGCAGACGATATCGGCTGTACTGATATAAGGGTTCAATGGCTCCATCTTTACATCTACATTTACCAAGGCTGTACCAGGTGTGTTTGCAATCTCAAACTTAACAGCATCGTTGTTAAGACCATCAATGGTAATAGAACCATTTGAAGCAGATGAAGTAACTGACACTTCCTGATAAACAGTTTTACCCGTCTTGTCATACACCTTTATAGTGTAGTCCTGTGGTGTGTAGCTTGCACCGGCAGACTCACGCTTTCCGTAGAAAGTTGATCGGTCATAGTAAGAAAGAACGGCATAATTTCCATAAGCCTGTAAGTAGTATCTTGTTCTATAGAGTGAGTTGTAAAGTTTTCCCTCACTATCGAAGTACCAGTTTCTATAAGCACTTGTTTTATATTGTGTAGTAGTAGCGTAAAAAGTACCAGTTGGTAAACCAGTACTAGTACTCATAGTAAGGTAATGGTAATGTCCAGATGCATCTTTGGTGTAAACGTAACCTTCAGAATCTTGCTCCCATGTCGTACCTTGTGTACTCCATGTAGGATATTGTGTGCTGTTAAAGGTTAGATATTTGTTGTTATTTCCCTTAATCTTAAATCCTTTTGTTCCATAGTTCTCATTCTTACCTAATGAGAAGTTAAAGGTAGCACCAGTGATACGATAACCAATAGGAACGACCTTTGTAGGACCATCTTTATAGTTGTTTTCAACCTTTGTAGGACCTTCGATGTAGTAAATACCACTCTTCAAAGCATTCCAAATCTTTCCGTCGTTCTGAACAACAGAAATCTTCTCATTAGTACCATCTTTCTTCTTCCATGTTCCATTTTCAACAGCAGACTCATGGAAGAGCTTTACCTTAGCCTCCATTTGCTTAATGTTCTCTGGTACATAAGCTAAGAAAGTTTTACCAGCCTTTGTTACCTTCTTAATTTCTCCGACATCAATTTTTTGAGTTTCAAAACCATTCTCAACTAAGTTGGTATTGGTTTCAGAAACGTTTGAAGGAGTCATAGAGACAGTGAACTCTACGTCTGGAGCATATTCTACTTCGATAGACTCGTATTCAAAACCTGTGAGGACATTATGTCCCTTACCGATATAATTATGGTTTCCAATAAAGGTAAAATACAAAACAGATCCAAGGCTGGTTGTTCCATCACCTCGAGTGAGTGTGTATGTCTTTGACTGTCCGCTTGCATCATGAGTTAGTTTTACAGGACTTCCTTCCCATTTTGTAGCATTCTCATCATGTGTTTGGATAGAATTTGGATTGTTATTCGACTTGATATAATCTTCTTTGATTTCACCAAAGTACCAAGGGAGGTTTCGTCCCCATGTTAGGTGTCCATCAAATGCTCCATTAAGAATATCATAATCAGCTCTTCCATAGCTACCTTGCAGGTTGTTCTTGATTTTAATCGTGTACTTTGTAATACGGAATCCCTTAGGCACAGCTAAGGCTGCATAAGAGTTGTACACACCAGTAATGTGTACCATACGGTTATGATTCTCATAGAAACGAATGTTACCAGTATGGTTACGCATCATACCATCAGCAGAAAATTTTGGGTTATCTGTTGTGGTGTAAGTAAGTGGCGCCTGATTGTGAATAAACATAGACCCGTATCCACTTTGAGATCCTGCCTCTAAACTACTCTCAGAGCGTACAGAGATAATGTTACCTGTTTGTGGGCTAATAGTAACCTTTACGGCCTTACTATCTGTTTGTGCTGAGATTCCAATATTACATAATAGTAATAATGAAATTAAAGCATAAAACTTAAGCCCATTCCGGGAGAAAAAGTTTTTTCTTTTCATCAAATTACGTTATTTATAAAATTAAAATTACTTAACAATATAGTCGTTGATACTATATGCATCGTTTTTTAGCTGCACAAATGTACGTATTAATTCGTTTTTAATACGAATAATGGCGCCTTTGTTTGCTATTATTAACTAAATATTTGCTGATTTTATATATATTAACCGTTAATAAATAAGTATTGGGATTATTCTTTTTCACTACGTCTATAAGACGTAAAACCGCAGGTTTGGTTTTTTCTTTACAAAATATAGTTTTCTTGTAAATCACTTTATGTTAGCTTATAAAGAGTTTTATAGTTAGGTTTTTATGTGATTTAGTTTGCTTTCAAATTAAGAAAAACCGCGTAAATATGCGGGTTGAAAGCGTATGAATAAAGTTTAATAAGAGAGTAATTTATAGTTGCTTTCTTTAATTTTCAAACCTTTTAAGATTTTTATTTTGTAAAAATTATAAAATTAGTATTGCGATGTAAGGGAGTTGCGAAGTATAAGAGGGATTTTATACGATAGTTTTGTAATTTGCTTATAGAACTCATATCATATAGAAAGTTGTATTTTGAGTTCATTATTTGGGCTAATATACATATCTTTGCGGAGGTAATTAGGTGCTTACTTGATTGCTGTTAGTGTTGGTGCTTGCCCTCCGCACGAGTGGTGTTTATGCTTCGCACCAATGGTGTTTGCCCTCCGCACCACATGTGCGGAGTAATTACACACCAATTAAAAACGGTAAGTGAGGTTGTAACTGATTGTATAAAACATAGAAAGAGATTACGCTTATATAGGAAATGTTGAGTGGAAAGCATAAGATTTATTGGATGGTCAGAAAACTACTCAGTTGCTTGTTGTGGCTTGAGGTAGTGTGGTTGGTACTCAATTGCGTATCACCTTGGAGGTTATGGAGTGATGCGGATATCATAGTTGTCTGCACTTTACCTTGGATATTGCTTTTCTTTCTTATCCGCTATATCAAGCGGAGGTGGAAGGAAGAGGGTAATGCCGCTATAGGTTGTTTGTATACCATGTTATGGGTGAGCATTCCTTTCATTATCATTGCGCAACTACTCTTTGGTTGGTTGTGGAACTTAAAAAATGATTCAACCAAGATAACGTTTGAAGACGATAAGTATCGGGTAACGATTCTTAATGCACTATTCGCAACACAGGTGGATAAGATACAGATCATGGAACGCTGTGGCCCATTCTATCATGAAGTCTATTTCAGTGAACTTCATGATATTGATACGAATAAGTTAAAAAGTACAGCAGCTATTGAAGACTTTCTTAAGGAGCAAGAGAGAAAAAAATAGCTATCGGATAGGTTCTTTGCTATCCCAAAGTATGTGGGATTTGGCTTTTCCAAAGAAAAGCGTTACATTTGCATGTTAGATAGGTTTTGCCTAATATTGTGGGAAGGAGGAAATAATATCTTCCTTTTCTCCATCTGCGATAACAAGTACTTTCATGAAGGGAACCTTATTTGTCAGAAGGCAACTGACCTCTTTTTAAGATAGAATATATTTTGAGAAGGATATAAGAAACAGTGTATCATAGAGATACAAAAGCTAATGGAAAAAGAAACACTCAAGGAGAAAACAGCCAAAGGACTCTTTTGGGGTGCATTGAACAATGGTACAATGCAGCTCTTGAATATTGTCATTGGAATCTTTTTGGCACGTCTGCTCACACCAGCTGACTATGGATTGGTAGGAATGTTAGCTGTGTTTACAGCGATTGCAGGGGCATTGCAGGAAAGTGGGTTTACTGCAGCACTTGCTAATATGGAGCGTCCAACGGATAATGATTATAACTCTGTCTTTTGGTTTAGTGCTATAATGGGTTGGATTTCATATACAACCCTCTTCTTTTCAGCCCCTTTGATTGCAGCTTTCTTTCATCATCCAGAGCTTATCAGTCTATCCCGTTTCGTCTTTGTATCATTGCTTTTCTCCTCATTAGGTACGGCTCCTGCAGCTTATCTTTTCAAAAATATGATGGTCAAAGAGACTGCTCTGCTGCGTATCACCTGCCTTTTTATCTCGGGTGTGGTAGGAATTATCTTAGCTTTAAAGGGTTATGCTTATTGGAGTTTGGCTTGGCAGCAAGTGCTTTATATCAGTCTTACGAGTCTGTGGCGTTTCTTTATCATTCCTTGGCGACCCTCTTTTCGCATTGACTTTACCCCTGTAAAGAAGATGTTTTCCTTTAGTTATAAGATTCTTGTGACGACGATTGTCAATACGATTAGTCAGAATATTCTAACCTTTATCTTCGGTCGTTTATATTCTGCAAAGGTAGTGGGAAACTTCTCTCAAGCCTTCAAGTGGGATACAATGGCAAGCACCTTTGTGTCTGGAACGGTGTCGCAGGTAGCGCAACCAGTGCTTGTCGAGGTGAACAAAGACCCAGAAAGGCAGGTGAATGTGTTCCGTAAGATGCTTCGTTTTACGGCATTCTTAGTCTTTCCTGCTATGTTTGGATTGGCGATGATATCGCACGAATTTATCATTCTTCTTATATCAGATAAATGGATAGAGAGTATTCCTTTGCTACGAATCCTCTGTATTAGCGGTGCTTTTTTACCATTCTACACGATGTATCAAAATCTTATCCTTAGTCGTGGTAAGTCTGTTGTTTATATGTGGTGTACGATAGCTTTAATCATTGTACAGATAGTCTTTGTGATTGGTTGCTATCAGCAGGGAGTTTTGTTTATGGTAAGTGCTTATACTATTGTAACCGTCTTATGGCTCTTTGTATGGCAGTTCTTTGCCGGAAGAGAGACGGGTTTGCGCCTTTTTGATGTTCTGAAAGATATTAGTCCTTACCTTTTAGCATCGGTAGCAGTAATGGTCATCACTTATTTTGCAACCTCTTTCATTCATAATCTCCTCTTACTATTGATTGTCAGAATCCTTATGGCAGCTGTGCTTTACTTCTTTATCATGAAGTGGGCAGGCTCGCAGTTACTCGTGGAGTGTATGAACTATCTGCGTCGTCGTAAATGATAGTAAGAAACGAGAACTTGGTATATTAAGGAATAAGTTGTAAATTTGCATAAAAAAGAGAAGATGAACCCATTTGTTCAAGGCGTAATACTTACCGCGTCCTCCCTAAGGTTGATTCCACATATCCTACTATATAAGTTGAATAGTGGGAAGATTGATGACGACCTGCTACAAGTGCAGGACCGTAAACGTGGGGTATGTAACTTCGTGAAGGTAATGACGCGCGAGCGTACCTTCCGTAATCTTTTCTATTATAGAATAGGTGAATATATGGCAACACCTATTAAATGGCTGTGTCCTGGCGAACGAACATTGAACATCTGGTGCCCCTCTATTGGCAAAGGTGCTCATTTTGAACATAACTATGCTACCTATCTAAATGCCGAAAGCATCGGTAAGAACTTCTATTGTCTTCAGTTAGTAACCTTAGGAACAGGACATCATGAGGGGCAAGAAGGTCGCCCTGTGATAGGTGATAATGTGAAGATAATGACAGGAGCAACGGTTTTTGGACCTATCCGAATTGGTAATAATGTGACGATAGGGGCTGGTGCTGTTGTCTTTAAGGACGTGCCTGATGGCTGTACTGTGGTCGGTAATCCTGCAAGAATAGTAAAACAAGCATAGTTGGAGCTTAAAATATAATGATGATGGAATATCCAAAGATAACAGTTGTAACACCTTCCTATAACCAAGGACAGTTCATAGAGGCAACGATACAATCGGTCATCGGACAGCAATATCCTAACTTGGAGTATCTTGTTTGTGATGGTGGATCTACCGATGAAACCGTGGAAATATTGAAGAAGTACTCTGATAAGATTACATGGTGGTGCAGTGAGAAGGACAAGGGACAGAGCGATGCTATCAATAAGGGTATGCGTAGGGCAACAGGTGACATCGTCTGCTGGATTAATAGTGATGATGTACTATTGCCCGGAACATTACATACTGTAGCAAAGTTCTATCATGATCATCCCGATACAGACTTTGCCAATGGCTATACGGTTGAGATTGACAAAGAAGGAAAGATTATCAACTTCACGCATATCGTAATGAATCACTTCTTCTTCCGCCATGGTTGTTATAATATCTCGCAGCCGGGAATGTTCTGGAAGCGTGAGATATTCGATAAAATCGGCTATATTGATGAGTCTTTCCATGCTAAGATGGATGTGGAATGGCTGATAAGAGTATATGAAGCGGGTCTGAAAGTAAGACGTATTAACCGCAACCTTGGTGCTATTCGTATCTATCCTGATACTAAGACAGCACAAGGAGGAAACATTTGGACACGTGATACAGATGCACTTCGTGAGATGTATCATGGTAAGTATTTACCTGAAAATGGAAAATTATACCGTCCTTTCTTCAAACTCTATAAGATATTAGATGGTTGTATGTACCGTAATGCCATAAGAAAATGGCAATATTGTGGTAAACCTGTTACAGCTTACAAAGAGAATCTTTAGTTTACACTTGCTTTTGAGTTCACCAAGAGTGATTAAGAATACAAAAAAGACTTCCTTAATGGTTAGGGAAGTCGTTTTTGTTTATGTTGGGATGATATCTTTTAATGCGGTGCAACAAATCCTCGTAGCATGAAAGGAATGATGAGGCTGAGGTTATATATCATTAAAGCAAGGCTCAGTGTGGCGATAAGTAGTCTTGCACCTATCAGCACACGTCTTTGTCTGATGCACTTAAATAAGTAAGTAATTGCTATCGGAATAACGAACAACCAGTGTGCACCCATAATATAAACCTCGATGATACCGAAGCCAAGAATGATGTGAAGGGCGATGTCTGTGGCAAACCAAGCCATACATAACTGTAGGAACTTTTCCTTTCTTCCCACGATGATTCCGCCTAAAAACAATATTATTATCATGGCTTCAGCTATGTAATTGAGTACACTGCTGTATCTGACAATGATGGGGCGCGACTTGTTTACATCCTCCAACACATGTTCTTGGTGAAGTTGTATGCTTTCTCCAAAGAGATTTTCTATGATAGCATCAGTTCTCGAACTTGATAAGTCGGTCCATTCAAAGAATCTGTTGTTTGCCACTTGCGTTCCAGTACGGCTCTTCATGAATTCATGTTGCTTCTCATACTTGGCTGCAAACTTCTGGTCTTTCTTTAATTTCTTTTCCTTTACTCTTGCTTGTAGTTTGGCATCTGGCTCAACGAAAGTTGTTTGTTGATACGAATAGATAGCGAAAAGTGCGCCAAGAGGAAGGATAAAGGCTAAGAAGAAGTGCTTAATACGGAAGGTACGCTTGCCGTTAACAAATAAATTAGCTAAGCCAATCTTTGCGATATTGGTAAAAGTAATACCCGTTGCAAAGAAGGATAAAAGCATTGTTTGCCATGCTTTCATGCGCCCATCTTCCCATTTCATCGCTCTTCCAGCAATGTACAGTGTCATGGTTAGGAAGAAAAGCGAGAAGATGAAATGGTCAGGTACAAACGATGTCAGTAGGATAGAAGCAAAAGAGAAGAAGAAAATCGTCAGTAAGAGGGCGTCTTTCTTCCTTAATTCTTGCACTTCTGTAAAGATTCGATAGATAAAAAGACAACTATAGGTAGCGGTCAATACATTGAAAAAAGCCACGATGAATATCGCATAATTTGTATGCGTAAGGTCCATTAGCCAGTGGTTGAGGAGATAGAAGGGGTAGAAAAACGTTGGTAGTAAGGGATGTCGATAGAGCTGATAATAAATCTTCCATCGTGATATGGTCATATAAGAGAGGTTATCATAGCCTGATACCGTGTAATGGTCAAAGAATAATCCCCAGAAACCAAGGTTCCCTCCTCTGGTAAATAAGCCGTAGTTATAGGCTATCATCAACCAGTTTAGGGCTACGAAAGCAAGGAATGACACCAAGCATAGAAGCCTTTCACCACGTTTAATAGCAAAGATATTACGCATGACTCCCTCCTATAAGTTTAGTAGATAGTTAGCAGTTAGTCCTCCGTTGTATACCCAGAGGAAGATGGTAATCACTAATAGCAGACCTCGCAACATTTGGCGATATCTGTGTGATAGTCCTTTCATAAGATAACCATAGGCTATCGGAATGATGAATGCCCATCCTGAAGCCATGATGTAAACCTCAGTTATACCAAAGCCAAGAATGAGATGCAAGGTTATATCGCAGGCAAACCACGCTAACAACATTTGGAAGAAGCGTTTCCGACAACCGAAGATAATGCCTAAGACAAATAGTACGACCATTATCGCTTCTATCACGTAGTTTGTTATCCAATTATAGGCGACGAAAACAGGACGGTCCCATGCTACATCTTTTAGTAGGTAACGCTGGTGTAGCTGGATAGACTCACCAAAGAAGTTCTCTACCAATGTCCTTGTACGTGGTGTTGAGGTGTCAAGCCAGTCAAGCATCGATTCCTTTGACATGGTCTGACCTAAATGAGTCTTCTGCCAAGCATTACGCTTTTTATAGAAATCTTCCACCCCCTTTGGGTCTTTTTGGCGTTTTACTTTCTCAATATTGCTAATAACAGCCTTCTGAGGAACTTCCAAAAGGTAGTATTGTGATTGCTGAATTCCAATCAATAAGAGGCATGGAAGGATGACTCCAATGCTGATATATTTCCATGTAAAGAACTTCTTTTGGTTCGTAAATAATCCTGCAAGGAATATTTTAGCACCGTTGGAAGTAGCCAGCCCGGCAGTGAAAAAGGTTAGAAGGAGTGACTGCCAAGCCGTTAAAAGTTCTCCTTTCTTCATCTTTTTGCCGCAAATATACAATGTCATCAAAAGGAACATCATTGATACAATGAAGTGATCGGGTACCATTGACGGTATGAGAATGTGTCCGAAAGAGAGAAGGAGTACGGTAAGGAGTGTTGAGTCAAATCTCCTCAATTCCATCACTTCACGGAAGATGCGATAGGCGAATACGGCTGCATAGAAGGCTGAGAATACGATAATGGCTGCCATGAAATACACGGCAAAGTTATGTCCGAAGACTTCTATGAGCCAGTGGTTTAATAAGTAAAGCGGATAAAGGAAGGTGAGATACAATGGATGGCGCGAAGTTATAAAGTGAATACGCATCCCTGAAATGGTAATCCATGACCAGTTATCATAGCCTGACATACGGAAATTCTTGGTAAAGATGCTCCAAAAACCGCCATGTGCACCCATTGTGTAGACGTGATAATGGCTGGTGATGAGCAATATGTTGAATGTGAGGAATACAGCCAGCATAATAAATACCAGCCAGCATTCCTCTTTCTTCACCTTGAATATGTTGAGTATGTGCATTGAATAGCTTTGATTAATCACTGCAAAGGTACAAATTAAAGCAGATTAAACAAAGGAAAAAAGGAGAAGAACGTGTATCGTAAAATGCTCTCAGTTTGGAATGACAAGTTCTTTTTATGTAAAAAGAAGCTGATGAAGGGGCTTTTTAGGTTTTTCCGTTAAATCTATAGATTGAATATAGTATAAAGATTTTATGCTTACATGCTATGATTATCTAAAAGCTAATGATTTTAGAAGGGGGCAAGTTACAAGATAAAAGGTAGAAAAGGGCAATAAAGACAATGTCTATTGACTACAATATCTTTCCGCTTCAACAACCATTTTATTCACGTTTCAATTAAGTTTTGTAAACTATTTTTATACAACTCAAAACCAATACATGCTCTTTTAGCTTTGAAAAGACGCCTAATAAGCTTGCAAAAGATGCCCTTTTGAAGTGTTACTAACGCCCTTTTGAAGTCTTATTAAGCACCTTTTCTTGCACGACTTTGTAACCAATTGATTTACTGCTGGTTGCAACCTTGCTTTTTATGCTTAATATTCTGCTTTATTTTAGGTGTTTTAAATGAATTAATGTAATGATTTTTCAGCATCCTATCTACACATTCTTGAAGTGTTAAAAGAAATGGTTATCAGTGTCGGAGGGTGAATAAAATAGACAGTCAAGACTATCTTGGTTGTCTATTCGTTTAATCTATTATCTTTGGTTTAGCATTAATGCTATACGAAAAAGTGTCTATGTGTTTAACGGAAACCCTTATTAAGGTCTAAAACCTTACTTTTTATGTAAGAAAAAGCGCACTAAAAGGAAGTTGATTGGTACACAGATAGCAAACATAGGAATCAATGCTATCTGCTTGCTGAACCCTAACCAGAGGAAGAATTGTAGGCAGGCACTCTGTAAAAGATAATTGATGATATGCGAAAAGATAAAGCCTGCGCCTCGTTTTGTCGTGGACTTTACGCGAAAGGTGTAACGTGTAGATGCAATATAGTTGAATGTAAAGCTAACAAGGTAGGCTATAGTATTTGCAATGAGTGGCTGTAGCCAGCATATTAACAGCAGATATGTACCGTATTGTATGGCTGCAGCTGATGATCCAACGATGATAAAACGTACGATTTCACCGAGCTTTTCCTTGTTCTTTATCTCATTCTTCAGCATCCTATTTCTTGTTTCTGAAAGGTTTGTAAAAGCCTTTGTCTGCGAAGGCAAGTAATTCTTTATCGCCTCTACTATCTCCGAAGGCAATTAAGTAGTAGGCTTCACGATGTGGATAAAGTGCCGTAAGGCGGTTGACCTTTTCCTCTCCATAGCAGTTTTTGGTGGTAAATTGTCCTGTTAGGCGACCTTCTTTTATTTCAATCTGAGTTCCTAACACCTGTGTCTTTTTGTCGATTTCATCGAAAAAAGGTCGTACCCAGTTGTCGATACTTGCACTGATGATGAGTACAGTAGTATGTTCCTTGTCAATAGTCTGTCTTACTTTCTCTATTCCAGCAGGGCGAAGTAGATGTCTGTTTTGTTTAGCAAAGCGTGTGCAAAGTGCGTTGAAATCGTCAATCTTCATCCCTTTGAAGAAGTAAGAAAATATCTTCTGCTTTACCTTCCAGTTAGGGAAAAGATGAAGTTTCATCAGTATGAGAAGGGGCGAAAAGAGTAGAAAACCACGGAACATTTGTCCGCTTCCTTTTGCAAAGTGGATAAATTCAAGGAGAGTGTCCTTAGTAGTCAATGTGCCATCGAAGTCGAAAGCATATATCTTTCTCATGTCCTATTGGATATTCTTAAGTACGTAGATAATGAAGAGGAATGCCAAACCGAAGGCTAAAACGATGAGTTGCATAAAACGGTCGTGTAGCATCACCTTTGTAGGGTCACCACTCTTCTTGTCAACCACAGAAATCTGGACATAGCGGAGCAGTCCTAAGAGAACGAATACACTGGTCAAATAAAGGTGATCTGTGTGGAAATTCTGAATGGTTTCAGGACTCATGGTGTACATAATATAGCACACAAGGGTAACACTCGCTGTTATCGTAATGGCTTGATTGATGAAGGTGAGATTATAACGAATAGTATTCTGGCGAGGTGCATGTCCTGTTTCGTTCATTCTTACAACATCGTCACGTCGTTTTGCAAATGATAAGAAGAGCATTAAAAGGAAGGTCATTAGCACAATCCACTTACTCAACTGTATGTTTGTGGCATGTCCTCCAGCAAGAATACGAAGTACAAAACCGAAGGCAACGATACATACGTCAATGATTGCATATCGTTTTAGGCGGAGGCAATAAGCAATGTTTAGAAGCCAATAAAAGAGTATCACGCTGGCTGTTTCTACTTGGTGGGCTGGTAATAAAAAGGTCGAACTCATCGAGAGAATGAACATCAATCCCATCAAGATATAGCCTTGTACAATACTGACAGCACCCGATGCCATCGGACGGTGACATTTTATAGGATGCTGGCGGTCGTCATTGATGTCTACAATGTCATTTAGGCAGTAGATAGATGAGGCAGTTAGGCTAAATGCCATTGCTGTTATCAGAGCCGAATAGACCGCATCCCATTGTAGTAATGCTCCTCCAAAGAAGACAGGGAGAAGAACAATGAGATTCTTTATCCACTGATGTGGACGTATAAGTTGTATGAGGTATTTCATTTTATCCTTTTCTCTATAGGGGTTATTATTTGTTCGATTGCTGTATGCAAAAGCCATGCAAGTGGCAAGGTGATGGCTGTAGCGGCAAAGAAGGTAGGCCAGTAAGCCCAATTGTTGCGCTCAAGATAATCCAATACGAAGTGGGCATGAATCAGATAAAGCTCTAAACTTAAAGTGCCGAACAGTGTAAGCGTCTTGTTGATATACTTTGGCATATAGCTAAAGACATAGGTCAAAAGGATTATTGCTGTAATTGTAAGCGGGATATAGAGCATACGTTCAAGGAAAAGTGGGAACTGTCCGTGTTTTACTTGTTCAAGGAAGATACACGAAGCAAGTGTTATGAGGAAGATTACTCCTAACATCCATATAGATGAGGCACCTATAGTTTCCTTTCGTTTCACTGCTGCTGCGATATTTATTCCAAGGAAGAATATGGGGATTCGGCTCCAGAATATTTCCAAGTGACCTACTGTTTCGTGGATAGGGGTAACATATTGCACGATAATACACCACATGATCATCACTATGGGTAGCCATCGATACGTGGGATGCTTGATGATGAGGCGCATATAAAACGGACTGACAAGATAAAAGAACATGATTGCAGGGATATACCAAAAGGTAAGTTCATCATGTAGCCAGAAGTCCCAGTTGATTGTTATATCCCCGATGAGATCGATGATATTTGTACTTTGTCCGTGATGTCCTGTGAGTTCAAGCTTGAGATAGTCTGGGATATAATACAAACAGGCTATAAGGAACCATGTTGGATAGATACGCAGGAAGCGGCGGAGATAGAATTGTCGTAGCGAAGGGTTCTTTGTCCAAGCAAACCATAAGCCCATACCGCTCAAGAAAAGGAAGAAGTCTACACCGATGTTACCCATCCTCTTCAATCCAAAGAAGGCATCCTCGCGTGGTAAACCCACATGGAAGAGGATGACGAAGAGTATGGCTACTCCCATCAATTCACCGCGATAACGGCTTATGTTGGCTAATTCGATGTCTTTTATTTTCATTCTTTTTGCGATGAAATCGTATATTTCTTATAGCTTTTATTTTAACTTTGGATTTGGAATCTTCTTCATCAACTCCTTGAATAGCCATGCTAAACAGAGAGATACAATGGTATAAAGTAGGAGTCCTGTCCAATAGTCACCTGCTTTTGAGATAGGTATAAATATCTTTCTTGTGATAGGATGACAAACAAAAAGGGCTGCTGAAATGCTACCAACCCATGAAAGAATATTCATGAAGGATAGGCTTTTGCAGCCGATAGCTACTTCTAAACGACTTATCAACTTCACAAATGTAATGGAAGCGATGCAAATAGCGAGGGGCACAAAGTACCAAGTTAGATAGCTGAAACTCATCAGCAGAATTGCAATCATGGAGAGAATGAAGGCTACAAAGTTGGTAGCTGTACTCCAAGGGCGTACATATCTCGCATAAAGTAAACCTGCCCCAAAAGGTAGCATTCCACCGATAAAGTTATATCTCCAGCGGTTCAAAGCGTCACTCTCTGGGTCGCAAGCTAATTGAACAGCAAGGCAGAGAACTATTAAACCTACATTCCACAACCAATGTCGGCGGTAGAGTAGTAGGCGATAGACAATGTATAGCTGCAACATGAGGCCAAAGAACCAATAAGGTCCCGGCCAAATAACGTCGTCAGGGTGGGGAAGTAGGTTGTTGAAAAGCCCCATTTGACCAATAATATCCATTACCTTGTATAGGTGTGGACCTTTTGTGATATTATCTACCATTGTGAATGCAACGAAGCCGACAATCATCATGCGGAAAAGTTTCAGCCAATGATATTTGATGAAACCGAAAAGCGGAAGTGTGGGTTGTGCCTCTTGATTGTTTGTACGACCCGTTGGCAGTTTTTGTTCGTACTTCATTGTCAAGCCGTAAGCTGAAAGGAAGAGGAAGATAGGTACGCCATAATGCCCGAAGAACGAAAGGATATGGAAGAAGAAAAGTTCATCCCATGAACCTTGTAACACTTGATAAAGGTTATCTACATTGCGTTGGATATACTGATATTCGTTCTCCTTTACCACTGGTCGCAACCAATGGCAGTAGTTGTGTAGGAAAATACCTATGATGGCAAGTCCTCTCAATGCATTACATTCCGTCCGAGTGAGTTTCTCGACGTCGTTCCCTGTCGATGAAAAGGACGAAAGTTTGCTATCTTCAGAGCTAAATATCTTATTAAACATTGTCTTTGTTATGTTGTAATCTAAGCTTCTCTCTTGGTTGTTTCTGTCCAAATTCCTATGTAAAGGTTCGTCTTGCAGATTGATTTCTACTTCTTTTTGAAGAGCGACTCTTGGTCAGAAGGTGGGGATAGTTTATCGTAATCGGTTGTATTCTTTAGTATTCTCGGTCTATTTTCGTTGTATTGTGGACTAAGAATATTATACTCAGCATGATAGTCTTTTGTATGAATACCACCTAAATAAAGTAGCATGTGTGGTAGTGCATCCGTCATAAAACGACGGTTCTTAGCTCCGATGATTTCTTTGAAAATGTCTGGATGCTTGGCAGCATACTTGTAAGTGCAGAATATCCAGAAAGGTATTTCAAACTCATAACGTGCCAAGTCGTAG
This sequence comes from Prevotella melaninogenica, assembly GCF_003609775.1. NCBI lineage: Bacteria > Pseudomonadati > Bacteroidota > Bacteroidia > Bacteroidales > Prevotellaceae > Prevotella > Prevotella melaninogenica. Next base: position 343,297 of record NZ_AP018049.1, read on the forward strand.
TCGATAGCTGCAGAGTGGTTACGACAGATGAACCCACGATTACCCTCATAGCATTCTTCTCCATGATCAGGCATATAGATAATGATAGCCTCCTTGTCCTCAAAACGACTGATAATTGCATCGACAATAGAGTCATTATATAGGATAGCATTGTCGTAGTCAGCCAATACCTTTCGCTGTTTTCCATTAAGATCGGCACGCTTCTTTGTGTAGTCTTCTGCCTTAAAGTGGCGACGATCGCTTGGGAAACGCTGATTGTATTTGACATGTTGACCGAGAAGGTGGAAGATAATGAGGTTGTGATCGATATTGTGTTGCTGTTGATTTTTATCGTAATCATCGAGCAAACCGCGATCAAATCGGTATAATTGTTGATTGCGAGAATCGAACATTGCTTCGGAAAGTTCCGGATGATTAAGGAAGAATCCACCACTGAAATCATATACAGCCTGCTTAGCCTTTGGCAAGAACTGATTGGTGATAAAGGTTACATGATAGCCTGCCTTGCGGAAAAGTGAAGGAAAGAGTGGATAATCACACCAGTCACCTTCCTGTCCAACAACGTGTAGAGAAAAGACATTCTTAAACACGAAGCTGGTCAGGTTCCATGGTGCTACGACATCATTGAAGGGTACAAGCAATCCCGACTTCTCACGTTTAATCTGCCGAGGGGTTGTTGGCATGAAGTAACCATACTGTTGTGAATGGAGCTTTCCGTAGCTTTCACCGATGATAAGGACAATATTTGGCGATTTGAACGAACAACTATCTACACTCATCTTGTCTTTTGCTTCGATAAGACGGTCGATTTGTTGCGATGCTAACTGATTGGAAAAGACACTAAATGCAAGTCGATAAACGGGTAGATAGAACTGTGCACAATCTGCGGTTGTCAGTTCATGTTCTACAGAACCGATAGTGTCTAAAGAGAACATTTGCACCATTTCTTTCTTATTGTGGGCAGATGATTCAACCGCCCAACCAAGAAATACGAGGCAAATACCGCCAAGGATGTGGTGGCTATGGTCAATGATTTGTTTCGCCACTGTGATTTTGTAGCTGATTGCTGGTGGGAGTTTTATCCTCTTCCAAAATGCTGTTAGAATATGGATCAACATAACGAGTAGTAGTAGTCCTATGCTTGAAAGGATAAGGTCGGACGTAAAATAGCTACTGAAAAACTCGCTTGCCTCACGTTCATCGGTCTCTCCGACAAGCAGGAGCATTGATGGATTTAACGTTGATTGGAATTTAACCCAACAGAATAGGTCGGTAAGGCTTGTGCAGTATGCGATGATATACAAAAAAGCACGAATCCATCGGCGAACCTTTAGAGGAATTAGTGTGAGAATGATGCATATAACGTATAGGTCGAGAAACAACTCTAACCATAGATTGCTGTATACGGTAGCGTTGGGGTTGTTGGTAGGCAACTCCGCGTATGATACTAATATACCGATAAGGTACATGAAGAAAAAGAATGAGGCGTTGTCCTTAATTGGCTGATAAGCCTTATTCAGTAAGCTGACTGCATGTTTAATAAATTTCATGTAGACGTATGTATTTACTTGCAAAGTTAACACTATTTTTAGTATAAGTCAAAGCTTAGGGATAAAATAATGGTTCTTCCGTTAAAAGTGTGGTCATTTTTCGTATAGCTTCAACGAAAGAATCGGAGTTAGTCTTTATGAAAAAACATAGTCAAAACTGTCTTGGCAGTCTATTTTACTCATCTTCCAATACAGAAAAACTTTCATGTAAGCACTTCGAAAATTTGTAGATAAGGTGTTGAAAAATTATGACATAACTTCATGTAAAACATCTACAAATAAAGAAAATAATACGTTTGAAAAGTGAGCTTGTAACCATCAGTAAATCAGTTTGTTATAAAGTTGTGCAACAAAAGGTGCTTAATAAGACTTCAAAAGGGCGTTAGTAAGACTTCAAAAGGGCATCTTTTGCAATCTTATTGGGCGTCTTTTCAAAGCTAAAAGAGCATGTGTTGGTTTTGAGATGAACGAAAATAATTTACAAGTGTCGCTTTATATGGGAATCAGCTGTTTGTAGAAGAAGGATAGACATGACAATGGGTAGACATCGTATTTATTTGCCATTTCTGCATTTTAGCTTGTAGTTTATCACCCTTTGTAAGTCTATCTAATTTTGGATAGTTATTCCATGCAAGTGTATAAGCCTTTATATATACAATCTATGCTTTTAACGGAAGATCCTTAAAATATAATGTTGGCAAGTAAGTATTCTTTAGTTAGAGGTTTATAAAGGTATTAGGTAGCTAATAAAGTTCCAATACATCCTTTTCAATCACTTTGGGGACTAAGCCGCTGATGTCCTCTCCGTGTTCAACTCGATGACGGATGTCGGTGCTACTGATGTCGATGAGTGGTGTCTGAAGTAGACTAACGTTTGTAGGCAAGGAGGTTATATCAACCTCTTGTCCGCGTCGAGGGTAAACAACGATGTTGTAATTAGCAAGAATATCATCAGCATGATACCATTGGTCAAAGGCTTCCCAGTTGTCGCCACCAACGAGAAGTGTGAAGCGATAAGTAGGGAAATCTTTACAGAGATGCTGTAAGGTGTTCCATGTATAGGAAGGTTTCGGAAGTTGGAATTCATAGTCCGAAGCCTTAAAGTGTGGGTTATCAGCAGTCGCCTTACGTACTAATTCCAAGCGGAGATGGTCAGCTAAAAGCTGCTGGTTAACCTTGAATGGATTTTGAGGGGAAACCATAAACCATACCTCATCTAAGTTTTCTTCTTCAAGAAAGGCTTTGGCAAGGGCTATATGTCCGTTGTGGATGGGATTGAATGAACCACCAAAAATGCCGATGGAAGCCTCCCCCGATAAAGGGGTAGCCTCCCCCAACCCCTCCGAAGGGAGGGGAGTGCTAATAGGAGTGAAGTGAGATGATGGTTTCATGACGATGTTCTGAGGCTTTAACTGTTCTGTTATGGGCTGATGGCTACAGTAGTTTATATGTCTGAACAACTATGGAGGATCTAAACTATATAACAAATACTCCCTTCTTATTCTTCTTGTTGGATTGAGGCTCCCCTCCTTTCGGAGGGGCTGGGGGAGGCTTTCTTTATCCCTCTAAAAACGCCTTAACAACCTCATAAGTTTCTTGCTTTGCTTTCTCAAGGTCATCATTAACGATAATCTTGTCGAACTTCTCAGAAAAGGTAAGTTCGTAAGAAGCCTTAGCAAGTCGGCTTTCGATAGCTTCAGCACTATCTGTCTGTCTGCCAACAAGGCGACGACGGAGTTCTTCAACAGATGGAGGCTGAATGAAAAGACTCAAGGCACGATCGCCATAGAACTTTTTAATATTACATCCACCCTTTACGTCAACATCGAAAACAACATTCTGACCAGCAGCTGACTGGCTCTCCACCTGTGACTTCAATGTACCATAAAAGCGGTCCTCATAAACCTCTTCATACTCGAGAAACTCGCCATTAGCTATCTTCTCTTTGAACTGTTCCGGTGAAAGGAAGATATATTCCACGCCATTCTGCTCCGTACCACGTGGTGCGCGGGTTGTACAACTGATAGAGAAAGCTAACTTCAATTCAGGATGTTCCTTCATTAACCACTGAACGATGGTACTCTTACCAGCGCCAGAAGGTGCGGAGAGGATGAGTAATCTGCCGCAGGCAGAATCTTGAATATTTGATGTTGTGTTTTTTGTTGTTACCATATTGGGTGAGTATAGGATAGTGTGAGTATTTTGAACTATATGATTTTATGTTGTTAGAGAAGCCCTTTTGTACAGTTATAAATCATCTTTTCAAACGGTACAATGTCTTAATTTCAAATTATTATCATGAAAGAAAATATTTTTTTTCATGATAATAAATATTTTTCTTCGTGAAAATAAATAATTCTTTTCGTGAAGAAAATTTGATAGAAGTGACTGATAATGCTGTTTCAAATTAGTGCAATGTAGCTTATTACAGCATTATCAGTCACTTTAAAAAGGCTGGTTAACCTGCGTTTACAACGCATTCAAAACCTGTTCCTTTATCTGCTCCAACTCGTCCTTCATCTTAACAACGATGTTCTGCATCTCTGCTTGATTGCTCTTAGAGCCAGTGGTATTGATTTCGCGTCCCATTTCTTGTGCGATGAAACCGAGCTTTTTGCCAACACCATGACCACTCTCTTTCATTGTTTCATGGAAGTATTTGAGGTGGTTTGTCAGTCGCTGCTTCTCCTCGTTGATATCAAGTTTCTCAATATAATAAATCAGTTCCTGCTCAAGACGGTTCTTATCGTAGTCAACCTCTGGAATCTGTTTAAGACCATCGATAATCTTTTCTCTAATCTTTGGTACACGACTCTTTTCAAAAGGTTCGATGCTCTTCAAAAGGTTAGCAATATTGTCAATCTTCTCAGTAAACTTCTTTTGTAGAGCAGCTCCTTCTTGTTTGCGGAATTCGGTGAGCTTTTCAATAGCCTCGTTGATAGCCTGCTGTGCTACTTCCCATTCCTCGTCATCTAAAACCTCAACTTCTGTTTTTGCTGTTACGTCAGGAAGACGAAGGAGTGTAGTAAACCAATCCTCAGGTTCTGGGATACCTGTAGATGCAGAGATAGCCTTAATTTGTTTATAATAATTCTCTATCAGAGCCGCGTTGATAGGAGTGGCGTCAACAGTTGACTCCTTTTCAACCCATAGGGAGAAGTCAACCTTACCACGCTCTAACTTCTGTGCAAGGAGACGACGGATTTCCATTTCCTTTTCTCTGTAGAGGGGTGCGATGCGTGCTGAGAGGTCGAGTGACTTACTATTAAGTGATTTCACCTCAACATTGATTTTCTTTTCCTTGTAGGCTACAACAGCTTTGCCATAGCCAGTCATTGATAGTATCATGAGCTTTTCGCGTTAATTTTTTGCAAATGTACAAAAAATGTGGAATAAAAAGAGTATATTTGCAAGTTATTTAGAACATAATTGATTTTTATGTCTTGTATATTAAATATTGATACGAGTACAAATGTGTGCTCTGTTGCAGTAAGTCAGGATGGAGCTTGTATTTTCGATAAGCAAGATACGCTCGATCCTAAGCATAGAGAAAAGTTAGGAACATTTGTAGATGAGGCACTTGCCTTTATAGATGATAATGGCTTGCCACTCGATGCAGTGGCAGTTAGTGGTGGTCCAGGTTCATATACTGGATTGCGTGTTGGTGTGTCTATGGCAAAGGGAATCTGCTATGGACGTGGCGTAAAGCTGTTGGCAGTACCTACGTTAGAGCTGTTGGCAGTGCCAGTATTGCTTCATCATGAGGAGATAGAAGAGAATGCTCTTCTCGTTCCAATGATTGATGCGCGCCGTATGGAGGTTTATTCTGCTGTATATGACCGTGCCTTGAAAGAGGTTCGTGGCATTCAGGCAGATGTAGTAGACGAGAATACCTACAAGGAATACCTTGAGCGTGGTCCTGTTTACTTCTTCGGTAATGGCGCAGAGAAGTGCATGGAGATTATCTATCATCCTAATGCACACCTAATCAAGGGTATTGATGCTTTGGCTAAGAATATGTTCCCATTGGCAGAGAAGCGTATTGCACAAGAGAGGTTTGAGGATGTAGCTTACTTCGTTCCATTCTATCTCAAAGACTTTGTTGCTAAGCAGGCAAAGCCATTGCTGTAGATAAGGCTTTATAATAGGCCTGCCGTCATCACTTAAAATGAAACATTCATCATTCAATGAATATAGAAGGATTAGATTATAACACACAGCGAGAGCGACTCATACTGCCACAGTATGGGCGAGAGATACAAAACATGGTAGATTATGCCATTGGCCTCCCTACAAAGGAAGAGCGTCAGCGGTGTGCAGAAACCATCATTTCCATTATGGATAGGATGAATGTCCAGAACCGTAGTAACTTTGATCACATGGAGAAGCTCTGGGATCATTTGGCATTGATGGCTAACTTTGAGTTAGATATTGACTATCCTTGTGATGTGTCAGAGGCTTTGAAGATTGCTACTAAGCCAGAGCCAATGAGTTATCCGATGTCGAATATTCCTGTAAGACACTATGGAAAATTGTTGTTTGAAGCTTTTGAAGAGCTGAAGACAATGGAACCAGGGACTCGTCGGGATGCATTCGTGCGTTCGGTTGCTAATCAGATGAAACGTAGTCTGATGCAGTGGGGACATGGTACTTGTGATGATGAGAAGATAGCTTCAGACCTTGCTCGCTATACAGATGGTAAGATTCAGTTAGATCTTGATACATTCAAGTTTGAGAAAATTAATGCGAGAGAATTTGCTCAGCCTCGTAATAAGAAGAAAAAGTAATATAACGACACATGGAATCCTTTATCATAGAAGGTGGACATCGGCTGAGTGGCACGATTGCTCCACAAGGTGCAAAGAATGAAGCCTTGGAGGTGATTTGCGCAACCCTGTTGACAACAGAAGAAGTTATCATTCGTAACGTTCCAGATATCCTTGATGTAAACAATCTCATCAAGCTTTTACAGGATATCGGTGTGAAGGTTAAGAAGCTCGCTCCTAATGAATTCTCTTTCCAAGCAGACGAAGTAAACCTCGATTATTTGGAGAGTAGTGACTTTGTGAAGAAGTGCTCTTCTCTGCGTGGGAGTGTCTTGATGATAGGTCCATTGTTGGGTCGTTTTGGAAAGGCTACGATAGCTAAGCCGGGTGGTGACAAGATTGGTCGTCGTCGTTTGGACACCCACTTCCTTGGATTCAAGAATCTTGGTGCACACTTTGGGCGTGTTGAAGACCGTGATGTATATGAGATACAAGCTGATAAACTTGTTGGAACCTATATGCTCTTAGACGAAGCATCTGTTACGGGTACTGCCAATATTGTTATGGCAGCAGTGTTAGCAGAAGGAACAACAACAATTTATAACGCTGCTTGTGAGCCTTATATCCAGCAACTCTGTAAGATGCTTAATGCAATGGGCGCAAAGATTAGCGGTATTGCCAGCAACTTGATTACTATTGAGGGTGTGAAGGAATTGCATACTGCTGAACATAGAATCCTGCCTGATATGATTGAGGTAGGCTCTTTCATTGGTATTGCTGCGATGATAGGTGATGGCGTTCGCATAAAAGACGTGTCTGTACCTAATTTGGGATTGATACTTGATACCTTCCGTCGACTCGGTATACAGATAATTGAGGATGGTGATGATCTTCTTATCCCACGTCAGGACCACTATGTGATAGACTCTTTCATTGATGGAACGATTATGACTATCAGTGATGCTCCATGGCCAGGATTGACACCAGACCTTATCTCTGTGTTGCTCGTTGTTGCTACACAGGCACAGGGTAGTGTACTTTTCCACCAGAAGATGTTTGAGAGTCGTCTGTTCTTTGTAGATAAACTTATTGATATGGGTGCGCAGATTATTCTCTGTGATCCCCACCGTGCCGTAGTTGTTGGTCATGATAACGCCAAGAAACTTCGTGCAGGTCGTATGTCAAGCCCTGATATTCGTGCGGGTATAGCATTACTTATTGCTGCATTGACCGCACAAGGGACAAGCCGTATTGATAACATTACACAGATCGACCGTGGATATGAGAACATTGAAGGACGTCTCAATGCTCTTGGTGCAAAGATTCATCGAGCAGAGGTTTGTTAGTAAGTTGTGTTGGTGTAAATAGATATCAATGATAAAGAAGGAAGAAGTCTATAAGATTGGGCGCATCGGGAAGCCGCATGGCGTACACGGAGAGTTGCAGTTGCAGTTCTCCGATGACGTTTTTGATGTGGTAGATGCCGATTACCTGATATTGGACATTGACGGAATCCTCGTTCCTTTCTTTATGGAGGAATACCGATTCCGTTCTGATGAGATAGCCCTGATGAAGTTCTGTGACATCGATAGCGATGCGCAAGCACGCGAACTGACGGGATGTATTGTCTATTTCCCACGTAAGTTGGCAGAAGAAGGGACAGATGGTATGTCATGGGCGCAGATTGTCGGTTATTCCTTGATAGATGAAGCAACGAATAATGTGATTGGCAAGATTGTTGCTGTAGATGAAACAACTGTCAATACGCTCTTTGAAGTGAGCACACCTGAAGGCGAGGAAATACTCATTCCTGCTACTGACGAGCTTATTGTTGCGACAGACATAGCGGCAAAGACGATTACGATGCGGATTCCAGCAGGACTACTTGACCTCTGATTCGCAGTATAAACTAAAAGAATTAATGAAACAACAAATCTGTATATTAGGCTCAACAGGTAGCATTGGCACGCAAGCCCTTGATGTTATCAGTCAGCATCCTGACCTTTATGAGGCTTATGCGCTTACTGCCAACCATCGTTGGAAGGAACTTGCAGAACAGGCTCGTCGCTTTAATCCTGCTGCGGTTGTCATTGCTGATGAGGCTTACTATGACGCTTTGAAACAAGAATTAGCTGATATGCCTGACATAAAGGTGTATGCAGGTAGTAAAGCTTTGGAGGATATCGTTGAGTCACCATCAATAGATATGGTACTTACAGCGATGGTTGGCTATTCTGGTCTTGCTCCAACAATTCACGCTATCAAAGCAAAGAAGAAGATATGTTTGGCAAACAAGGAGACACTTGTTGTTGCTGGAGAGTTGATTCTTCAGTTGGCTCAGCAGTACCACGTACCTATCCTGCCTGTAGATAGTGAGCATAGTGCTATCTTCCAGAGTTTGGTTGGTGAGGACGAGAATGAGATAGAGAAGATTCTTCTCACTTGTTCAGGTGGTCCTTTCCGTACTTTTAGCCACGAACAGTTGAAGAGTGTTACAGCAGCCGATGCCCTAAAACACCCAACATGGGATATGGGAGCAAAGATTACTATCGACTCTGCATCTTTGATGAACAAGGGTTTCGAAGTGATAGAAGCTAAGTGGCTCTTCGGTGTTCCTGCTGATAAGATACAAGTGTTGGTTCATCCACAGTCTATTGTCCACAGTGCGGTACAGTTTTGTGATGGTGGTGTGAAAGCACAGTTGGGTGTTCCTGATATGCGATTGCCTATTCAGTATGCCTTTTCGTTCCCACAGCGTCTGCCATTAGGGGGCGATAGATTAGACCTTTTCCGTCAGCCGTTAGAGTTCTTTGAACCTGATGTAGAGAAGTTTAAGTGTTTGGCAATGGCATACGAGTCTATCCATAAGGGTGGTAATATGCCTTGTATTGTCAATGCAGCCAATGAGATTGTCAACGAAGGGTTCCGTAAGGGTGCTTGTAGTTTCTTGGCAATGGGCGACATCATTGAGAAGGCAATGCAAACTGTTGCTTTTGATAGCAACCCAGATTATGATGTTTATGTGCAGACGGATGCGGAGGCACGCCGTGTAGCACTTGAGATTATGAATAATAAATAATGAATAGATAAATAATGGAAACATTTCTGATCAGATTGCTTCAGTTTATTCTGGCAATCTCTCTGCTTGTCCTGCTGCATGAAGGCGGACACATGTTCTTTGCGAAGCTTTTCGGTGTTCGCGTTGAAAAGTTCTTCGTATTCTTCGATGTGGGCATCGGTAAGTGGAAAGGTAAACTCTTTAGTTGGAAACCTAAGAAAGACGATACGGAATATGGTATGGGATGGTTGCCACTGGGTGGCTACTGCAAGATTTCTGGAATGATTGATGAAAGCTTCGATACCGACCAGATGAAGCAGGAACCACAACCATGGGAATTCCGTACAAAGCCAGCTTGGCAGCGTCTTTTGATAATGATAGGTGGTGTGTTGGTCAACTTTGTCCTCGCTCTCTTCATTTATTCAATGGTGATGTTTGTATGGGGAGACAGCTATTTCAAGGTGTCTGACATGAGTATGGGTATGCGTTTCAATGCTGAGGCTAAGGCTTTAGGGTTTAAAGACCATGACGTAATGTTGGGAACAGATCAAGGTCCTTTCCGTGAGTATGCGAATGTGAATGGCGATTTCTTCCGTCAGATAGCACAGGCAAAGCGTGTAGACGTATTGCGTAATGGCAAGAAACATAGTATTACTCTGCCTGGCGATATGGATATGCTGCCAATGATTAAGACACGTCCTTTGTTTGCGGAGCCTTTCATTCCTGCACAGGTGGATAGCGTGTTGGGTGATACACCAGCAGCGAAAGCAGGTATTAAGGCAGGCGACCTCATTAAGTCTATTAATGGAAAGCCAGTTGAGACATGGACAGATATGAATTATCAGACAGGTGTCTTGAGTGATGTCTTGGCAGTGAAGAATACGCATAAGGATTCTCTTGCAGTTCGTTCTGTTGTGCTGACGGTTCAGCATAAGGGCGCAGCAAAGCTCGATACATTAAAACTTATGTTGACACCAGACTTGAAGTTGGGTGTTCTGCAGTCAACATTGGCAAGTTATTATAAGCCTGTACAGGAGGAATACTCCTTCTTTGAGAGTTTCCCTGCAGGTATAAAGCATGGTTGGAACGTGCTGCGTGGCTATGTCGGTAACTTCCGTTACCTTGCTTCAGCAGATGGTGCAAAGAGTATAGGTGGCTTCGGAGCTATCGGTAGTCTCTTCCCTCCATTCTGGGACTGGTATATGTTCTGGTCGATGACAGCTTTCTTGAGTATCATGCTTGCCTTCATGAACATTCTTCCTATCCCTGCATTGGATGGTGGTCATGTGGTATTCCTTCTCTATGAGATGATTACTCGTCGTAAACCTTCAGAGAAGTTCATGGTACGTGCAGAGTATGTAGGTATAACCATCCTAATCCTCCTTATGATATTTGCCAACCTTAACGACATTCTTCGTTGGTTGCATCTTATGTAAGAACAAGTTTTCTTTAGCGGATTTAATCTCATAGAGTAGACCGTTAATAGTATCTTAATACGAAGTCACGCAATACAAGCTATAGCAAGTATTGCGTGATTTTTGTTTATTCTTGTCGCTTATTCATAAAGGTTTAGTCGTTTTCTCTCCCTTACTTGCTATTCTCTTTACAGTAGGCTACTCGGATTTTTACTACATGCTGCGCACGTGTTAAGGCTCCGCACCAATGGTGTTCATGCTTAGCACCAATGGTGCGGAGCCTTAACACAATAATAAAAGGTGGCTATAAAGGGCTATGGCAAGTGTTATTAGAAGCGGTAAGCACTAAAACCTGACTCGTAAGGGATGTGTTATGATGAGCTTACTATATCCTAATAAGAAATTACGCAATGCCTACTATGGTAGATATTGCGTAATTATATATTGTCACTTTAATGTTGAATATTTCGATGTTAGTAGTCTTCACCCTCCCTTCCTTTATGGAAGAAAGGCAGGGGGGAGGATTCTTTAATAAAGCAACACTATTCCTGCAATGCCTGCATAACATATCATGCGGATAGGGTTTATCTTCAACCACATCGTACCGACAAAGGTTGCAGCAAAGAGGAACAAGCTAATCCAAAACTGCCAAGGGTTAATACTTGGTGCAGAGAAATTCTCCTTATTACATAATAATAAGGTAGCAGCTGCTAATAGACCTACTACAACAGGGCGTAGACCTGAAAAGATTGACTGCACGATAGGAGTCTTCATATATTTGAGGAACATCTTACTGATAAGAATCATCATTATGACCGAAGGAAGTACAAGGGCTACAGTGGCGGTGATACTACCTAATACTGCCATTCCTGCGCCAAATCCTGCATTATGTATAGCTGTATAACCGCAATAAGTAGCAGTGTTGATGCCAATAGGGCCAGGCGTCATCTGTGATACAGCAACGATGTTTGTAAATTCAGCAGAGCTAAGCCAATGATGGTTCACAACTGTTTCTGTTTGTATCAGTGATAACATTCCATATCCTCCACCGAATCCAAAGAGCCCGATGATAAAGAATGTGTAGAAAAGTTCTAAGTATATCATGTTGTTATTTCTGTTATTAGTCTGTTTTTTGGTGTGCTGTTCTTTCCAAAATTATCCCATTAGCCTATTTAATTCTTCGCAAGTTCCGTTCGATATTTCTTTTGCGAAGTATATCCCGTTAGGCTCTCCCCTCCTTTGGAGGGGCTGGGGGAGGTCTTTCTTACTCCGTTGGTTTAATAAACTTCCCATAAAGGAATCCACCCAAACCAGCAGTAAGAATGAGGTAAACGGGATTAACGCCTAACAGCCAAATGGCTATGGCGGTAACAATAGGAATCCAACAATTTGCCAACGATATTTTGGCACTCTTAGCCAATGTGAAGGTTGGTACAGCTATCAAGGCAACTACTGCAGGGCGTATTCCACGGAACATTGCTGCCACCCATGGGATGTCCATAAACTGATGGAAGAAGAGTGCGATGCAGAGAATGATAAGGAAAGAGGGGAGAATTGCGCCTAAGCAGGTGCAAATGGCTCCTGGGGTCTTCCGCATCTTATATCCTACAAACACACTGATGTTTGCAGCAAGGACACCTGGACAGCTTTGTGCAACAGCTATCAGGTCAACAAACTGGTCTTCGGGAATCCACTTTTTCTTTACTACAACCTCGTTTTGAATAATCGAAATCATAGCATAACCACCGCCAAGTGTGAAGGCTCCAATCTTAAAGAAGGTTTTGAAGGCTTCCCAGTAGAAGTCTTTGGGTGATGGGTGTTGGGTGTTTGGTGTTGATGAAATGTTATCTTTGTCCACTGTGTCTTGTTTTTATAGTGAAATCAATATTAGAGAGGTACAGACGCCCCCATCTGTTCACATATACCTATTCGGTAATATAACTCAGATGAGGGCGTTTCCCTGCGTTGTTTATATATATTAAAGGTGTACTAATCTATTACACCTTCAATAGGGGAGGGGGCAAACTTTACAATTTGCTTTCAACCCACTTGCGTGCATTTACAAATGCTTCAATCCATGGTGTAACCTCTTCCTGACGACGCTCACGTGGATAGTAAGCCTGCTGCCAAGGGAAGATAGCACGCTCCAAGTGTGGCATCATTGCAAGGTGACGACCGTCAGCTGAGCAGATACCTGCCACGTTATAGTCTGAACCATTAGGGTTACCTGGATATTCAGCGTAGTTGTATTTAGCGATGATATTATACTTATCTTCAGCCTCTGGTAGATAGAAACGACCTTCGCCGTGTGCTACCCAGATACCAAGTTTGTTGCCACTCAACGAACCGAACATTACACTATCGTTCTGTGGAATGGTCAAGTTCAAGAATGAACTCTCAAACTTCTTGCTGGTATTGTGGCAGAGGTGAGCACGATGCTTGTGTTCTGGGTTGATGAGGTTTAACTCAACCATCAACTGACAACCGTTACAGATACCCAATGAGAGTGTATCTTCACGTGCATAGAAGCGGTCGAGTGCCTGCTTAGCCTTTGGATTATAGAGGAAAGCACCAGCCCATCCCTTTGCTGAACCGAGTACGTCTGAGTTAGAGAAACCGCCACAGAAGACAATCATGTTTACCTCTTCCAAGGTCTCACGGCCAGTGATGAGGTCGGTCATCATAACGTCCTTCACCTCGAAGCCAGCCAAATAGAGTGCGTAAGCCATCTCACGCTCACCATTAGTACCCTTCTCACGGATGATAGCTGCCTTTGGTGTTGGGTGATGGGTGTTAGGTGTTGCAGTCTTCCAACGGTCTGCATCGAGTCCATACTGCTGGAGAGTACCAGTGAAGTCAGCATTGAACTTCATCTCAATAGGCTGCTTCTTATAGTTCTGAGCACGCTTCTTTGCCATGCCGTTCATACTCTGCTTGCGGTCGAGAAGGTAAGATGTCTTATACCATGTCTCACGCATTGCATCAATATCGAACGCTACCTTCCAGTCACCATCAGCAATACTGAGCGTGCGTTTATCTGGACTTGGTGTACCGATACGAGCAAAGCCGATGCAGTTCTCCGTCAAGAACTCTTTAACTTCTTCCTTATGTTCATCAGCAACCTGAATAACTACACCCGGATTCTCAGCAAAGAGCTTCTTGATGGTGTCGTCGCCCTTGATGTCGTGGAGGTTGATGTTAAGACCACCTTTAGCGTTGGCAAAGGTCATCTCAAGCAATGTTGTGATCAAACCACCTGCTGAAATGTCGTGTCCAGCGAGTATCCATCCACGGCGAATCATCTCTTGTACGGCATCGAAGCAGTCGCAGAAGTACTGTGGTTCTTTTACTGTTGGAACGTCACTGCCAATCTTGCCAAGGCTCTGTGCAAAGGCAGAACCACCAAGACGCTGCTCGTCAAAACTGAAGTCGATATGATAGAGGCGTGTGTTCTTGTCGTTAACAAGTACAGGAGAAACGACCTGACGAACGTCGCTCACTTCACCACCACTGGTTACAATAACGGTTCCCGGAGAGATAATCTTATCTCCATTAGGATATTGCTGGGTCAGAGAAAGTGAATCCTTACCCGTTGGAACGTTCACACCGATAGCGCAGCAGAAGTCTGATAGTGCCTTAACAGCACTGTAAAGACGTGCGTCTTCACCCTTCTGTGAGCGGCAAGGCCACATCCAGTTGGCTGAAAGGCTCAGGCTATCCATGCCGTCTGCCAATGGTGCCCACACGATGTTGGTCAATGACTCGGCTACGGAAAGAACAGAGCCTGCCTCTGGTGAAGCGAGTCCTGCTTGTGGAGCGTGACCGAGTGCGGTTGCGATACCCTTATGACCACGGTAGTCTAAAGCTACAACACCACAGTCTGAGAGTGGCAACTGAATCTCACCCTGACACTGCTGACGAGCAACCTTACCCGTAACGGAGCGGTCAACCTTATTCGTCAGCCAGTCTTTACATGCCACAGCTTCTAACTGAAGCACACGCTGGAGGTATTCCTCCACCTTATCTATACTATAAGATACATTCTCATATTTGCGCTCAACGGTCTCATCTTTCATGATTGTTTTTGGAGAATGACCGAACATCTGAGCTACGTCTAAGTCGAATGGCTTTACACCATCGCCTTGTACGAATGAGAAGTGGGCGTCACCTGTTGTCTCACCAACAACATACATTGGTGCACGCTCACGCTCAGCAATCTTCTTCACGTGGTCGAGGTGCTTCTCGTCAATGAGCAAGCCCATGCGCTCTTGTGACTCATTGGCAATGATTTCCTTGGCACTCAATGTCTTATCACCGATTGGTAATTGTGTCATGTCAATCTTACCACCACACTCTTCAACTAACTCGCTAAGACAATTCAAGTGTCCTGCAGAACCATGGTCGTGAATAGAAACAACGGGGTTGTTGTCCTCTTCTACCAATGCACGTACAAGGTTATAGGCACGTTTCTGCATCTCTGGGTTAGCACGCTGTATGGCATTCAACTCAATACCATTTGAATAACGACCCGTATCAACCGATGATACAGAACCACCACCAAGTCCGATACGATAGTTATCGCCACCAACAACAACAACCTTGTTACCAGCCTGTGGCTCGCCCTTCAGACAGTCACGCTTGGTACCATAACCAACGCCACCAGCAAGCATAATCACCTTGTCGTAAGCATACTTCTCACCATTCTCTTGATGTTCAAAAGTGAGTAGTGAACCAGTAATTAAAGGCTGACCGAACTTATTACCGAAGTCGCTCGCACCATTAGATGCCTTGATAAGAATCTGCTCTGGAGTCTGGTAGAGCCACTGACGAATAGGAAGGATGTCTTCCCAATCACGTAGGGCTGGAGTTGTACCGTCATCTTCTGTCAGACGAGGGTAAGCGGTCATATATACTGCTGTTCCTGCAATTGGCCATGAACCAACGCCACCACCCATACGGTCGCGAATCTCACCACCCGTACCTGTTGCTGCTCCATTGAATGGCTCAACGGTAGTTGGGAAGTTGTGGGTCTCGGCTTTCAGAGAGATAACACTCTCAATAGGCTTTACTCGGAAAAAGTCAGATGTGCTCTGGTTTGCTGGCGCAAACTGTTCTATCTCTGGACCTTGTGCGAAAGCTACGTTATCTTTATAAGCTGAAAGAATCTTACCGGGGTTCTCTTTTGTAGTCTTCTTGATGAGGCTGAAGAGACTGCTCTCCATCACCTTACCATCAATGACGAACTCTCCACCGAAAATCTTATGGCGGCAATGCTCAGAGTTAATCTGTGCGAAACCGAAGATTTCAGAGTCGGTGAGTGGTCGGCCATTCTGCTTCTCAATCTTATGGAGATATTCCATCTCCTCAGGTGAGAGTGCTAAGCCTTCCTCTTCGTTGAACTTCTCTAAGTCCTCCACACGCTTGATAGGCTCTGGCTCGTGGTTGACAGTGAAGATTGTCTGGTCCAGACCCTCATACATGCGTTGCAACATTGGGTCGTAATCAGCATCTTTGCTGCTTACAGGGAAGTACTCCTCTATACGCAAAATGCCGTCAAGACTCATGTTTTGAGTAATCTCGACGGCATTCGTACTCCAAGGAGTAATCATCTCACGGCGTGGTCCCACATAGTAACCCTGCAGTGTCTCTTCGTTCTGCAAGTAGGTGGCATCGCCATAGAGCCAACAAAGTTCGTTGATTTCCGCGTCGGATAATGCATGATTGACTTCTGTGGCAATCACGCTTTTGGACTGAGTTCTGAAGAAAAGAATCATAGTCTTTATATAAAATTTGGTGTTACTTCTGTTTGCAAAGATACGATATTCTTTGGATATACTGCCCTTTTGTCCAGTGTTTTTTAGTCTTCTTAGGTATTATAAATAATCAGACTCGGTTTTGTCAGTCTTATCCTACGGAAGTTGTATTTGTTGTCTTGAATTTCTTTTCATGAAAATAATTGGTTCTTCCGTTAAATGTGTAGATTGAAAATAGTATAAGACTGATACACCTGCTTAGTATGACAATCCCAAATTAGATGGTTTTTCACAGGGGATAAGCTACAAGATAAAATGCAAATTGATACTATATCTATCTGCCGCCTACAAGCAGTTTATGCCCTTATTGACCGATATTTGTAAATTATTTTTAATCAGCTCAAATTCAATATATGCTCTTTTATGCTCTAAAAGACGGCTAATTGACTTGCAAAAGATGCTCTTTTGAGGGCTAACTAACGCCCTTTTGAAGTCCAATTAAGCACCTTTCACTTATCTACTTTATAACCTATTGATTTTCTTATGGTTACAAATCAGCTCCGTGTATATGTTTTTGCCGTTATTTATAGATGTCTTATTTGAATTTATGTAATAATTTTTCAAACCCTTGTCTACAGATTTTCGAAGTCTTAAAATGAAAAGGTTTTCAGTGTCAGAGGATGATAAAAGAATAGATAGTTGACGGTCTTAGCTATATTTTTGTTTAATAAGTAACTTCGGTTCTTCTGTTAAAGCAATACGAAAAGCATCCACGCATTTAGCGGAAGAACCATATTTTTCTGGAAAGATATGGCCTTTGTTTGTACAATCCACTTATCCTTCTTAAAATTATTTAATCAAACATGAATCTTATCATTTTCTTTTTAATATCCACAGGGCATTTATCAAATGGTAGTATTCGTTTATGATATATATATCCGATAAATAAACTCCCATCATCAAAATAAACCCTGCACCAATCACTTCCCCAAATTGGGGTATATAAAAATATCTGGTTCCTACGAATCTTTGTCTTTACTTTTGACTTCGTTGTAGGTCTCTCTCTGACATAGGTGAAACCATCTGGGTCATTAATCACAGCAGGAAATTTCATGTAATCCTCTTTATATAGAAGATTACATCCTTTACTATCATAGATGCAATTGATATCAGAATACCTGAAGCTACGAGGTGGTTCAGTAGTTACCATAAAATAGAGTGCTTTATCACCCAAATCAAGTTCTACAACGGAATCTAACGGGTTACCATAACTGAAAACATGAGCCTTGGTGATTGCTGCAAAAATAATACTATCACTTTTGTCTTGATAGAGCGACTTTACAGAATAAGTATTGTCCCCTATATCTATGCATTTTGACTGGCATGTTTCTAACACTTTATAAAGATCATATATACAATCTTTACAAGAGTGTTGTGCATGTGTGGATAAAAAGCATACGCATGCTAAAATTAACATGGTTATATATTTCTTCATAATCATAATTTATTAAAGTTTCCCACCCAAAAAAATAGATAGAAATAACCGTTTGTCGAATTTTCTTTGTAAATTAGTAATCGCTAAAGAACTGATTTTAAAGACAAAACAACAAAACTGTTATGGAAGCAAAAATAGAGAATATAAGTGAGTTATCCAAACTTTTGAGTGTTAAAACTCGAATGAGTGATGATTTATTTCATCTTTCTGGCAAGTTTGGTATCGGCCACTTGCTATCTCGCCTGTCATTAGAAAAACAGGACGGGGTTTCGGCTTCGGAGTTGATTCTTTCTCTTTGTCTCTTCCGCATTGTCGGTGAGAGAGCATCAACCGTATATGCAAACACTTCCACTGCGTAACGTATGTTACCCTGCCTGGTTTGGCACAATCAGCGTGCGCACGTCTTCAATACTTCACCCATCTTACCATTGTAATACTCGATAGCGCCGCTGCCGTTCTCACGAATTCTTATCATGGACAAACCATTTGTTGTTCATAAGTAAATTAAGTACCTTCTCATTATTAAATTTTTCAACTTGAAAAGAAAAAGTCAAATATCCCACATCGACATTATTATGAATTAACCATTCAAACGTTTCGTCAAAAATAGTTAACCCTATCATATAATAAAGATTGATGCTTTCCTTACTATGTCCTCGTGGAGTATAAGTCTTGTTACCTTTCATAAACTCTATAAAATCTTCTCTTGAAAACTTAGAATATTTTTCATTTAGGGCTATATCATATCCTTTTGTCAAATAGATAAAATTAGAGTCTATGTTGTGAAACAAAGGCATAAAAATTGGTTCTAAGAAATCGACAACTGGCCATTCATATTCAAAATTAAATGTTTTTACTTGTTCCTGATTAGTTACGAAACCGTCAATATCTAATTTGTATATTTTATATAGTTGCTCTGTTATACGCGAATCAATAACACTTTTTATCATTATTTCCTATTTATGTAACTATTCAGCGATAATAAACGTTGAATAGTTGTAAATTCTTTGTAACTTGTTAGAAATCCCTAAAGTTTCACTTGTGTCCTCTAATAACTTTACCGCTTTCTTTTTTCTTTGGTTGTTAAATCTCCAACTCATTCATAACCCCCAAGAGAAGAGTATAGAGTCCGCCTCACATTTTGATATTACGACATCAATACTATTATATAAATTTTTAATTTGAGAAGGGCTATTACTACTATTGTAATTTCTTTTAGCTGTATGATAGACGTATTCCCATTTCTTTTCTTCGAAATAGTATGTAATATCCAAAGATTCTCGTATACTTCCATCTATCGTCATGTAAGTTTTACTTCCTAAATATATATCACTTTCCCAAATTATCCTATTGTTCTTTATTAAATTACGCTTTTGAAAATAGCAAGGTACTCCGTCCTTTTTTAGCGGATTAATCCAAGTCCCCCCCGATGGATAGGAGGGGGAGTATTTCCAAGAGGAATCTAATAGAGGTAACTTTATAATACTCCTTTGGTCGTTAAAATTTATGTCATATTTATTCTTTTTATCAGCACAGCTAAATATTATCAAGATGACACATAAAAAGCAAAGCATATATCTTAGTCTTCTATTCTTACTGTTTCTGTCCATTTCCAAATTTCTTTAATGCTACCACCAAGCCTTATGCCTTCTCCTCTCATTTTATTAGGGATAATGGCATCGTGTTGTCCATCATGATTATTACTAAAGTTTCCCACCCTAATAAATAGATAGAAACATAACAATTTGTCGAATTTTCTTTGTAAATTAGTAATCGCCAAACAACTGATTTTAAAGACAAGACGACAAAACTGTTATGGAAGCAAAAATAGAGAAAATAAGTGAGTTATCCAAACTTTTGGGTGTTAAAACTCGAATGAGTGATGATTTATTTCTTCTTTTTGGCAAGTTTGGTATCGGCCATCTGCTATCTCGCCTGTCATTGGAGAAACGGGACGGGGTTTCGGCTTCGGAATTAATCCTTTCTCTTTGTCTCTCCCGTATTGTGGGCGAGAGCATCCACCGTATATGCAAACCTTTTTCCTATGTTCTTTCTTGCTCGAAGAACCTGTCTCTCGGTTATTGTATCTTCCAATTGTTTATTCTGTATAATTTCATCAAAAAGTTCCATTAATTGTAAGTTTCAGGTTAAAAATGTCTAAACTCATTATACAACTATTTGTTTTACACGTCTTTATAATATCTTTGCAATAGATATACCGCATTCTGTGAAATGAGGTTAGTTTTGTGTACCTGTTTGCGTCGTTTTATATAATAATGTGAGCGGGTTTCAAAACAGTAGAACTGACTACTTTTTACGTTATGTTAGGAAGAATCTATTACAAGTAGAATAATAACCAAAATAAAATAGTAAATATGAAAAAGAGTCTTTTTATCGTAGCTTTAGTAGCAGGTACACTTGCATTTAGCAGTTGTGCCAGCAAGAAGGATTTGGAGAATTGTCGTACAGAGAATAATCAGTTGACGGCAGATTATCAGAATGCTAAGGAAACGATTGCAGCCAATAACGCACGTATCAAGAGCTTGGAAGATCAGTTGGCTCAGGCAAGAGAGAGTGCTGCTGCGCTGCAGGGTAGTCTTGATAACAGTTTGAGAAATGCCAATTCAAACAATATCAACATCTCTAAACTTGTTGATCAGATTAACGAGAGTAATCAGTATATCCGTCACTTGGTTGAGGTGAAGTCTAAGAGCGACTCATTGAATATGGTATTGACAAACAATCTTACTCGTTCTTTGAGCCGTGAGGAGTTGAAGGAGGTTGATGTACAGGTTCTGAAGGGTGTTGTTTATATTTCTTTGGCTGATAATATGCTTTATAAGAGTGGTTCTTATGAGGTGAATGATCGTGCTGAGCAGACACTGAGCAAGATTGCTAAGATTATCACTGATTATAAGGATTATGATGTGCTG
Source organism: Prevotella melaninogenica (assembly GCF_003609775.1). NCBI lineage: Bacteria > Pseudomonadati > Bacteroidota > Bacteroidia > Bacteroidales > Prevotellaceae > Prevotella > Prevotella melaninogenica. Next base: position 364,267 of record NZ_AP018049.1, read on the forward strand.
ATTGAGGGTAATACTGATAACGTGCCTATTAATACATCTGCTGACAAGATGAAGAATATCCGTAATAACTGGGATCTCTCTTGTTTGCGTGCAGCATCTGTTGCACAGTATCTGCAGGACCGCTTCGGTGTAAATCCTAAGCGTTTGACAGCTGGTGGTCGTGGTGAGTATAACCCACTCGCAACTAATGATACTGAATTGGGCAAGCAACGCAACCGTCGTACACAGATTATCATTACTCCAAAGCTTGATCAGTTCATGGATCTCATTGGTGAGGCTCCAGAGACTAAGGCTGCAAAGTAAGCTGTAGATGAGTATAAGTGTTCTGTTCTTGATGCTTCAGAAACGCTCACGAAGATATAAGCGAATGTTGGTAGCACTTTCTATATGTGTGATTTATTTCTGTGGAAAGTGTTTTGGAGCAACAATGTGGTGTTTACTGCATTGAGTGAATAAGAAGAGTTTATAATAATAAATCTGCATCTTGTCTGTTTCATGTTGACAAGATGCAGATTTTGTTTTTATATTAAGGTGAAATAATAATATGGATTTCGTTTTTAAGATTTTGGCTACACTGGTAGCCGTTGAGCACATATATATAATGTCTCTTGAGACTATTTTTACTAAGTCGGCTACTACGGCACGTACATTTAATATGAAAAGAGAAGAGTTAAGTCGACCATCTGTCTCTACCTTATTCAAAAATCAAGGTGTTTATAATCTATTGTTGGCGGTATTGATTTTAATCGCTGCTTGGGGAATGAATGACTTGTTTTGGACACGTTGCTTCTTGGGGTATGTGTTATTTGTGGCAGTATATGGAGGGCTTACCAGTAATCCAATGATTATCCTAAAGCAGGGTGGTCCAGCTTTGGCGGCATTAATTTATAGTTTTGCCTGCTTATAGTTTTATTGGATTAAGCGTTTGAAAAGGAAATTCCCTTGTTTTCGATTTTGCGTCTAAGGGGTTATTTTGGTTTTTGTCTCTTTGTGGTGCTTTTTTCGGCTTTTGTTGGTTTGGTGTGATTGTAGGGGTGTTGTGGGTGTTGTTTTGGTTGATTTATGTCAAGGTTGCGGTGTGTTTTTAAGTTTTTTGAAAAATATTCTTGAAAACATTTGGAGGGAATAAAATTTCTCTATACCTTTGCACTCGCTTTTAAAAACAAGCCATCTGGCAAGTTACTGAAAGCAACAAAAGAAAGAGTTCTTTGAAAAGATTTACATAAACAGAGAAGTAGTACAAGAAGCGTCTGTTTGGTTTTATATCAAATGGATGGGTAAAAGAAACGAACCGATCAATTCATTGTCCCTGCTTTTGAGGCATTGCCTCAAAACAATTAAGGAACAAAAGAAAAGGTGCTTTTTACTTGATACTTTTAGGATAAGCGTTCTGAAACAGAGATTACTCGGTGAAGCGTTTGGGTTAACGTGGTATTCATTATCACTTATCACCTATCCTTATCACCAAAACATATTTTACAATGGAGAGTTTGATCCTGGCTCAGGATGAACGCTAGCTACAGGCTTAACACATGCAAGTCGAGGGGAAACGGCATTGAGTGCTTGCACTCTTTGGACGTCGACCGGCGCACGGGTGAGTAACGCGTATCCAACCTTCCCATTACTGTGGGATAACCTGCCGAAAGGCAGACTAATACCGCATAGTCTTCGTTGATGGCATCAGATATGAAGTAAAGATTTATCGGTAATGGATGGGGATGCGTCTGATTAGCTTGTTGGCGGGGTAATGGCCCACCAAGGCGACGATCAGTAGGGGTTCTGAGAGGAAGGTCCCCCACATTGGAACTGAGACACGGTCCAAACTCCTACGGGAGGCAGCAGTGAGGAATATTGGTCAATGGACGGAAGTCTGAACCAGCCAAGTAGCGTGCAGGATGACGGCCCTATGGGTTGTAAACTGCTTTTGTATGGGGATAAAGTTAGGGACGTGTCCCTATTTGCAGGTACCATACGAATAAGGACCGGCTAATTCCGTGCCAGCAGCCGCGGTAATACGGAAGGTCCAGGCGTTATCCGGATTTATTGGGTTTAAAGGGAGCGTAGGCTGGAGATTAAGTGTGTTGTGAAATGTAGACGCTCAACGTCTGAATTGCAGCGCATACTGGTTTCCTTGAGTACGCACAACGTTGGCGGAATTCGTCGTGTAGCGGTGAAATGCTTAGATATGACGAAGAACTCCGATTGCGAAGGCAGCTGACGGGAGCGCAACTGACGCTTAAGCTCGAAGGTGCGGGTATCGAACAGGATTAGATACCCTGGTAGTCCGCACAGTAAACGATGGATGCCCGCTGTTGGTACCTGGTATCAGCGGCTAAGCGAAAGCATTAAGCATCCCACCTGGGGAGTACGCCGGCAACGGTGAAACTCAAAGGAATTGACGGGGGCCCGCACAAGCGGAGGAACATGTGGTTTAATTCGATGATACGCGAGGAACCTTACCCGGGCTTGAATTGCAGAGGAAGGATTTAGAGATAATGACGCCCTTCGGGGCCTCTGTGAAGGTGCTGCATGGTTGTCGTCAGCTCGTGCCGTGAGGTGTCGGCTTAAGTGCCATAACGAGCGCAACCCCTCTCTTCAGTTGCCATCAGGTGATGCTGGGCACTCTGGAGACACTGCCACCGTAAGGTGTGAGGAAGGTGGGGATGACGTCAAATCAGCACGGCCCTTACGTCCGGGGCTACACACGTGTTACAATGGCCGGTACAGAGGGACGGTGTAATGTAAATTGCATCAAATCTTGAAAGCCGGTCCCAGTTCGGACTGGGGTCTGCAACCCGACCCCACGAAGCTGGATTCGCTAGTAATCGCGCATCAGCCATGGCGCGGTGAATACGTTCCCGGGCCTTGTACACACCGCCCGTCAAGCCATGAAAGCCGGGGGTGCCTGAAGTCCGTGACCGCAAGGATCGGCCTAGGGCAAAACTGGTGATTGGGGCTAAGTCGTAACAAGGTAGCCGTACCGGAAGGTGCGGCTGGAACACCTCCTTTCTGGAGAGAATGCTTATTAGTTATTGAGTTGATACGTATTTAATTATATAAGTTGACAATTTAACGGTACTCAAGATGATATAAAGAACCTTTGGTTCGTTTTTCTTCTTGTACTCACTGATACTGTTTTAGAATAAGAGAAAGGAAGTCTGGCAGTAAAAGCCGCAGTGCTTTCTTCCAACTCAGTCCTATAGCTCAGTTGGTTAGAGCGCCACACTGATAATGTGGAGGTCGGCAGTTCAAGTCTGCCTGGGACTACACATCGGCGTAAGCCAATGTGTGATGGACTTAACTTCTTCTCTATCCCTTGGGGGATTAGCTCAGTTGGCTAGAGCACCTGCTTTGCAAGCAGGGGGTCAACGGTTCGAATCCGTTATTCTCCACTTCGCTGTATTTTACAGCATAAGATCTTTGACATATTGACACAAGCAAGACTGTAATGTAGAACTATTCTTTCTATAATGGGAAGAATTAGTATTCTAATTATTGAAGAAACAACTTCAAATTCTTTAGAATCACACAACAGCTGAAAGTATGAGCTACATTCTCTGTGAGTAATTACAGAGAAGGCGAAGAAAGTAAGAAAGGGCGCATGGCGGATGCCTTGGCTCACGGAGGCGATGAAGGACGTGATAAGCTGCGATAAGCCTTGGGTAGGTGCAAATAACCTTTGATCCAAGGATTTCCGAATGGGACAACCCAGCAGGTTGAAGACCTGTTATCACTACATGTCTGTAGTGAGGCGAACGAAGGGAACTGAAACATCTTAGTACCTTTAGGAAGAGAAAATAAATAATGATTCCCCTAGTAGTGGCGAGCGAACGGGGAAGAGCCCAAACCTGCTTTGTGGCAACGCTTAGCAGGGGTTGTAGGACCACGTTGTCGTACTTAGATTGTGAGAAGAATGTTCTGGAAAGATCAATCATAGAGGGTGATAATCCCGTATTCGAAGCATGACGAGACGTAGTGGTATCCTGAGTAACGCGGAACACGTGTAATTCTGCGCGAATCAGCCGGGACCATCCGGTAAGGCTAAATACTCCCGTGAGACCGATAGTGAACGAGTACTGTGAAGGAAAGGTGAAAAGCACTCCGATGAGGAGAGTGAAATAGTTCCTGAAACCATGCGCCTACAAGCGGTCGGAGCCGCGTAAGCGGTGACGGCGTGCCTTTTGCATAATGAACCTACGAGTTACCATGTCTGGCAAGGATAAGCGTCATGAGACGCGCATCCGCAGTGAAAGCGAGCCTGAATAGGGCGTCAAGTCAGATGGGGTAGACGCGAAACCAAGTGATCTACACTTGCCCAGGTTGAAGTTCGGGTAACACCGAATGGAGGACCGCACGGATAAGCGTTGAAAAGCTTCCCGATGAGGTGAGTGTAGGAGTGAAAGGCCAATCAAACTTGGAGATAGCTCGTACTCCCCGAAAGGCATTTAGGTGCCGCGTGCGACGATCTCCATAAGAGGTAGAGCGACCGATAGGTCAAGAGGGCTTCACCGCCTATCGAGACCTGACGAACTCCGAATGCTTATGGACTGCAGTCGTGCAGTAAGGGGGCGGGTGCTAAGGTCCGTCCCCGAGAGGAGAAGAATCCAGACCGCCGTCTAAGGTCCCGAAATTCTGTCTTAGTTAGTCTAACGAAGTCTGGTCCCCGTGACAGCTAGGATGTTGGCTTGGAAGCAGCCATTCATTCAAAGAGTGCGTAACAGCTCACTAGTCGAGGGTCCGGGCATGGATAATAATCGGGTATAAGTCAGATACCGAAGGCGCGGGATAGTAATGTATATTAAAAGTATCGGTAGGGGAGCATTCCATTAGCGTTGAATGGTGCAGGTAACTAATCCTGGAGCTTATGGAAAAGCAAATGTAGGTATAAGTAACGATAAAAAGGGTGAGATTCCCTTTCGCCGAAAGACCGAGGTTTCCCGGGCGATGCCAATCAGCCCGGGGTTAGTCGGGTCCTAAGTCTCAGCCGAATGGCGATGGCGATGGCAGATGCGGTTAATATTCCGCAACTCGCATATACAGTGATGTGGAGACGGAGCAGTGACACTGCCGCGCCCTGACGGAATAGGGCGTTTAAGTGTGTAGGCTATGAGGAAGGCAGGCAAATCCACCTTCCGAGCTGAACCATGAAAGTACAGGTAATCCTTCGGGATAACTTGAGTGCAGGTAATCATACTTCCGAGAAAATCCGCTAAACTTAATGTATATGCGACCCGTACCGCAAACGGACACACGTGGTCGGGTAGAATATACTAAGGCGTTGAGAGATTCATGGTTAAGGAACTAGGCAAATTGACCCCGTAACTTCGGGATAAGGGGTCCTCATAGCAATATGAGGCGCAGAGAATCGGTCCAGGCAACTGTTTAACAAAAACACAGGGCTGTGCAAACTCGAAAGATGATGTATACAGCCTGACACCTGCCCGGTGCCGGAAGGTTAAGAGGAGATGTCACCAGCAATGGGAAGCATTGAATTGAAGCCCCGGTAAACGGCGGCCGTAACTATAACGGTCCTAAGGTAGCGAAATTCCTTGTCGGGTAAGTTCCGACCTGCACGAATGGTGTAATGATCTGGACGCTGTCTCAACCATGAGCTCAGTGAAATTGTAGTATCGGTGAAGATGCCGATTACCCGCGATGGGACGAAAAGACCCCGTGAACCTTTACTACAGCTTAGCATTGACCTTGGTCATCCGATGTGTAGGATAGGCCGGAGGCTTCGAAGCGGGTGCGCCAGCATTCGTGGAGCCATCCTTGAAATACGGCCCTTTGGCTGTCTGAGGTCTAACGCGCCTAAGGTGCGGACACTGCTTGGTGGGTAGTTTGACTGGGGTGGTCGCCTCCAAAAGCGTAACGGAGGCTTCCAAAGGTGCCCTCGGGCCGATTGGTAACCGGCCTTATAGAGTGCAATGGCATAAGGGCGCTTGACTGGGAGGCAGACATGCCGAGCAGGCAGGAAACTGGGGCATAGTGATCCGGCGGACGTGTATGGAAACTCCGTCGCTCAAAGGATAAAAGGTACTCCGGGGATAACAGGCTGATCCCCCCCAAGAGCTCATATCGACGGGGTGGTTTGGCACCTCGATGTCGGCTCGTCACATCCTGGGGCTGGAGAAGGTCCCAAGGGTTGGGCTGTTCGCCCATTAAAGTGGCACGCGAGCTGGGTTCAGAACGTCGTGAGACAGTTCGGTCTCTATCTATCGTGGGCGTTGGAGTTTTGAGTGGTGCTGACACTAGTACGAGAGGACCGTGTTGGACAGACCTCCGGTTTACCAGTTGTGCCGCCAGGTGCACCGCTGGGTATCTGAGTCTGGATTGGATAAGCGCTGAAAGCATCTAAGTGCGAAGCCAGCCGCAAGATGAGAACTCCTCATAAGGGTCGTCATAGACGATGACGTTGATAGGGTGTAGGTGTAAAGACGGTGACGTCAAAGCCGAGCACTACTAATTGCCCGAAACTTTCTTCGGGTCTCCCGCCTCCAAAGTTTGGAGTGCGGGGACCAGTGACTCAGACTTTGAGCTGTGTATTCTTCTTAAAGTAAGGAGATAGGTTCTATATATGTTTTGCTTGTGGAAATACGTCACCTTATACGGCTGACAACTATCAGTAGAGAAATTAAATCTTGTCTACTTGAGAAGGAGAACTTAATAGATATACGCAAAGTATATATAACTTTAAGTAAAGTCATCCGAACGATTTATCAGGTGGTTATTGCGGCGGGGTCCCACCTCTTCCCATTCCGAACAGAGAAGTTAAGCCCGCCTGCGCCGATGGTACTGCAATGCAATGCGGGAGAGTAGGTGGCCGCCTCCTTTTACAAGAGCTCTGAAGAGAAATCTTCGGGGCTCTTTTTTTGTTGTTGGGTGATGGAGATAGGTGATGGTTGTTGAATGTTAGGTGTTGATGATGTGTTGATAGGAAGAAGATATTGTATTGGGCTAATTGGGCTAATTAGGCTAATTGTATTGGGCTAATATAAGGCTAATAAGCCTAATAGGGCTAATATTTTTTTATTATCGCTGTTGTGCGTAATATGCCTAATACTTTTGTTTATTACGGCTAATGGGCTTGATAGCGAGAGTATTTTGTGTCTTAATTGACAGATTGTTTTAAGGCTTACTATTATTGATTGAATACTTTTTGATTGTTAGATGATGTGTTGGTGCTTAGCACATATTGTGCTGATGGTTCGCACCAATGGTGTTTTGGGCTAAATACTCTACAATGTGTCATTAAAGTATAGACAACTTGTTGATAGGGTGAAGCTATAGTTTTGCGCTAATTAGGCTAATTTGTCTAATAGCCTGATAGGGCTATTGTTTTTTATTAGGTACTGTCCTTAAAAGTGTGTAAGTCTATATTACAAAAATATGCTTAAAATCTTTATAAGGTAATGAGGTTAATAAGTCATTTAAGTCCAATGAGCGTAGTTAGGCTAATATATTAATACAATATTAGGCTAATAATGTTTATTAAGTTTAATAGGCCTAATAGGTTTAATTTGGGAGTAATTAATCTCTGAATATTATTTGTTGATTAATACACGCTTAAAGGTGTGTTAATTCTTTTGGATAGAGCCTTTATTTATCTCATAGAGCACAAATGTTTATTTGAAGCTTGTTATGAGCTTATATTGCAAGGGATCAAACTTTCTGTTCGTTGTTTGTTGTTCTTATAATTACTTAGTCTGTGAATGGTGGTCTTAGTTTTTTATGGATAATAAAAGAACATATTAATGGATGCTATTGCAGCTTTATACATAATCTTATCTTTTTTACTGAAGTTTGTTTGGAGTTACAAGATTATAGTTTAGGTCTTTTCTTTGTTTCAGGTATATTATTACTTATACCCTCCATTTTTGTTGTAGAGGTCGTCAAGATGGTTATAGAAGCAGTATTTTTGCCACTGCTCATTTAGTTGTTCATACGTTGGGTTTTGTTTTATGGAATGGATGGTACTATCTGACTTAAATGTTTCTTCAAGGATATATATACTTTTAGTATAGTTCCAAATAAGTTTAGAGTAAAGGATAAATTCATTGTCGATATATTGATACATCTTCCATGTATAACAGTTTTGGTTATCATCACTTTGTTGAGTTACAAGAAATTTTAAGTTTGGAACAATAATGGGATAGCTATTAATACTATCAGACTTTGCTTTTATGTATTTACCTTGCTTGGTAGACCATAAATAGATAATTGGTTTAGATTCTTGCTGTGGATAGAAACAGATGTCACGTTGTCCGTCAAAGTTGTAATCATCTTGTTCAATTGTGTATATTTGCGCCTTTGTAAGCTGTACTGATTGGAGATACTTATGATTGATATATATGTTAGCAAAGTTATTTTCTTTCTTTGTACTTATTTGCCAAGTAACTAATTTTTCCTTATTTATTTTCCACCATTCCCGTTGCTCTTCAGCAGTAGCTCTCTGATAGTTTTTATTATTTAGAGTCATTACGTTCATATAGGAATCCCATCCAAGATGTTGTTTGGAAGGCTCAACCATAAACTCACTACTGCCAACATCTAATCCATTGTCGTTAGGGATGCGCCCAATACCAAAATTTGCTTTTTGTATGTTATTAGTTTTATATGATTTCCACACTCCTTCATACTGATTATTATAATAGCCATCCACTCCACTATATATTTCATCCATGTAGACAGAGTCTTTATATATGAAGAAGTCAGACTCTAAACGGCCTGAGAAGACTCCAGTATCATATTGTGTGGAATCTTCTTTAAATTCATACTTTGCAATAATTTTGTATCGATTGATAGGATAGTATTCTGCATCGAGCTGTTTAAATTTGCTGATGTGAATATTACCTGTAAAGCAAGTGATGTTATTTTTGACGCGGCTTTTGCCAATAACATGATAAATCTCAGCCTTCACTTTGTCTTTATAGATGGTGTCAAAATGTATATATAGTCGTTGTCCGTTACCAATATAGCCGAGTATATTATTATTCATTAGTATACGGCTATAATCGTATTTCAGACAGTTGTCACTTTCTGCGTAACTTACTTGCAATGTGGCTGTAGTTATAAAGATGAGGATAATGTTTTTTTTTAGCATAGTATGAGTTTATCAATAGTTTATTATGCAAATATAGTATTTATTTTTTATTCCAGTTTTATTAGTGCTAAGTTTTTTACTACTTGTAGATATTTATATAATGACAGATGTCTTTTTAATATCTTACATTATTACGTTTCTATCTTCTTTGTCAATCTCTTAACAACTTATAAAAAAACAAAGCAGCAACATCCCGAAAGAATGTTACTGCTTTTTGTTTATAGTATTATTTCTCTGATTATTACAGAGGATTTATTATTCTGCTACAGGACGGACACAGCCACCAGCAGCACGTGTAATATCCATAAGAGGTCTTACGTCATTTTCCTCAATTGTAAAACATCTTCCAGTTCTAGTACCATTAGCGATACCATTCCAATAAATACCTTTACCACCGACTCTGAACAAATCACCTGTGCTAAAGGAGCGTGAACCGATAGCTGGGAAGTAGACTGTAGATGGTGACGATGCATCTTTGGTATAGAAGTGATAACCCTGATCCCAGTTGCCAAGTGCATTTATTTTCCCAGGCTGAAAGATTACATTTTCACCAGTTGTTGTTACACCTGTAAAAGCGTTATATGGAGGCATGTGGAAACCAACTGGACATGGGTCGTAAATTGTTTTTACGAGAGCATTTGTTGGATCTTTTAGCACTGTAGTTTCCATTGACCATAAGTTATATTGATTATAATTATTAGCCCAAGAAACATCACCTATATAGAATTTCTCAGGATTCTGGATTGAATTTTTAATAGACATGTCGTCACCTGCATTTTCAATAATAGTGCCGCCATAGAGTTTATCTACATCTACACCAGGGAAAGCATCCTTACGTCCAAACTGATAGAATGTTGTAGAATATATTCTTTCAGCGTATGGAGTTTGTGTAATAGTTATGTATGCAGTTTTCTTCTCACCATTGCCTACTTCCTGTTCAATCTTCATACGTGCAACACGTGCTGCCTCATAAGATGTAGCTTGCCATTTATATAATGTATAGCCAAGGATATTCTTTGTAAATTTAAACTTAGCACCATCATGGTTCGTAGACTCAATTGTACTCAACGCATCACTATGATCGAACCAAAGGTGCCAGCTCCACATAATAGTACCATCAGCACTCTTAATAGCGATAACAGCATTACCATTCTTAATATTTGCTGCAGACACATGGAAGTTAACAAATGACTTGTCACCATTGTTCGTAACACTCAAACCGTCAACAAGATCCTTCTGGTCCATCCAAACGATAGATGCTTGTGTTGCTGGGTTAGTCGTATTCTGTACGTTAATGTAAGGAGTTGTAATGTCATTTCCTAAATGATCCTTGAAATTACTCAAAACATTAGCACCAGTGTGAGTAGTCTTATATGAACTTTCATTTGTAGCACCACCCTTAACAGCGTTACCATATACCAATGGGATGCGATAGTAACCAGGAGCAGAAATCAAGTAGCTGTTAGCAGTGTTCTGGATAGCATCACCGCCATTAGTATTTGACAAGTTATAAGGATTGCTTGCAGAGCCCTTAGCGGTAGCATCCTGCAGAACCTTATTGTATTCTGTGAGGCGGTCTTTTAAGTCAGCTTTTGTGATGGTTGCTTTTCCAGACTCTGCAGTAGCACCACCATTACCACTCTCCTTAGACATTGCTGTCAACCAAGAAGGTTTGTTGGTACCCAAGTTAGTCCAGCTGTCAGTTGCACGGTCATACTCCTCGTAGCCAACAGCCTTCCACTTTACAGGCTGCTTTGTTCCATCAGGAGCATTTCTGTAACTTGTAACAAAATAGTCGTTTGACTTGTCCTGATTGTATGCTACGCTTGCTGGGTTTGTTGTTTCAAGTGTATATTCCCATGTTGAGTTCTTCTCGCTGAGTTTATAAGTTTTGGTAGTACCAGCCAACCATGAACCCTTTAGTGTACTTTCAATTTTAGAACCATCAGTGAACTCAACATATACAGTAATATTCTTACCTGTAAGCTCCTGAGGAATCATATAGAAGGTATAATTGTCACCATCATTACCAGTAAGCACAGCGTTAGGGTTCTGATTAGTGCTAACAGCAAGCCCTTCAAGCTTAAATGTCTTTGCGTCACTTAAGTTCTCCCATTTAGCACCAGTACCATCAAACTTGTCAGAAAGTGTATATTTACCTTTGCTCAAAGCATTGCGGATCTCAACCTTACTTATAGTCTTGTTGATAGAAAGGTTTTGACCAACAGCAAACTTGATAGCAGTCAGTGCGTGACGGAAATCTAAGTCAGTTCTTGGAGCAGTACCCTGAACAGAATAGTGTACATGACCAGAACAAGCAGTCATCAAGTCCTTCTGGTTTGTTACATCTGTTTCAGCCTCAAACTCAATATAAGGGCTACCCTCATAAGACTCTGGAGAAAGCTTAATCTTAGTATACTCATCCTTAACCTGTGGGAATACAGCATAAAAACGAGCGTGAGGAATTGCCCAACTCCATTTTCTTGGTGTAACAAGCTTACCATTACTCAAGGTTGGCTCATTGTAGAACCATTCAGGCTTAGTTGTGATATTAGCTTCAGTAGTACCACGATGACCAGAAGCAGAGAAGTTCTCTGTAATGTTTTTAATAACATTAGCACGTGTCTGAACATCTGCCTGAACAGGATTAACACCCTCTACAGTTGTCTCAATAATGCAGAGTTTTTCAGCGTCAGCGCCCTTAACATCCAATTTCTGTGGTGCAAGATCTTCTGATGAAAGATAAGGATTAATTGCTCCACGTGTCAAACTTCCACCGCTTACAGCAATAGCACGTGTTTGAACATCGTTCACACCAAATGAAACAAATGCGTCATTATCTCCGTTGTTCTCATTCAAATTGTCATTATCGACACAAGAAAATATTGTCAAAGTAGCTACACCAGCCAACAACAATGTTGATAATTTATTTTTCATACTTCGTTTAATTTGAAATATTTTAAGTTTTTACTATGTGTGGATGACTTAACCTTCAATATCAGTGTCTTCGTCATCTACTGTTTGTTCTATCACTCTTATGTTGCCTCCTGCATCACCTCCAGGGCGTACATTAGGGCTTGTTGCCATAATAAAACTCTTTTCAGCCAATTCAAAAACCTTGGCACAAGGCTTGACATAAGCCTCTTTCACAAGTTGTCGTTCTGTTTTCATTTGTAGAATGTGATTTTTTACTATATTATTTACTTGAGAATACAGTGTTGTAGACTCTGTGGTTATTAAAGATAGTAGAATGAAAATTTACCTGATTATCCTGTCAGATAGAAAAATCGTTCTGTTTTTGTATTACTAATATATAGTAGCTTTTTCTTTAAAAAGCGGTGCAAAGGTATAAAGCTTTTGCGACTTATTAGCATTTTTTGGAAGAAATGTGTATAATAATTTGATGTTTAATATAATTTTATAGATAAAACTGTTAATTGTTTATGTGTAAAGGGCTATGTTTGTTAAGATTGAGTGAAAAGTTCTAAGATCATGGTTTTTGCATCTATTCTTTCTCTAATAAGGAAAAAACTATTAACTTTGTCAACCACATTAATTCATTATGTTATACTTCATTAGGCGATTTATAGTTTGGTTAAGACGTGCGCGCTATTCCAGAGGGTTTGGCGTACAGTCACCTTGGGCATACCGCTTTATTCGTTATGTGGTGAATGAGCATTATCCTTATTATAAGTATGAGCAACTTGATAAACAGGTAAATGGAATTGATAGGAGAACTCGCAAATTATGTAAACTTTATTTTCGTTTAGCCAATTATCAGCAACCTCATGTGTTTGTTGATTGTTACCCAGCATCTTCGTGTTATAAAACTTACGTAACTGCAGGTTGTCAAAAGGCTCGATATTATAAGGTTACAAAAGAGACAACGGAAGAAAAAACACTTCAAATCTTTTCAAATGCTGGTGAGTATAGTATAGTTCGTGTTCCGCTTATTGAGAATTATCGTTTACTTATAGATAAGGCATTAGATTATCTTTCCTCAACATGTGTTTTGGTTATAGAAAATATCAAGCGGGATAAGGAGGCAAAAGCCTATTGGGCAGAACTTGTTTCTGATACTCGTACAGGCATTAGCTTTGATTTATACTATTGTGGAGTGTTGTTTCTTAATAGAGATATGGTAAAGCAATCATACGTGGTGAATTTCTGAACGCACAAGACTTAAACTTTATAAATGTAATACTATTATGAAAATATATACAAAAGCAGGTGATAATGGTACGACATCCTTATGTGATGGCAGTCGCTTATCAAAAGATGATATGCGAGTAGAAGCATACGGAACATTAGACGAACTGAATGCAAATATAGGGTTGCTTATCTCATTGTTAGAAGTAGACTCCTCTAAAGGTTTTGTTACTAAACTCATAGAGTTGTTAGTTGAAATTCAAGAAGAACTGTTTGTAATTGGAGGCGAGCTTGCCGGTGCTGAAAGAAAGGCAGAAGACCTTATTAGTACTCAAAACTTAATTAGAAAGCTTGAAGTAAATATCGATGAACTATCTTCCCAACTCCCTGTGCAGCACCATTTTGTTTTGCCAGGGGGTATCATTCCGGCAGCTCAAAGTCATGTTTGCCGTACGATTTGTCGTCGTGCTGAGCGTCGTATCGTTGCTTTATCCCATGTGGCAACAGTTTCACCTAAAATCCTTATCTTTGTCAACAGATTATCAGATTATTTCTTCATTTTGTCACGTTATTTGAATAAAGATAGTGGCACAAGTGAAAAAACATGGAAAAATACTTGCAGATAAGAAAATAAATGTTACTTTTGCACGCACTAAGAATCATGTAAAAAAATAAGAATATGTATTGGACACTTGAATTGGCCTCTAAGCTGGAGGATGCTCCATGGCCTGCAACAAAAGATGAGCTGATTGACTATGCAATGCGATCAGGTGCACCACTTGAGGTTCTTGAGAATCTTCAGGAGATTGAAGATGAAGGGGATGTCTATGATAGTATCGAGGATATTTGGCCTGACTATCCTTCAAAGGACGATTTCTTGTGGAATGAAGACGAATATTAAAGAATAGAAAAGAGGTTGTATCATAAAGATACAATCTCTTTTTTGTCTTAAACTCAAATCGGTCATTAGGCCGCACTAAACATATATACGATCAGTTGATAGTATTTATAATAAGGTGTATGTAGCCTTTAAAATCTTAGATTTTAATTCTGTATAGATGGGAAATACATAATAGCTTGCTTGGAAAATTTATGACAAAATTATGGGCTTTATCGTTGGCTCCTTGTTGAAAAACAGCTATTTCCGGCTCTTTTGTAACTGCCATGAAGTCAAGAAGTTATAAGATTGGTTTGTAAGAGGTGCTTAATTGGACTTCAAAAGGGCGTTAGTAAGGTCTGAAAAGGGCATCTTTTGCAAGCCAATTGGGCGTCTTTTCAAAGCTAAAAGAGCATCTTTAAAAATGCAGTATGCGAAATTTATTTACAACTACCACTTATGTGTATATGTCTTCTTTTGGCAAGTAGGATGTAGAAAGACAGATATGTGTTTGCTCTTTCTTATCAGAGAGTTTTCTTTCTATATATCCATGCGCTTTTTAATATTTATACGTAAGAAAGCAATAATTCAACCAGGCATACGTTATAGAAACGTGTTTAAACGTTTAATACTCATATTTTCACTCACTTGTCTGATAGGGAACTCTGTCAAGGCACAGTACGATCCGTCTTATAGTCACTATTGGGCGATGGAGCCATCGTTCAATCCTGCTACGGTTGGAAAGGACAATAAGCTGAATGTTGTGGGTGCATACGCCCTCGACTTTGCTGGCTATGAACACAATCCGAATACTTTCTATGTAGGAGCAGATATGCCAGTTTATTTCATGAAGCAATATCATGGAGTGGGAGTTTCTATTCTGAATGATAAGTTAGGAGCCTTTGTTCATCAGCGTGTTGCAGGACAATATGCCTTTCGTAAGGACCTTTGGGGCGGAATGCTTTCTGCAGGTGTTCAGGTGGGTATGCTTTTTGAAAAGTTGGATGGCTCTAAGTTAGACCCAGAGGAGGGTAGTGATCCAGCTTTAGCACAAGGAGAAGTTAATGGACACGGACTTGATTTAGGTGCAGGACTCTATTATACGCACAAGGATTGGTATGTTGGAGTATCCGTTCAGCATCTCAATGCTCCCTTAGTAGATTTGGGTGAGACCAATGAGTTACAGATAAATCGTACATATTATTTGACGGGTGGATACAATATTAAATTGCGAAATCCGTTTCTTACTATACCGACTTTTGTTCTGGCACGTTATGATGGTGTGAACTATCGGGCTGATATCACTGCCCGACTGGTCTATACACACGAGAAAAAAGTACTTTACGGAGGCGTTTCTTATAGTCCAACAAACTCTGTTACAGCCATGATTGGTGGAACATTCCACGGAATTAATTTGGGTTATAGCTATGAGATGTACACGGGTACGACGGCTTTCAAGAATGGTAGTCATGGGCTATTCGTTAGCTATCAAACCGATATAAACCTGCAGAAGAAAGGCAGGAACAAACATAAAAGCGTAAGATTTCTATAGAAAGATATAATGAAAATGAAGAAAAGTATAGTTGCCATTTGTCTTGGTGCACTCGTCTTGGGAACATTGACAGGCTGTTTCGCTGGTAAGTCAACCGCTTCGTCAGGTCGTGGCGGAGAGGTCACTGGCGTTGGTGGAGGGCGTACCTTCCGCGAGCCAGCCCCTTACGGCATGACACTTGTCAAGCGTGGCTGGTTGAGAATGGGTTTGGAAAAGCAGGACTCCCTATGGGGTAAGAAGACTCCTGTAAAGGACATCTCTGTTGATGGTTTCTGGATGGATGAAACAGAGGTGACCAATTCCGAGTACAAGCAGTTTGTTGAGTGGGTTCGTGATTCTATTATTCGTACCCGTTTGGCTGATCCTGCATACGGTGGTGATGAAAGCTATATGATCACAGAAGACAAGAACGGTGATCCTATTACCCCTCGTCTGGACTGGAACAAGCGTCTGCCTCGTAAGCCTAATGAGGATGAACAGCGTGCTTTTGAGAGCCTTTATGTAACCAATCCTGTAACAGGTGAGAAGAGCATTGATGGTAGACAGTTGAACTATCGTTTTGAGATTTACGATTATACATCAGCTGCTCTGCGTCGCAACCGTTTGAATCCACAAGAGCGTAATTTGAATACTGATATCACTGTTGACCCTAATGAGGTTGTGATGATATCAAAGGATACAGCTTATGTCGATGAAAACGGCGTTATTCATAACGAGACAATCAATCGCCCATTGACGGGTCCTTGGGACTTCCTCAATACTTATATTGTCAATATCTATCCAGATACGACTTGTTGGGTGAATGACTTCCGTAATTCAGATAACGAGATTTATCTCCGTAATTACTTTAGTAATCCAACTTATAACAACTATCCTGTAGTAGGTGTAACATGGGAACAGGCTAATGCCTTCTGTGCTTGGCGTACGGACTATCTACTTAAAGGCTTAGGAAAAGAGGCACGCTACGTACAGCGTTATCGCCTACCGACTGAGGCTGAGTGGGAGTATGCTGCTCGCGGAAAGAATCAGGACGAGTTCCCTTGGGATAATCAAAACGTTAAGAGTGGTAATGGTTGTTTCTTTGCTAACTTTAAGCCAGACCGTGGAAACTATACGAAAGACGGTAACTTGATTACAAGTAAGGTAGGAATCTATGGTGCAAACTCTAATGGGTTGTACGATATGGCAGGTAATGTTGCCGAGTGGACAAGTACCATTTATACAGAGGCAGGTGTTGATGCGATGAATGACCTCAACCCACAGTTGGACTATAAAGCAGCCAAGGAAGACCCTTATCGCTTGAAGAAAAAGAGTGTTCGTGGTGGTAGCTGGAAAGACCCAGAAAGTTATATCCGTAGTGCTTGGCGTACTTGGGAGTATCAGAACCAACCACGTAGTTACATCGGTTTCCGTTGTGTTCGCAGTCTTGCAAGTTCATCAAGTGAGGCAGCAAAAGAGAATAAGAAAAGCAGTAAGAAAAAGAGAAGATAAATGACACAGTACAGTAAATACAATATCATTTACCATCTGCAGAAGTGGATGGATAGTGTTCCTGGACAAACGTTCCTAAACTATGGTTATAGTTGGGGAGCTTCGGTTGTAATTCTTGGAGCTTTGTTTAAGTTGACCCACTTGCCGGGAGCTAATATTATGCTTTACTTCGGTATGGGTACTGAGGTTATCGTGTTCTTCCTCTCTGCGTTCGACCGTCCGTTTGATAAGACAGATGACGGTCGCGAACTCCCAACACATGTTACAGAGGAGTATCTTGAGGACAAAGAGAATGCAGTAGAACGTCCAGCTGCTGCTCAACAGCCACAATATGCTGCTGCGGAGAATATTGCACAGAGTGTTCAGCAGGCTATGCCTTCAGCTAATGATATTGCTGCAGCCGTTGTTGGTCAGCAGAGTAAGGCTATCGCTGATGCGCAACAGCAGACGCCTGAGATGGTAGAAGCACAGACAAACTATGTTGCTGCTTTACAGAATCTGACAGAGATGTTAGGTAAGGTGAACGACCAGAGTCAGCGTCTGACACGTGATAGCGAAGAGATGGAGAATCTTAATCGTACTCTCACAGGTATTGCTAAGGTTTATGAGATGCAACTTAAGAGTGCCAGCCAGCAGATTGGTACCATTGATCAGATCAATGACCAGACTCGTAAGATGGCACAGCAGATTGAGCAACTCAATAGTATCTACGCTCGAATGATTGAGGCAATGACTGTTAATATGCGTGTGGCAGCACCGGGTGCAGCTCCTCAGCAGTCTGCTCCAGAAAGCTTGTAATGATGAAATATGGTAGGGAAGGCGTCTGTTCTCAGTGGTCTTCCCACTACAAATAATAGAATTAATGGCTATTAAGAAGAGAAAGATTTCCCCTCGCCAGAAGATGATTAACCTTATGTATATCGTCCTCATGGCAATGTTGGCATTGAATATCTCCACAGAGGTACTCAATGGCTTCTCTGTTGTTGAAGAGAGCTTGAACCGCACAACGGGAAATTCATCCAAGGAAAATGAAGCTATTTTTGGCGAACTTGACCAAATGATGCGTAAGAACCCACAGAAGGTGAAACAGTGGTTTGTGATGGCATCGACGGTCAGAGAGATGAGTGATTCTCTCTATAACTATGCACAATCGCTGAAAGTAGCCATCGTTCGTGAGGCTGATGGTGAGAAGGGTGACCCTTTGAATATCGAAGGAAAGGATAATATTGAGGCTGCCAGCTATATTATGTTGAACCCAGCTAATGGGCAAGGACATAAACTTTACGAGGCTATCAATAATTATCGAGCACGTATTCTGCAGTTTGTAACAGACCCTCGACAGAAGAAACTTATTGCAAGTAACCTTTCTACAGAGGTTCCTAATCATTCAATGGGTAAGAACTGGGAAGAGTATATGTTCGAGAATATGCCTGTTGCTGCAGCGGTAACGCTTCTCTCGAAGTTGCAGAGCGATGTTCGCTATGCAGAAGGTGAAGTGTTGCATACTTTGGTGGCTAATGTTGGTCTGAAAGACTTACGTGTTAACAAGTTGCAGGCATTCGTTGTGCCAAGTCAGACACGCCTTTATCCGGGTGAGACAATGACGGCACAGATGTTTATGGGTGCTGTTGATTCTACACAGCAGCCACAGGTCTTTGTAAATGGACAGCTTATTAAGGGCAATCAGATAACCGTTAAGGCTGGTGCTCCAGGTAAACATAATTTGAGTGGATACATTCTAATCAAGGACTTGTCGGGTAATGTTTTGCGTAGAAACTTCTCGCAAGACTATTGGGTTACGGGTGGTCCACAGCCAAAAGAGTATATCAGTCCACAAGGAATGCAGAAGGTTCCACCTTTCGATGGAATGGCTACTATTGCTGCAGACTTGATGAATGTACTCTATGCAGGCTTTGATAACCCAATCACGATTAGTATTCCTAACACTTCTCAGAGCGACGTACAGGCTACTATGTCTGGTGGTTCACTTGTTTCAAGGGGTGGTGGTCATTTTATCGCACGTCCTTCGGCGGTCGGTCAGCCTGTAACTATCTCTGTATCTGCAAAGGGTCGTAAGATTGGAGAGTATCAGTTCCGTGTGAGAAAATTGCCAGATCCATCGCCATATATCGCTATGGGTGCTGATAGATTTAAGAGTGGAACACTTTCTAAGGCTGCCCTTATGTCTGCATCGGGCATTCAAGCTGCTATTGATGACGGTCTGCTTGATATTCCTTTCAACGTAACAAGCTTCCGTGTTGTCTTCTTTGATAATATGGGTAACGCTGTGCCGCTGGCAAGTAATGGTGCTTCGTTTTCTCCACAACAAAGGGAACAGTTCCGTGAGTTAAGCCGCAACAAGCGATTCTACATCACTAATGTTGTCGTTCATGGACCTGATGGTACAACCCGAACGCTTAATGGAAGAAATATGGAGGTAATTGTAAGGTGATAGTTGACGAGTAGACAAGTTTACAGGTTGACAAGTTGATAGATCGTATTGATACTATTTCAACTCATAAAACACGATATCACAGTATCTCTTTTAGAAAAGAACAAACAAAACAATAATGAAAAAGATATTTCTCATAGTCTGCACAGCCTGCTTGGCACTTACTGTAAGTGCACAGCCTGCTGCACGTCGTAACCAACAACAGCGCCAGTCGCCTGCTAATTCGATTACTACACGTGCGCAGATATCCTTCCCAACAACTGCTCCTTTGGAGGAAGATGTTGTTTGGCGACGTGATATCTATCGTGAACTCAAACTTACCGAGGATGCTAATGCGGGTTTGTACTATCCTACAGAGCCTGTAGGTTCACAGATGAATCTCTTTACGTACATCTTCAAGTTGATGATGAGTGGTCCTAATCGAGGTGGTATTGCTGCGTATAACTACCGTATGGATGGCAATGAGATTTTTACTGATTCAGCTCGTATTAAGCCTTTGCAGTTCCTTGATAACTATCACATATTCTACGAACGTACTGACCATGGTATCCGCCTTGACAATAGTGATATCCCTTCAGGGGAGGTGAAAGGCTACTATCTTAAAGAGAGTGCCTATTATGATCAGGGAACAGCAACCTTCCATCGTAAGGTTGTAGCCCTCTGTCCGATTATGTATCGTGAAGATGATTTCGGAGATGGTGAAGTGAAATACCCTCTTTTCTGGGTTCGTTATGATGATTTGGCTCCTTTCCTTGCTAAGCAAACAATCATGACCAGCAATCTAAACAATGCTGCAACGATGAGTGTTGACGATTATTTCACGATGAATCTCTATAAGGGAAAGATTTATAAGACAACGAATATGTTAGGTAAGACTCTCGCACAATACTGTCCTACAGATTCTGCAATGGCTGCAGAGCAGAAGAAGATTGAGCGTGAGTTGGTTGCTTTTGAGAAGACAATCTATGGCGATCCAGCTCGTCGAGATAGTTTGGATAGCATCTCTGCTGCTAAAGAAGCTGAGAAGGCACCAAGAAAGGTAGGACGTACTCGTCGCGCAAGTACTCCATCAAGCACAGTTAGTCGCTCACGTCGCCCATCTAATAGTGGCGGTGGAGGAGTATCTCCTGCACGTGTTACCGTTCGCCGCGAGCGTCATTAATATTTTTTTGAGTCTTCAGTAATTTTGTGTGGTAGTCTAAAGCTATTACATATATAAGGCACACAGAGCAACTCTAAGTTTGTAGTAAGAAACTTGGAGTTGCTCTGTGTTTTTTTTCTTAAAAGTCTAAATGCAAAAAGCAAACCTTATCACTCAAAATTGCGGAACTCTTCTTTTGTCCTAATTTTTCATATATTGATTTTGTAAAGACCACCAAACGGCTTGCAAATAACGCCCACTTGGCTTGCAAAAGATGCCCTTTTGAGCTCTTAGTAACGCCCTTTTGAAGCCTTGTTAAGCATCTTTTGAAATCGTACTTTGCAACTATTTGATAACAAATCACTTACACAGACGCTAAAATAATTAACTTTTAAGCTGTTTTCCTATCCTTTTTTAAAATATTTTGTCAATATATTTCCTTGCCTTTTGGGTTAAAGAGATGTAGCGCACGGAGGTACTTCTGTGTATTGCTTTTAGCTTTGTTGCTTCTGCTTTTCATGTGAAGTATTATGTAATAGGTTTACTTTATCACTTCATATTCTGGGAGAATCTAAATTTTCTTAAGGATGGTTTTATAGATTCCACGATGGAATCTTCCTTTAATGAAAGATAGATAAAATTTCATTAAAGGAATTTTATAGAACCAACCTTAATTAATTTTAATTGGGCAATAATTGCCTTACGGATGTGGTTAATGTATAGAGACACTCGAATAGTATTCCTATTTTGAGTCAACTTTCATTCATGTGGACCTTTTGTGTTCATAATGTAGGAAGTGGTTTCAGTTCTTTTATCATTAACACTTACGGTTATGAAGAAAATTGTTTCATTGGCTTTATTAGCCCTATCATTCCTTATTTCAGCTCCTGCCTATGCAGATGAACCATTAAAGTTCGGTGTAAAGGCTGGATTGAATGTGAGTGATTTTCGCTTTAATAGTGACGTGTTTGACAAATCTAATCAGGTTGGTTGGTTCATTGGTCCTACAGTAAAATTTACCTTACCAGTAGTAGGTTTAGGCATGGATGCTTCTGTTCTCTATGACTATCGTTCGGCAAAGCTTGATTATGCTACTATGACGCAGACGGTAAAGCAGCAAGAACTTGCGATACCAGTGAATGTTCGCTATTCTATTGGCTTAGGTAGTTTGGCAAGTGTCTTTGTCTTTGGTGGTCCTCAAATTGCTTTTAATATAGGCGAAAAGGAATATCAGTGGAATATGAAGAGTACTTATTCTTTGAAGAATAGTAACTTTAGTGTCAATCTTGGCTTTGGTGTAACGGCCTTCAAACATTTGCAGGTAAGTGCTAACTATAACATTGCTTGTGGTAAAACAGGTGATGCAACTTGGAAAACAGCAACAGATGCTGCAACGTCTGTTTTCGAAAAGAAGGGTAGTCGTAACAGTTCATGGCAGTTAGGTTTAGCTTATTTCTTTTAAGTACAAAATATTAAGTAACATATAAAAACGTCCCATTTCATCGAGAGTGAAATGGGTTTTTTTATGTGATAAAACGTTACGTTAAGTCTGTTTCTGTGATAGGAGGGTATTAATGATTCGTTCCATCTTTGTGTATTTGCATCTTTCTTTGTAACTTTGTATTCAAACCAATGTCTGGTTTATTGTACAGTTTGCAGTGGCTGATAGGTAACAAACAATTTATAATGACTTACGCTAATATTATTTTACCCCTTCCTCTTGAAGGCTATTTCACGTATGGTGTGCCCGATACTTTGATATCTCGGGTAACAGCTGGTGTACGTGTGTCTGTCCCTTTGGGAAAGAGTAAGACTTACGTGGGCATTATTGCGGAATATCCTGTAAATATACCGAATCCATCGGAGAATGTTACAGCAGAAGGGAAAAAGATTATCTATAAGAATATCATAGATGTATTGGATAACACTCCTGTACTTCTCCCACAACAACTGAAGCTTTGGCATTGGATATCTGATTACTATATGTCGCCTATTGGTGATGTTTATAAAGCAGCACTACCATCGGGACTGAAAGAGGAGTATGGTTATCGTCCTCGAACAGAACTTTATATCCGATTAGCTGATAACCTACGCCATGAACGTACACTCACACTTATGATAGATTCCATGAAGCGTGCAACGAAACAAGTGGAAGTTCTTATGGCTTATTTACAATTGGCTGGTGTCGATGAAATGGTGGAAATTACATCAGAAACAGTACTGCGAGAGGTGACCAGAGAGGAGTTGATGAACGTTACCCATGCCTCTGTTGGCGTTATTCGTGCTTTACAAGATAGGAAAATCCTTGTTACATACGAGAAGGAAGTCGGTAGGTTGAATCGTGGAAACCCACCACATCCAGAGAATATAAAACCTCTGAACGAGGCACAGGCGGAGGCTTACAATCAGATTCTCTTGCAGATGATGGCGCATAGAGTGACACTACTGCATGGAGTGACCTCTTCTGGAAAGACGGAAATATATATTCATCTTATTCAGAAAGCACTTAATGAACATAAGCAGGTGTTGTATCTGTTACCCGAGATAGCACTAACGGTTCAGATTACAGAACGCTTAAAAGCCGTGTTTGGTGATAGACTCGGAATATATCACAGTAAATACAGTGATGCTGAGCGTGTGGAGATATGGCATAAGCAGTTGTCTGATTCGCCATACGATGTAATTTTAGGTGCAAGAAGTGCTATTTTTCTCCCATTTCATCGATTAGGTCTGGTTATTATAGATGAAGAACATGAGCAGAGTTTTAAGCAGCAAGACCCTGCTCCTCGTTATCATGCTCGCTCAGCTGCGATTG
Source organism: Prevotella melaninogenica (assembly GCF_003609775.1). NCBI lineage: Bacteria > Pseudomonadati > Bacteroidota > Bacteroidia > Bacteroidales > Prevotellaceae > Prevotella > Prevotella melaninogenica. Next base: position 387,847 of record NZ_AP018049.1, read on the forward strand.
TGTTGGCACAGATGTATCCTGATGCAAAGACACTTTTGGGAACGGCTACGCCTTCAATGGAAAGCTATTACAATGCTAAGCAAGGCAAGTATGGTCTTGTTGAGTTGACACGCCGTTATAAAGATATCCAACTTCCTGAAATAGAAATTGTAGATATCAAGGATCTTTATCGTAGAAAGATGATGACTGGAGCCTTCTCTCCACGTCTTCTCTCTGCTGTTCGTGAGGCATTGGGGCGTGGCGAACAAGCAATATTGTTTCAGAATCGGCGTGGCTTTGCGCCGATGGTGGAGTGTAGACAGTGCGGATGGGTTCCAAAGTGTCCAGACTGTGATGTGTCATTAACGCACCATAAGAATATGAACTACCTTTCTTGCCACTACTGCGGCTATACGATGAAGGTGCCAGATGTATGCCCTTGTTGTGAAAGTGAGGATATCCGTGGGCGAGGGTATGGAACAGAGAAGGTAGAAGATGAAATCCGTTATATATTCCCTGAGGCTCGTATTGCGCGAATGGACCTTGATACAACCCGCACACGTAATGCTTATGAACGTTTGATTAATGACTTTTCTACGGGGAAGAGCAATCTTCTGATAGGTACGCAGATGATTTCAAAGGGGCTCGACTTTGATAAGGTTTCGGTCGTGGGAATCCTCAATGCAGACTCAATGTTGAATTATCCTGACTTCCGTGCATACGAGCAAGCGTTTATGATGATGAGTCAGGTGAGTGGACGAGCAGGAAGAAAAGGAAGGCAGGGGTTGGTAATTCTTCAGACAAAGAGCCCAGAGTTGCCGGTTATTCAGCAGGTAGTGCGAAATGATTATCAGTCGTTTTATTCCGACTTGCTGATAGAGAGACGTGACTTCCATTATCCCCCATTTTATCGACTTGTCTATGTCTATTTGAAACATAGGGATGAGAATACAGTGAACTCAGCAGGTTTAGAGTTGGGTAGTAGACTCCGTGAAATCTTTGGTGAGCGCGTACTCGGTCCAGATAAACCAGCAGTAGCTCGTGTGAAGACGTTAAGTATCAGAAAAATAATGCTTAAGTTGGAGAATGGAATTGACTATCCACGTGTTCGCCAGTATCTTCGTGGAGCCTTAGATGCCATGTTGAAGGATAAGAGATATGGTGCTCTTCAAGTGTATTATGACGTTGATCCGCTATAGTTTTAGTTACTTATCTCTTTTCTAAAGTCTTGTTTCCCAAATTATTTTCATGAAGAAAAATATTTTTTATCGTGAAAATAAATATTTCTTTTCATGAAAATAATTCCTTTTGTTCATGAAAATAAATGAATGGAGTTGGTTGTTAGGGTAGGTTGGAAATTGTATTAGTGCTTTCTAAAGCGATGTTTGACGACTTTTACAGCATATCTTTCAAATACGATCAGGTATGAAAAGCACCTTTTATTTCATGTGTTAATAGGCTTAAGGAGGATGTTAGTCAAAGTAGGGGTATAGTTCTTTGAAGCCATCAACGATGTCATTGATGAGGTTGGGATTATCTTTTAATTGCTGTTTACATATTATCAGATACGCACTCTTCATGAGGTTATAATGATGTTCAAACTCTTCTGAGTTAAAGTAAGTCTGCATATACCTACTGTATACTCGGAATCTTTTTGTTTCAAGTTCAGACTCTCCAATAGAGTTAGCACCAATAAAACCGAAAGAAGCTTTATCGTCTTTCCCAGCAACCTCTTTCATAATGGCCATGCAAGTCTGTATACATTCTCTGGGCTCGTTGAGTCCCGTCAGGATATTATATTTCTTGTCACTATCTCTATGTGCTTTTAGATGGAACTTGACGGCATAAAAATGTTGTGAATAGACCTCTACCCACACCCAATAAGTCTGATGACTTTTATTAGACTTAAACGAATACAAAAGTTTATAAAGTAAAAAGCCTTGAGGTCCATCCCAAGGCTCATCTATTTTCTTCACAAATCTGTAAGGATAATAACTCAGGCTCATTTTTGTAGATATTTAAGTGTTGAGGTAAGCATCAATCTTCATTCTCTCGGCTTCCTCTTTTGGTACACGTACAAAACCATTCCCACTGAAGAGAACCTCTCTCTCTTCGGCAGATAAGTATCTTGCAATCCTTTGCAAGCTTTCTAATTTCTTTTTCTCTTGGTATGCCTGTTTACAAGCAATCCTTGAGGCAAGTGTTGATATTGTTGTTCCCATAAACTTATTCCTTTCTGCTGCAAATATATAAATATTAGTTGAAAACGACAAGTAATTAGTGATGATTTTATAAAAGTGTAGAGGCAGCCAGAATCACTCTGACTGCCTCTTAGTGGTATTAGTTGTGGAAAACGGTAGATTTATTAGTGGCTTAGAAATCAATATCAAGTCCAACACCGAGTACCTTATTGGTACGAGTAAAGATATCGGTGTTCTTAGTTGCGAGGGTCTTAGGCTGCATTGTTACAGAACCATCTGGCTGTGTTACCTCATCCTTACCCACTTCGATAGCACCAGTGTACTCCTTTTTGAAGTTTGAATAGTTGGTAAAGAAATAAGCAACATTGAGGTGAGCATTCTTTGCAACCTTAATCTTTGCACCGAAACCGAAGCTATAACTGCTTGTTACGAAGCTAAGGTCGGTCAAGTATTTGCCATCGCCAAGACCGTAGAGCGTACGCTGACCACCTGCACTGACTGTCACTGATGGGTTGATATCCCACTCAACACCAGCAAGGAACTCCTGTGTGTTATGCTTAAGGAAGCGCTGCTTGTCATTGTCCATGCGTGCATCCTTATCGAAATAGTGGTTATATCCTGCCATAACACGGAGGTTCTTCAGTACTTCATATTGTGTACCAAGTGCAAGAATACCAGGGATATCGTTTGGAGTGTTCACGCCATTCTCATACTTTTTGGTGTCATCACGCTTTGTGTTGTTCTCAATATTGAACTTTGTGGTAAACTCATAGCGTGCAGCAAAGTTCCACTTGCCTGTACGGTAGTCAATACCGAGGATTGGAGTGATACCCCATCCGCGCTGAGAAACCTCTAAATAGCGGTCTTTTACATTTTCTTTGCTACTGTCCAACTTGTCTGCACCTGCACGAATGAGCTTTGCACCTGCAGTAGCCTTCTGTGCGCCAGCTGCATATTGGGCTGCTGCTGCTTGCAACTGAGCCTTTGCAGTAGGGTCGGTAGCTTTATCTGCTTGTGCCTGATATGCTGCCGCCTGAGTTTGTGCAGCGACAGCCTGTGCCTGCAATGCGCTTGCCTTTTCGTTCAAAGCCTTAACCTTTGAATCGAAGTAGTCGTATAGATTCTGGTTATTTCCACCTACATTTGCAGAAATATTGGTGATACTACCTTCGTATTTGTTATAGATATAATTGAAACGAGCACCACCAAATACAGAGAGATTCTCGTTAATCTTATAAGCAACACCGAGTTGGAGACCGAAGTTATACTGCTGACCGCTCATGTAGCTTTGAAGGCTATAGCTGGTAGCAGGCGTCTCCTGCTGTCCGAGAAGTGCCGCAAAGGTAGGCAACTGCTGATTGATAAGTGCAGGGAGGAGTGATACTGGACGTTCAAATGTAGGAAGACCGTCGTTGAAAGCAGCCTTACCACCGCCACCAGTCAAACCAAAACCAGCTTGGAAACTCCATTTGTCTTTATTATATGCCACCTGGAAAGATGGGAGGATAGGCACAGAAGCCTTACCTTGATAGAACTTACTGCCATCTGTAGTATTACCACCATTCAGCTTGAAAGGATACTCATAAGGAGTATTAGCGAATGCAGGAACACTGAAAGTAGATGTTATCTCACGTGTCTGATATATGTTTTGGAAGTTAAGAGAGAGATGAAAACCTTGGTCAAGGAAAGCTACACCAGCAGGGTTAAAGTAAACACCGTCAATACCAATTGCGCCTACACGTGCGAAGTTACGGTTAAATGCGATGTTCTGATTGGTGTTTGTAAGCAAACCTCCGGCTTGTGTTGTTGTTGCCATTGCGAGCAAAGCAGCTGCAAGGACAGTCTTCTGATACTTCATTTTTGATTTGTAAGTGTATATAAAACTTATAGAATTTGGTTGCAAAGTTATGAATATTGTTCTAAACTTCCAAATTTTCACTTGTTTTTTCTCACTTTTAGTTAAAATGTGCATCGTTGCTTAGGAAGCAAAAAGGGTAGTAATAAGGCTCTTCCGTTAAATGTATAGATTGTGAATAGAATAAAGGCTTATAGATTTGCATGGTATTATTATTTCTAATTAGATAATCTTAAAAACGAGGAAAACTAAAAGATAAAATGCAAATTGATACCATATCTATCTGTCTTCTACAAATAAGGCATTCTCATATTACTGATGTTTGTAAATAATTTTTATAAGGCTTAAACCCTATATATGCTCTTTTGGCTTCTAAAAGACGCCCAATTGACTTGCAAAAGATGCCCTTTAGAGCTCTTGTTAACGCCCTTTTGAAGTCTTATAAGGCACCTTTTGAAATGCAGTTTTATAAATACTTGATAGCGAATAATTTACGAAGGTGTTGTTAGTGCTTGTTTTTAGCCTTGTTCTCTGCCTATTTTGTGACTCATTTTGTAAATAAAATTCTAACGACTTAAGTGCTAATGTGTCAATGAGAATAGGTTAATAACCTCTGTTTTCTCTACACACTGACAGTGCTTTTGCGCCTTTTATCGCTTTTTATAATCCTCAGTGTTCTTCTTTTCTCTGTGTGGCATTAAGTCAAAGTTCTAAATTTAAATGTAAACTTTATCATTTTAAATGACTGAAGCCTCTAAAAAGAAACCCCACTACGTTACTATTGTTGTAACTTAGTGAGGTTTCTTAGTATTTATGCACCTCCCTTTTGGAGGAAGATAGGAAGGGAGTCTATATTGTGATTGACCTCAACCTTTCTATGTTTTCAGCTGTGGATACTGAATACGAGTATGATACATCGCTTTGAGACGTTCGATAAGAACGGTTTTGGCAGCGGTGATATCACGGAATGTGATAGGACAATCGGTGAAGTTACCATCAGCGACTTGTCCGTCAATAAGGCGATTTACCAATCCGCTGATGCTTTCTTCTGTGTATTCTTGCAGCGAGCGTGAAGCAGCCTCAACGGTATCGCTCATCATAAGAATAGCCTGTTCGCGGGTGAAAGGATTTGGTCCAGGGTAGCGGAACAAGTCTTCGTTAACCTCCTCATCAGGATGCTCATTCTTGTAATGTATATAGAAATACTTTGCAAGTCCAGCCCCATGGTGTGTGGTAATAAACTCCTTAATCTCGCGTGGAAGGTTATACTTTTCTGCAAGTTTCAGACCTTCCGTTACATGGCTAATGATGATACGTGCGCTCTCAAGGTCGTTTAGTTTGTCATGTGGGTTGATACCCGCCTGATTCTCGGTAAAGAACGCAGGATTGAGCATCTTACCAATGTCATGATAGAGCGCGCCAGTACGTACCAATTGGCTCTTTGCACCAATTCTGCTGGCTATTTCTGTGGCCAGGTTACCAACAGTGATAGAGTGCTGGAAGGTACCAGGAGCAACTTCGCTGAGTCGACGTAGCAGTTCATTATTTGTATTCGACAACTCAAACATTGTTACTGTAGAAACGAAACCGAAAGTTTTCTCGATGACCAACATCAATGGATAGGTAAAGAGAAGGAAGAAGCCGTTGACTGCAAAATGGTAATACATACTGCGGTCGAGCTTTGAAAGGTCGTCTGCCTGTATGAGTTGGATAGAGAAATACACCGCTGCTGAAGTAATTGTTACAAGGAGTGCGGTAAGGAAAATTTGACTTCTCTTTGATAATTCACGTAGGGAATAAATCGCGACAAGTCCTGCTACAAACTGTATGATAATAAATTCGTATTGATATTTGACCGCGACTGCACTGATGAGTACCATCGTTAAGTGTCCGATGAAGGCTGTTCGTGAGTCCATAAACACACGGAAGAATATCGGTGCCATGCTGAATGGCAGGATGTACACACTCAGAATGTTATGCTCCATCATCAAAGATGTGAGAATAGGGTAGATGACTATCATCACATAGAGAAGTGAGATAGCACGTGGCTTATTGAAGTAATCTTTTCGGAAAAGTGCCAAGTAAAGTGTGAAAAGGCAGATGAAAATCAGTACGTAGATGGTCTGTCCGATGAAAGTTGAGGTAATCTCGTCCTCGGAAGCTTTACGTTTCTCCATCGCTTGTTCGAAGGAATTCAATACACGGAATGTCTTAGCATCAACGATGTCACCTCGGTCAATGATACGCTGTCCCTCCAATACCATTCCCGAAGCTTGTGGAATAAGACTGAGCATGTCGTTCATTTCCGTTTCACTACGGTCTTTATCATAGACAAGGTTTGCCTCAATATATTCATTCAGGTTACACTGCTGCAGCACAGAACGCTTTGGCCCCAGTAATGGGTCCATGAAAAGCTGCTCGTAAGCACCAAGGGTTGAGTAGGTCTTGTTGATAGGTACGCTCACAGCCTGTTTGCCCGTAACGACACGGATGAGGTGATTACTATCCTTGGCAAGTGTAGAGTATTGTTGTGGGTCAATGACTCCCGCTTCATAGATTTCGTGCAATCGGTGTGCAATTGCGTCAACATAGTCTTGGGATAAGCCTGGTATACCATCTTTATATGCCTGCTTAAACTGTTCAATCTTCTTCTGCTCAACAGCTTGATTGATGTTATAATAAGGCTGGAAATGCTTTGTGATAGAGTCTTTTTCAATCTTCAAAGCAGCATCAGTCTTAAAGATAGGGAAGTCAAACTTCGCTATCAGCTGTCCATACATCCATGGTTTACCCTCGTCGTAGTGGAAAAGTTTACCTTTTGTACGGGGTAGAAAAAGTACGATTAGAACTACAGCCACAATGACCAATATGACTCTTGAAATCATATTTCGCCAATAGGGGTTGCTGATGTTTTTGAATCTTATCATCTTATATCTTATTTCGTAAATGTTATAATAACTTGTTGTATCTTGTTGCGTTAATCCTCTAACAACTTGCGAAAATACTAAAAATATAGCGTATAGTCAAAAAAAAACATTAATTTTGCAGGAAAATATAATATTTAAGACAATGGCAGAAAGAAATGTGAGAGTGCGTTTTGCCCCAAGTCCAACAGGTGCTTTGCATATTGGTGGCGTACGTACTGCTTTGTATAACTACCTTTTCGCCCGTCAGCATGGCGGCAAACTTATCTTCCGTATTGAGGATACAGACTCTAACCGTTTTGTTCCTGGAGCAGAGGAGTATATCCTTGACTCTTTTGATTGGTTAGGTATTAAGTTTGACGAGGGTGTTAGCTTTGGTGGAGAGCATGGTCCTTACCGTCAGAGCGAGCGTCGTGATATTTATAAAAAGTACGTCAATCAGCTTTTAGAGGCTGGTAAGGCATACATTGCTTTTGATACACCAGAGGAGTTAGATGCGAAGCGTCAGGAGATTGAAAACTTCCAGTATGATGCGCACACTCGTCTGCAGATGCGTAACTCCTTGACAATGTCGAAGGAGGAAGTTGAAAGTCTGATAGAGGATGGACAGCAGTATGTTGTTCGTTTCAAGATAGAACCTGGTGAGGAAGTTCATATCAACGATATGATTCGTGGTGATGTTTGCATCAAGACAGATATCCTTGATGATAAAGTTTTGTTTAAGAGTGCAGACGAATTGCCAACTTATCACCTTGCAAATATCGTTGATGACCACTTGATGGAAATCTCTCACGTTATTCGAGGTGAGGAGTGGTTGCCAAGTGCGCCATTGCATGTGTTGCTTTATCGTGCTTTTGGCTGGGAAGATAGTATGCCACGCTTTGCCCATCTGCCACTGTTGTTGAAACCAGAGGGCAAGGGTAAGCTCAGTAAACGTGATGGTGATCGTCTCGGTTTCCCAGTATTCCCATTGGAGTGGCACGACCCTAAGACTGGTGAAATAAGTTCGGGCTATCGTGAAAGTGGCTATTTCCCAGAGGCAGTAGTCAACTTCTTGGCACTCTTGGGCTGGAATCCAGGTACAGAGCAGGAACTCTTCTCTCTTGAGGAACTTGTAGAAGCATTTGATATCACGAAGTGTTCAAAGAGTGGAGCTAAGTTTGACTATCAGAAGGGTATGTGGTTTAACCACGAATACATCCTCCGTAAGTCAGATGATGAGATAGCACAACTCTTTGCTCCAATCGTAGCTAACAATGGTGTTGAGGCTACTATGGAACAGGTGACACAGGTTGTACACATGATGAAAGACCGTGTTAGCTTCGTGAAGGAACTTTGGGACCTCTGCTCTTTCTTCTTCATTGCACCAACAAGCTACGATGAGAAGACCGTCAAGAAGCGTTGGAAGGAGTATTCTGCACAGCAGATGAGCGAGCTTGCTGAGGTATTGGAAGGAATTGAAGACTTCAGTGTCGAAGGTCAGGAGCCTATCGTTTTGAAATGGGTAGAGGATAAGGGCTATAAGCTTGGTGATATTATGAATGCATTCCGCCTCACCCTCGTTGGTATTGGTAAGGGTCCTGGAATGTTCGATATATCTGCCTTCCTTGGCAAAGAGGAAACCTTGAAGCGTATGCACAAGGCTATCGAGGTATTAGGATAAGCACCTCGAAAGGCTAAATTAATTGAGCCGAGTATGTATAATATAATAATGTATGCCATCCAATTTGGCATCGCTGTGGGTAGTCTTTTCAATGAAAAGCTACGCAAGATGTGGCGAGGCGAACAGGAGGCAGTGCGGATCTTACGTGAGAAGGTGGAACCAAACGCTCAATACGTTTGGTTTCATGCTGCTTCATTGGGCGAGTTCGAACAAGGTCGCCCTTTGATAGAGCAGATACGGAAGGACTATCCACAATACAAGATTCTGCTTACTTTCTTTTCTCCTTCTGGTTATGAGGTGAGGAAGAATTATGAGGGAGCAGACATCATTACCTATCTTCCTATTGACACGGTGGGCAATGCGCGTAGATTCTTACGTGCAGTTCGTCCTGTTATGGCATTCTTTATTAAGTATGAATTTTGGTATAACTATCTGCATGTTTTGCAGCATCGTAACATACCTGTCTATAGTGTGTCAAGCATTTTCCGCCCTGATCAAGTCTTCTTTAAGTGGTATGGACGTGGTTATGGACGTGTTTTGAAATGCTTCAGCCGTTTCTTTGTTCAGAATGAGGAGAGTAAGGAACTCTTGAGTAAGATTGGAATTTCAGATGCGGTAGTAGTGGGTGATACTCGTTTCGACCGTGTTTTGCAAATTAAGGAGGCAAGTAAGAAACTACCATTGGTAGAGAAGTTTGTCAATATAGATGCTACTGCCAGAAAGAAAGTCTTTGTAGCTGGTTCATCATGGCAGCCTGATGAGGAAATCTTTATCAAATACTTTAATGAGCATAAAGACTGGAAACTAATCATTGCACCGCATGTTATTGGAGAAGATCATCTAAAGACAATCCTCTCACTGATTAAGGATAAGAAGGTAATACGCTACACACAGGCAACCGAAGAGAATGTTGCTGAGGCAGATGTGTTGATTATCGACTGTTTCGGCTTGTTGTCATCTATCTATCATTATGGTGATGTAGCCTACGTAGGTGGTGGCTTCGGAGTTGGAATCCACAATGTTCTTGAGGCAGCTGTATGGGATATGCCAGTTCTCTTTGGTCCCAACAACAAGCATTTTGCAGAAGCACAAGGACTCTTGCGTGATGGTGGTGGCTTTGAAGTCTTCGACCTTGAGAGTTTCAGTCTATTAATGAATCGCTTTGCCGAAGACGAAGAGTATCGCACTGCTTGTGGCAGCTTGGCTGGTGCTTATGTTGAGAGTCTGGCAGGTGCAACAAATAAAGTTCTAAGCAACGTAAAGTTATGAAATATCAGATAACATGTGATAACTGTGGCACACAGTTTATTGTCGAGGCTGAAGAAGGACAGACCATCGAGTGCACTTGTCCTCATTGTCAAGGCATCATGGAGGTGACCTTACCTTTGGTAAGTGCTGGTCAGCAATATGAACAACCATCTGGTTTTACTCCACAGTCGCAGCAGATGCAGGCAGAAACACCAAAGAAAGATAGTAATGCTATCCTTTGGGGTGTCCTTATTGGTCTACTCTTACTGGCAGGTGGTGTGGGTGCTTATTTTATGTTTGGCTCGTCTTCGCCAGAAACTCCAGTAACTGATTCTATTCCTAACGATACGATTCCGTACGAAACTCCTATTCAGGTAGAAGAGGCTCCATCTGTTGATACTGTGGCAACAGCCCCAGTAATGCCAGAGCATAAGGAAGAAGAGCAAGTTGAAGAACAGCCAGAAGAAGGCACAGATACTATTGCTACATTCGGACACGATGAGTAACTTCAACGATACACATAACGAATAAAATAGAAATATATACATGGGAAAGATTATTTTAACAGGTGACCGCCCTACAGGTAAACTTCATTTGGGTCACTACGTGGGTTCTCTCCGCCGTCGTGTGGAACTTCAGAACCTCGGAGACTACGATAAGATGTTTGTCTTCATGGCAGACGTACAGGCGTTGACAGACAATGCTGATAATCCAGAGAAGATTCGTCAGAACATTATTGAGGTGGCGTTGGATTACCTTTCTGCTGGCTTGAGTCCAGAGAAATGTACACTCTACATACAGAGTCAGATTCCTGAAATTGCAGAGCTAACCACTTTCTTGATGAACCTCGTTAGCGTAAGCCGTGTTCAGCGTAACCCAACAGTGAAGACTGAGATTAAGATGCGCAATTTTGAAGCTAACATTCCAATGGGCTTTTTTGCTTATCCAGTGTCTCAGGCTGCTGATATCGCTGCTTTCAAAGCTACTACTGTGCCTGCAGGTGAAGATCAGGAGCCAATGTTAGAGTTGACACGCGAACTCGTACGTCGCTTCAATCAGACTTATGCACCAGTACTTGTTGAGCCAGAAATCATGTTGCCAGAGAACGCAACAGCACGTCGTCTGCCAGGTACTGATGGTAAAGAAAAGATGAGTAAGAGTCTTGGTAACTGTATCTATCTCTCTGATGATGCTGATACCGTATGGAAGAAGGTGAAGACAATGTACACAGACCCAACTCACTTGAATGTTTCTGATCCTGGTCATGTTGAGGGTAACGCAGTGTTTACTTACCTCGACGCCTTCTCAACAGATGAGGACTTTGCTGAGTTCTGGCCTGAGTTCCAGAATCTTGATGAGTTGAAAGCTGCTTACACAGCCGGTGGTATCGGTGATATGAAGTGTAAGAAGTTGCTCAATAGTGTGTTGAACAAGATGCTGGATCCAATCCGTGCACGTCGTCGTGAGTACGAACAGGATATTCCAGAGATTTATAACATCCTCAAGAAGGGCTCATTGGAAGCGCGTGAGGCTGCTGCTCAGACAATGGATGAGGTGCGTGCAGCTATGCAGATTAACTACTTTGAGGATACTGAGTTGATTCAAAGTCAGGCTGAGCGTTTCAGACAGAAGTAAGTTTTTAGCCCTACTTTAAATTTATATAATAGTCTTATTCCATCTTTCTATAGAAGGAATAAGACTGTTTTTTGTGTCTAATAGTCTTGCAGTTAGTACTTTAAATTAAGTTTTCTCACCTATTCTAATATGTGTGCGAACGCCCCGCACGTATGGTGCGGACGCCTAACACCATTGGTGCGGATGCTTAGCACGATGCAAAATGATGAAGGTTTTTGAGCATTTAGATGTCAATAAAGAGTTCTGTTGCAGAAGGTAAACAGTTCTTTATAGCCTAAACTCTTTTTTGTACCAGTATAACGTGGATAGAAAAAGAGAGGCTTTTTGTCTGATTGTCAGTATATTTCCTTTTTTGCTTGACTAAAATTAATAATTATTTAGGAATTATTCCTTAGTATAATTTGTGTCAACTAAAAAAAGTCCCTACATTTGCCTAACCCAACCTAAACAATATAACATAGGCAAATAGTATTCTGCGGCGAGGGATATAATCCTATCTTCCGTGATGAGCTATTAATATCGTGAACATAAATAGAATTTCATTAATAATTTTATATCCTTCCGTGCTGCTTTAGGCATGACTCTCTTTGCCCATTGCTTTGCGGAGGACACTAAACAATCTTTATCTATTAAAAGTTAGATGCGTATGATTTTACACATCAAACCAATTGGTTTTACGTTATGCATGGGTGTATCTTTCTTGATGCCTACGCAAGGATTTGCAGTTTCAAAACTGCCTGTTCAGAGCGTACAGCAATCAGGGAAGTGCACAGGTATTATTCTTGACGAGCAAGGTGAACCTATCGTAGGTGCTACTGTTCAAGTGAAAGGTACAAGTAATGGAGCTGCTACTGATTTAGACGGTCGCTTCACTCTGTCGAATATCTCTCCTGGTAGCATTATTGTTATCAGTTACATTGGTATGGACACTAAGGAAGTGAAATGGGATGGTCAGGAAATTAAAGTAAAGTTAAAGGAGGAGCAGCATGCCCTTAACGAACTTATCGTGACGGGTTATGGTGGTCAGCAGAAGCGTGCTACGTTGACAACTGCTATCTCTAAGATGGATAATAAGGTATTAGATGCGGCAGCTTTCTCAAATGTCGGTAGTGCATTGCAGGGTAGTGTGACAGGTCTTCAGGTTGTCAATAGCTCTGGTCAGCCTGGTACAGCACCTTCTATCACCTTGCGTGGTGGTGCTTCAATTACGGGAAGTGCTCCGGCATTGATTATCGTCGATGGTGTTGAGCGTACTTTGTCAGAGATTAACCCATCTGATATCGAGTCAATAGAAGTTTTGAAGGATGCGGCTTCAACAGCTATTTATGGTGCGAGAGCAAATGGTGGTGTAATCCTTGTTACAACAAAACGTGCTCAGGCTGGCAATTCCAGCATCAACTATCGTTTGAAGGTGGGTGCAAACTTTAAGCGTAATGATTATAATTTCATGAACGCTCGCAACTATCTTTACTATAATCGAATGGGTTTCAAGCGTTATGCTGACGCTATGGAAGGACACGGAAGGGCTGCTAACGTAGATGCACAGAATGGTTATTCTGGTCGCGGATATACTGATTACACTCCACGTACGGATGTTATGTATTACGATGCAACCAATGCTGAGCACCAAAGACTGCTAACTGAAGAAGGATGGGAAGTTATGGACGACCCTTACTATGGCTCAATAAATGGTGCAAAGCTTATCTTTAAGGATTATGGTGGCCTCTTAGAGGATGCAATCTACCATAATCAGACCCTTACACAGGACCATTATCTGAGCTTTAGCGGTGGTAATAACATGGGTTCTTTTGTAGCTTCATTAGGTTACTATGATGAAAATGGTGTTGTACGCAATACTTCTTTCCGCCGTTTTACTGGTAGTGTGAAGGGTGATTATCAGATTAAGCCTTGGTTGAAGGTACGTGCTGGTGCGCAGTACACATGGTTTACGAAGCCAGATAGTTATTTCGGATCATGGAGTTCTTTGTTCTATCGTACTCGTTCACAGCGTCCTACATGGAATCCTTACCTTGCTGATGGTTCTCCAGCACCTGGTTGGAGCAGTTCAGATGGTAACTATATGTATTGGAATGATAAGCTCACGATGGAGAATAGCTCACGTTCAGAGACTTTCAATATAGGCTTTGACTTGACATTAATACCTAAGCATTTGAAGTTGTCAGCTAATGGTTCTATCTATCATGTGCTCAATCAGAATGAAAGCTTCAATAAGGCTTACTATACACAGAGCAATCCTAATAACATCAATACGACACGTCGTTCATACGCTTATATGATGAAGGATACACAGATACAGCTTAATACGATATTAAACTACTTCGATACGTTTGCTGAGCATCATAATGTAGACTTCATGGTGGGTGCTGAGTATTATGATTATAACTACTTCTGGATGAATGCTTCTACAAAGAATTCGCCTACAGATGATATCCCTACGCTCAATGCTGGTGCTGATAAGGATAGTAATCCTAAGTCAGAGAAGTCTGGTAATCGTATTGAGTCTCTCTTCGGACGTTTCAACTATGATTACAAACAGAAGTATTTGCTTAGCTTCACTTTCCGTTATGATGGTAATTCTAAGCTGAAGGATAATCGTTGGGGCTTCTTCCCTGGTATCTCTTTGGGTTGGAACATGATGGAAGAGGATTTCTGGAAAGAGTCAAAACTGTCAAACTTTGTTAGCAATATCAAACCACGTATCAGTTATGGTAGCAATGGTAATGTGAGCGGTATTGGTGATTTCTATATCTATGGAATCTATGACCAGCTTACAAACTATCGTGGTAACACTGCTTTCTATGACCGTTCGCTTGTGAATACAGCCTTAAAATGGGAGCAGAGTCATACATTTGAGGCTGGTCTTGACCTTGGTTTCTTCAAGAATCGTTTGTCATTAATTCTCGACTACTACGTACGTAATACAAGTAATCTGCTTCAGAGCGTGAACCTTCCTTCGTATTTAGGTTTCACATCTATCCAAACCAACTTGGGTAAGTTACGTAATCAAGGATTTGAAATGGAGGTACGTGCTACTCCTGTTCACCTGAAGAACAGCTTCCGTTGGGACCTCTCTTTCAACCTCTCAACTGTAAAGAATACGATTGTTCAGCTTCCTAAGAGTGACCGTCCATTCAATCAACTTCAAGGAGTAGAGGTTGCTGCGGGCAAGGTTGGTGCTGATGGCAAGACTCCAACTAAGTGGATTGGTGGTTATCGTGAGGGTGGAACACTCGGAGAACTCTATGGTTATAGCCAAGATCATATCTTCAGAGACTGGGATGATGTAAAGGCTAATGCTAACAAGCGTATTGATAACATTGCAAAGTTGTATGGTCCAGGTCTTGCAGATGAGGTAAACCCACAGACAGGAGTGCTTTATAAGAACTCAACAGGCTGGAAGGCTATTGAACCTGGTGATGTTTGCTGGGAGGATATCAATGAAGATGGTATTATCAACTCACTCGATCGTAAGGTATTGGGTAATTCAAGACCTTCTGTTACAGGTGGTTGGACAAGTACGTTAAGCTATAAGAATCTCTCGTTATTTGCTCGTTTTGACTATGCTTTAGGTCACATGATTTACAATGACCTCAAGGCTCGCTCTATGGGACAGTATCAAGGACAGTTTAACCTTATAGAGAATGTACAGGATATGTGGACGGAAACTAATCCAGGTGCAAGCTATCCAGCATTTAGCTATGCAGACCAGTTGAATAAGCAGAATATCTGGCGTGAAGGCTCTAAGTTCTTTGAGAAGGCTGGTTACATGGCATTGCGTGAGATTACATTGAGCTATAACTTGCCAAGAACATGGATTAAAGCGATGAAGATGGCGAATGCCAATGTTTATGTGACAGGCCAGAACCTCTTCTATCTCACCCCATACGATGGTGCTTCTCCTGAAGCAATCTTGGAGGGATATGACTACGGTCGTTATCCAACTCCTCGCACACTTATCTTTGGATTAAACGTTACATTTTAACTAAGCAATGTTACTTACAATGAAAAAGTTACTATCCTATATAACAGCTGCAGCCCTCAGCCTTTCGCTGACAGGCTGTATGGACATCGAGCCAGTTAGTACTATTACCGATGCAAACTATTGGAAGAATCCTGATCAAGTTCAGGCTTTCAATCAAGGACTGAGTTCTTGGATGCGAAGCTATGCCGATAAGTATATCGTCTGGGGTGAGATGCGCAGTAATATCTATAGCGGTACTTCCTTTAGTGGTGAGGCTCCACAGGGGTATGACCGTCTATGGAATAACACCCTTGAGAAGAGTAATGCGGTGGTGGGCAACTATGGAGGTCTTTATACTGGTATCAACCAAATCAACTTGATGATAGATAAGGTGAGCGAAGCCGGATATCTGACAGATGCGGAGAAGACTAACTACCTTGCTGGTGCTTATGGTATGCGTGCCTTCTTATATTTCCAGTTGCTTCGTACCTATGGTGATGTAATTGTTTACTTACAGCATACAGAAGGTAAGACTATCAATTTGGATAAGGTTGCCCGTAAGCAGGATGCTGCTGCTGACGTAATGAAACAGATAAAGGCAGATATTTTGGCTTCTGAGACGGCTTATAACAATAACTATAAGTTCACCAACGGACGTACCTATTGGTCGCTTGCTGCAACGAAGATGCTCAAGGGTGAAGTCTATCTGTGGAGTGGAAAGCAGATGGGTGGTGGTACTGCAGACTATCAGACAGCTCTTACTGCTTATCAGGATGTGCAGAACAATGCTGATGTAAGTCTACTTGATAATTTTGAGGACGTCTTCGCTTATGATAATAAGGAGAATAAAGAGATTATCTATGCTCTCCATAATCGTGAGAACGAAACTTCTTTGTGGGGAGGTCTTTATACCTCACTCGTAATGAATAAGCAGAATGTGGGTGCTTATCGTCTACATAACGATGCAGGTCAGGCGATTCAGTTCAGTGAGTCACCGAATCTAAACTTGCGTTTAGGTAGTGGTGTAATGCGTTTCCCACTTGACAAACGTTTGTGGACGAAGCTCTATACAAATGATAATGACAAGCGTAAGAAGGCTTCTTTGGCGGATGTTTATCAGGCTTCAGATGGTTCATACGTTGGTAATATCTGTAATAAGTTCCGCGGAACATTGATAGCTGGTAGCGCAGCTACATCATGGTATGATGACCAGCCTATCTATCGTTTTGCAGAGTGTTTGCTTGGTATTGCTGAGGCTAAGGCTTTCTTAGGTCAGGACCCATCAACAGAAATCAATCAAGTTCGTCGTCGTGCATACGGTGCAACCTACTTCAATGCTCATACAGAGGTGCAATATCCAAATGATGTAAGTACTGGAGGAAGTACCGCACTGACCAACTTCTATACCGATAACCCATTTGTTGGTGGTGATGAGGACCCAATAGAAGCTATCCTTAAAGAGCGTATGCGTGAGTTCTTGTTTGAAGGAAAGCGTTGGCATGATATCCGTTTGGTTGATAAGGCTACAAAGTATTCAACTGCAAGTGCCGACCGCTTGTTATGGCCTATTGATGAAACAACGAAGTCAACCAATGCAGAGTTGAAACAGACTCCAGGCTACGAAGATTAATTCAAAAGACCATTAAGTTTTATTTTCATAGGGGAAAGTACGGGAAAGTGTTCTCGTCTTTCCCCCTTTCTTTTGCAGGTAATTAACAAGACGCTCTGTTTTCGATTTGTAAAATGTGATATTTATCTCTCATACAAGTTATGTGTTTGTGCCTTACTATCCGTTATAATGACTCTTATATGTCATCTTTAAGAGACGTGCTGATGCTTAGCACATGTGGTGCTCATGCTTAACACCAATGGTGCTGAGTACTAAATAATCTGTACACTTGCCTCATTCTTCTAATAGTAGACTTGCTTATTGTCAGTTGGTTTACTAATTTTTAGGTATTGTACCACGCTCTATTATTTTCTACCTTTGTATCGATAATTGAATACATGTTTTTTACTTAAGACTCTATTCGTAATAACACGGAGTCTTTAAACTACAAGTTAGATGAAAAATAACAGAAAAACATTTATCTGCAAAGGGGTGTATAATACTTATTCGTCATATAGAAAGGCGATTTGTCTAACACTTTTTTCATGTTTTCTCATGCTTAGAGGAAACGCACAAGAGATGAATAAGCGTGATACAACTGTTGAGATGAAAGAAGTTATGGTGACAGCACGTAGCGAGATTAGGAAACTGAAGGAATCGGCTATGCCAATATCTGTTATAGGACAGCGTCAGTTACAAGGTACGGCGACAAATATTAATGACGTACTTGCGCGTACAGTTGGAGTTACCGTGCGAAATACAGGAGGTTTAGGTAGTGCCTCTCGCATTTCACTTCGTGGCTTAGAAGGTAAGCGTATGGGAATGTATGTGGATGAAGTTCCGATGTCACAGTTGAGTAACTTTGTTGCCTTAAACGATATTCCAACGAATATGATAGAGCGTATTGAGGTTTATAAAGGTATTGTTCCTTATAAGTTTGGTGGTTCAGCCTTAGGAGGAGCAGTTAATGTAGTAACAAAGGAATACCCACCTGTTTATTTTGACTTCTCATACGAACTGGGTTCGTTTAACACACATCAAGTATCAACGGTGTTTAAACGTACCAATCATAAAACTGGTCTACAATTTGGTATTGGCGGAGCCTTCTCGTTTTCAAAGAACAATTACAAAATGACATTGGCTAATTTGGACAATAGAATTGTGGAAAGAGATCATGATAAGTTCAATAAAGTCATGGCTGGAATGTCTGTAAAGGCTACGAAATGGTGGTTTGATGAAATGAAGTGGGAACTTATTTTCCTTAGGACACGTCAGGAAATACAAGGAATCGACCTCGATGTGCGTGAGGCTTATAACCATTCTGTTAGTGGATTGACGGCATTAACACTAAAGCGTAAGAATTTCTTTTTGGATGGTCTCGATTTTGATTTTGATATAGGGTATATCATTGGTAGGTATGGTTTAAATGATAAGGCATCAAATCGTTATGATTGGGATGGGAACAAGTTGCCTGCGGTCTCTCCATACGGAGGAGAGCAGAATAACTTCCCTTCAGATGGAAGAAACCGGTCGAACGAGTTGACGTCGAAGCTTAATTTGGGATATACCATAGATAAGCATCATGGGATTAATCTGAATGTTTACTTTGATAGAAACTCACTTCATCCAAATGATTCCTTAATGGATAAGGCTTTGGGCTTTCAATCAAATTTCCCCAGTAAGATGAAAACCTTAACAACGGGCTTGTCATACGATTTGACTCTCTTTGATGGTCGTTTTCAGAATGCTTTTACTTTAAAGAACTTTATTTTCTCATCTCATTCCCGTAGCATAGATGTTTATTCGGTACGTTCGCCAGAGCCCGTAAAAGTGTCTAAATCTTATTTTGGTTTTAGTGATGCTTTTCGTTATAAGTTTACAGACGACTTGATGCTAAAGGCCTCTTTTAATTCAGAGGTGCGAATACCTACAAGTGAGGAGTTAATAGGTAATGGATATTCTATCCTCGCATCCCCAGCTTTGAAGCCTGAACGTACATCTGGTGTCAATCTTGGTATGCTTTATCGTCACTTAAAACAAGATGGTGGACTTGTTGAGATAGAGTTGAATGGTTTTTATAATCAGTTGAAAGACATGATAAGGTTTACGCCTGATATGATTCCTACGATGGCTCGCTATCGTAACTTTGGTAGTGTACGTACGAGAGGTATTGAACTTGATGTTAAGGGAGATGTCTGTCCAGTACTTTATCTTTATGCGAATGGTACTTATCAAGACCTTCGTGATGTGAGAAAACTAACTCCAGGTACTACTGTCGAAAATCCTACCTATATGAAACGTATCCCAAACGTACCTTATCTATTAGCAAACTTTGGTGCAGAGTTCCATAAAGAAAACCTCTTTGGAGGAAAGGAACAGAACACACGTTTCCTCTTTGATGCTTCATACGTGCATACATATTACTATGATTTTGAAGTAAGTCGGTATCAAGATAAGAAGATTCCTTCTGCTTTGACGATGGATGCAGCAGTAGAACATAGTTTCAAGAATGACCAATGGGTTTTAACGTTTAAGGTAAAGAATCTTATGGATCGCCATGTTGTATCAGAGTTTAATCGTCCTCTGCCAGGAAGATATATAGGAGTAAAAGTTAGATATCTTCTGAAGTAAGAGGCAATAAGACTTTATTTGCAATATGAAAGAATAAAGTATGATTCATAAAGAAAGGGCATCTTGTGTGTCTATAGTGATAATATTAATATTAAATAAAGAGAACAATGAAAAAGCTTAAATCAATTCTTTCAGCCATTGTTGTGATGGCTATGTTTACCGCTTGTGGAAACAATGGTGACGACCCAACACCGGGTCCTAATCCTACTCCTGGTAATAAGGACTTTCATGGAGTTGTCTTTGCAACGGGAATTACCAATCCAGAGGGTAATAGTGGTAATGTATATTTGCAAGCATTGCCAAGTTTCTTACCAGGAACATACGACAATAAGAACGGTATTCCTTGCGGTTTTGGTTCTACGCCAATTGTAACAGAGTCGGGCAATGTCTACTCATTCCCTGATTATATGGGTAACACGAAGGCGGAGATAAATCGCTATAGAATTATGAACGATGGTACATGGAAGAAAGAAGGTGCATTGTCTATTCCTGCTGGTGCTGCAGCATGTAACATCGTAGAAGCAAGTAGTGAGAAGGCATACGTCAGTTTACAAGGTATTGGTTTTGTGATGGTATTCAACCCAACAACTATGACAAAGATTGCAGATATTGACCTTAATAATCTGAAACAGTCAGATACGAGGGTTGCACCAGCTGCAATGATTATTCGTGATGGTAAACTCTTTGTTGGACTGAACCAAATGAATGCTCAGTATATGCCAACACGTAATAACATTGAACTGGCTATGATTGATGTGAAGACTGATAAGGTTGAAAAGCATATCGTTAACACTACCTTGGGACTGTGCTTTGCCACACGCCCGATAGACCCGGGTTCCATTTTCATGGATGAGAACAAAGACATATATATCAACTGTATCGGTTCATTCGGTTTCATCCCAGGGCTCAATGGTGGTATTGTACGCATAAAGAACGGTTCGACAGACATCGATCCTGACTACTATATCCGGCTTGACAAAACAGAGGTTGTAGGTCTGATGACTAAGTATGCCAACTTCCTGTCAACGATATTCTACGCCGACAACGGGAAGGCTTACGCATATGCTAACTCATTTGGTCTTGATCCTAACGGACTGAAGAATCCTTATGTCAGCCTTACCAATATTCCAGTTGTTATCGACCTAAAGCAGAAGACGGTGGCTGTCATAAAGGGAATGGAAATTTCCAACCCGCAAGGAATAGCCATCGGCAGGCATAAAAACCTGATTGTCTTTGGAAGTGCCAATAAGAAAGCGAATGGATTTTACACATATAACCCTGACACGAAAGAAGTGGCTGGTCCAGTCGTACAGGTGAAAGGAAATCCAAGCTTCTTCCATAGTTTTGCGAAGTAATTTATCTTTGTACAATAGAAAAGAGGGTGTGTCAAAATTGATACATCCTCTTTTTATTTTGCTTTGTAATCAGATAACGGGACAGTAGATATTTAGTGTGGATACACATTTAGTTTGTGGAGCTACTTGGACATTTGTCGAAATTCAATTTGCTGTCACTGCTGTCATTTGTTGTATATGCTTAACTTGTTAGTTTACAGAGGAATAAACAAAGTGTTAAAAGTGACAGGAAATTGAAACAAAAATATTCTTGTAAGATATGTGTATGTACGATGAAGTTAAGAATAGCACTATAATAAAATCTTTCCTGTCCGTTAAACTCCAATCGGTCATTAGACCACAATATGTATCATTCTTATTACTCTGGTATTAGATCCTAAACATAGATAACTTGTTAATTCGTCAACTAACTTAGCCTTGTACAATAAAAAGGCAACCAACAAAAAGTTGATTGCCTTTATATTTTGCTTTGTAATCAGATAACTCGTCAACTTGTCAACTTGTTAACTCGTCAACTATCTTACAAATTCGCGTTGTCGTTCTTCCATTCAGCAACAGCTGGGATGATGTCGAGACCAATGATCTCGTCACGCATCTTGCAGAGGTGCTCGTAAGAAGCCTGAAGAGAAGCCATCTCCTCTGGAGTACCTGTTGGCTCAGTGTAGTGAACACCAGTCGCGTCGATAGTAGTAGGCATAGCCATCATAACGTTCTTGAAACCGAGCTTCTCGTCGTTAACGTAGCAACCTGCTGGCAAGGTGAACTTCTCACCGCCCATAGCAGCCTCAATCATCTTAACAGCATTGTAAGCTGGACTCTGGAAGGAGCTACGGCCACGAAGCTTGATAATGTTTGAACCACCCTGTACTGTGTGGTGCTTAATCTCTTCCCAACGCTCTGCAGAAAGACCCATCTCAGACAATGGCTTGCCATCAATCTTAACCTTAGAAGCGAATACAGCCATCTGCTCACCATGACCACCGTAGGTGTGTGCACCAGTAACCTTATCCTGCTGTACGCCAAACTCGTGAGCCAATGCCTGCTGCAAACGAGTAGAGTCAAGAGCAGCGAGTGATGTGAGCTGGTTAGCCTTCAAACCAGAGTGGATGAGAGCTGTCAATGCTGTAACGTCAGCTGGGTTGAAGATAACAACAACGTGCTTAACGTCTGGGCAGTACTTCTTGATGTTCTCACCGAAGTCAGCTGCAATCTGGCAGTTACCCTTCAACAAGTCCTCACGTGTCATACCTTCCTTACGTGGAGCACCACCAGAAGAGATGATGTACTTAGCACCAGTGAATGCCTCTGCTGCGTCAACGGTGTAAGAGAGGTTAGCACCTGGGAAAGCACACTGCTCCATTTCGTCGAATACACCATGTACACCTGGCTCATAGATATCGTACAGACAGATGTTAGGAGTAAGACCGAGTGTGAGAACGGTCTGAACCATGTTAGAACCAATCATACCGCCTGCACCGACGATAACGAGCTTTTCGTTTGTTAAATAATTCATAATAGATATATAATTAAAAGTTAAATTCCCTTTTTTATCGATACGGCAAAGATACAAAAAAAATGACCATGCGAGAAAGATATTTTAGAATAAATGTGTTATTTATTATAAAAAGTAGAGGCTTTGCAAAGTCTGTCTATCAAATCGATTAATTCTTAGTCGGCTTGTCTTGGCGGTTCTGATTTATTTGTTTAACTTAGCAGCGAAAACGAAGGAACTTTTACAAAGGATAGGAGGTTTTGTAGAAGATAGTCGTAATGTAGATAAACTTTCTTATCATTGAACCTTAAAAACAACGATATGATACATACAATTAATGAGCGTGTTGCAAAATTACGCTCGTGGATGAAAGAGAATGGGTTTACTGCTTTTGTTTTCCCAAGTAGTGATCCCCATAATAGTGAATATGTAGCTGATTATTGGAAGAGTCGTGAATGGATTTCAGGCTTCAGTGGTTCTGCGGGAACAGCAGTTGTTACGTTAGAGCATGCTGCGCTATGGACAGATTCACGTTATTTTATTGCAGCTGAGAAGGAGTTGAACGGTACTGGCTTTCAGCTAATGAAGCTTCGTGTGGAGGGAACTCCGTCTGTGTCAGAATGGCTTGCAAGTGAACTGTCTACTTATGAAAAGGCTGTGGTTGGACTGGATGGGAATGTAAACTCTTTTGCAGAGGTTGCTGCGATGGAACAAGAGTTGGCGACAAAAGGGAACATTACTGTGCGAACAGATGCCGACCCTATGGCTGAACTTTGGACGGACAGACCTGTAATCCCTGATAATGAGGTACAGCTTCATCCGTTAGAATATTCTGGAGAGTTAACGTCAAGTAAGATAAGTAGGGTTCGTAAGTACCTTTCAGAATATGGTGCTGATGGATTATTGGTAACTGCACTCGATGAAATAGCATGGGTTTTAAACTTGCGTGGAAGTGATGTACATTGTAATCCTGTTTTTGTATCTTACCTCTTGATTTCTCCTGAGAAAGTTACCTTATATATAAATAATGTAAAACTTTCGGCAGAGGTTAATGCTTACCTTGCTTCAGAAAAGATAGATGTTGAGGCATACGAAGCAGTCGTGGAGGGACTTCGTTCTTATACGGGTAAATCGCTGTTAGTAGATATGACTTCTACAAACTATTCATTGGCTACAGCGGTACCTTTCGAGAAAGTATGCTCAGGGGTTTCACCAATTGTTAGTATGAAGGCTGTAAAGAATAAAGTAGAACAAGACGGCTTTCGTGCTGCAATGTTGCGTGATGGTGTAGCAGTGGTAAAATTCCTTGCTTGGCTGAAATCTGCTGTTGAGGCTGGGGGACAGACGGAAATCTCACTTGATGAGCGTTTGACGGCTCTACGTGCTGAACAACCAAAGTTTAAGGGTATTTCTTTTGATACAATAGTGGGCTATGAAGCACATGGAGCTATTGTTCATTATGAAGCTACGCCAGAGACGGATATTCCTGTTGAACCTCATGGTTTAGTTCTCATAGATAGTGGTGCGCAATATTTAGACGGTACAACAGATATTACACGAACCATTGCTTTAGGCGAACTGACAGAGGAACAGCGTCGAGTTTATACTTTGGTGTTGAAGGGACATATTCAACTTGATATATGCCGTTTCCCTGCAGGTGCGTGTGGCTCACAGATTGACGCTCTTGCACGTGCACCGATGTGGCGTGAAGGTTATAATTATATGCATGGAACAGGACATGGAGTAGGGAGCTATCTAAATGTACATGAAGGTCCTCATCAGATTCGTATGGAATGGCGTTCTGCGCCACTTCAAGCAGGAATGACAGTTACTAATGAGCCGGGTATTTATTTGGAAGGAAAGTTTGGAGTGCGTATAGAAAATACATTGTTGATAGTTCCTGCTGAAACAACAGCCTTTGGTGATTTTCTCAAGTTTGAAACACTTACGCTTGCTCCGATAGATACAACTCCGATTGTATTTGAAATGTTGAGTGCTGAGGAGCGTGAATGGCTCAATAGATACCATCAACGTGTTTATGAAAGCCTATCGCCTCATTTGACAGAGGGTGAAAAAGAGTGGCTAAGAGTGGAAACGTTACCAATTTAACGCTTGTGTAATATCGCTTAGGGCATGATGTTAAGCAACCTTTGAAAAGAAGCGTGAAGGCTCTAAACAGCATGTTCTGAGCTGTAATAATGTCTTTTCTAAAAGCCTTTTTAATCGATAAGAAAGTAGGAAAAAACCACAAATGTTTGGAAGTTAGGAGAATAAAGTGTAACTTTGCAGGCGCAAAAGTGGTGTCATGCCCTTTCGCATACGTTTAATTAATAAATAATTTAAAACAAAAAGCATGATTATTGTACCAGTAAAGGACGGTGAGAACATCGAGCGCGCGCTCAAGAAGTTCAAGAGAAAGTTTGAGAAGACAGGTGTTGTTAAGGAGCTCCGTGCTCGTCAGCAGTTTGATAAGCCATCTGTTAAGAAGCGCCTGAAGATGGAACGTGCCGTTTACGTACAGCAGCTTCGCGACGCAGAAGAGTAAAATCTTCTTTAAAAATTTGGCGGTTTGGATTAATTTCCGTAAATTCGTTGCCATATAAATGATTTGACAATGTGCCGATGATAGAGAAGTTCTTAGATTACATAAAGTTTGAAAGGAATTATTCCCCGATGACGGTAATCAACTATCGAAAGGACTTGATAGAGTTCGAACGGTTTTATAAAGAACTTGATTGTCAGCTCTCTTGGGAGTCTGTAGACTCTGATGTTGTCAGAAACTGGATGGAGTACATGATGGACAGAGGTAACTCTGCTTCATCAGTCAATAGAAGACTCAGTGCGCTGAGATCTTTTTATAGATTTGCACTCCGCCGTAAACTTATTGAGAAAGACCCTGCTCATGGTCTTCAAGGTCCTAAAAAGCAAAAGCCGCTTCCTCAATTCCTTAAGGAGTCGGAGATGGAAAGTTTGCTGGATTCGAAGATGTGGGGAGATAGTTATAAGGATGTGCTTGAACGTACAATAATTATAACGTTCTACGTAACGGGTATTCGTTTGTCAGAATTGATAGGTCTTGATGATAAAGATATTGACAATATCACTTGTGAAATTAAAGTAACAGGTAAGAGAAATAAGCAACGAATTATTCCCTTTGGTAAGGAACTCGCTAATGTGTTTGCTCAGTACCTGCAGGTACGTAACACAACAGTAAAAGGTGATTCCACACCCTTCTTTCAAACAAAGAAAGGCAAAAGGATGACAACTACACAGGTAAGAAATTTGGTAAAGAAGAATCTGTCAAAAGTGTCAACGTTAAAAAAACGTTCACCGCACGTTCTTCGCCATACGTTTGCCACGGCAATGCTCAATCATGAGGCAGGACTGGAAAGTGTAAAAAAACTGCTTGGTCATGAGAGTCTGTCAACGACAGAGATTTATACTCATACGACCTTTGAACAGTTGAAGAAAGTCTATAAAAATGCCCATCCAAGGGCTTAACCTTTTAAAAACGGAGGTACCTATGGAAATTAAGATCCAGTCGATACATTTCGACACAACCGAGAAGTTACAGGCCTTTATTACCAAGAAGGCTGAAAAATTAGAAAAGTCTTACGAAGACATTCAGAAAGTAGAGGTGCAATTGAAGGTTGAGAAGCCTGCTACAGCATTAAATAAAACCACAAGTTTATCAGTAGTAGTTCCTGGTAATACTTTGTATGTGGAAAAAACATGCGATACTTTTGAAGAAGGTATTGATCAGTGTTTAGATGCAATGAAGGTTCAGCTCACCAAGTTTAAGGAAAAACAAAGAAAGCATTAAAAAATCTCTGAAATATTTTGGAGATTAAAATAAAAGTCTTACCTTTGCAGCCGTTTTACGACAAGTAGCCTTCGGCTGCAAAGTAATGCCTCTTTAGCTCAGTTGGCCAGAGCACGTGATTTGTAATCTCGGGGTCGTTGGTTCGAATCCGACAAGAGGCTCTCCTTGAAAGGGGGATACATTTGCTGACGGGTAGTTTCCAGAGTGGCCAAATGGGGCAGACTGTAAATCTGCTGCTTCTAGCTTCGGTGGTTCGAATCCATCACTACCCACTTCAGAAAATGTAATTTGCGGAAATAGCTCAGTTGATAGAGCACTAGCCTTCCAAGCTGGGGGTCGCGGGTTTGAGCCCCGTTTTCCGCTCTCTATGGTTTTGCTGTAATAGCTCAGTGGTAGAGCACTTCCTTGGTAAGGAAGAGGTCCTGAGTTCAACTCTCAGTTACAGCTCTGCTATTATTGTTATTAATTAGTGTAACTAAAAGCACAGATTATTCATTTAATATTAAATAAGAAAAAGCTATGGCTAAAGAAGAATTCGTGCGCACCAAACCGCATGTAAACATTGGTACTATCGGTCACGTTGACCACGGTAAGACCACTCTTACTGCAGCAATCTCAAAGGTTCTTCATGAGAAGGGCTTCGGTTCAGAGGAAGTTAAGTCTTTCGATCAGATTGATAATGCTCCTGAGGAGAAAGAGCGTGGTATTACCATTAACTCTGCACACATCGAGTACGAAACAGCTAACCGTCACTACGCACACGTAGACTGTCCTGGTCACGCCGACTATGTAAAGAACATGGTAACTGGTGCTGCTCAGATGGATGGTGCTATCTTGGTTGTAGCTGCTACTGATGGTCCTATGCCTCAGACTCGTGAGCACGTTTTGCTCGCTCGTCAGGTAAACGTACCACGCTTGGTTGTATTCTTGAACAAGTGTGATATGGTTGATGATGCTGAGATGCTTGATCTCGTTGAGATGGAGGTTCGTGAGATCCTCGAGCAGTACGGTTATGAGGAGGATACTCCTATCATTCGTGGTTCTGCACTCGGTGCTTTGAACGGTGTTGAGAAGTGGGTAGACTCTGTAATGGAACTCATGGATACTGTTGATACTTGGATTGAAGAGCCAGAGCGTGAGATTGACAAGCCATTCTTGATGCCTGTTGAGGACGTATTCTCTATTACAGGTCGTGGTACTGTAGCTACTGGTCGTATCGAGACTGGTATCTGTAAGGTAGGTGATGAGGTTCAGTTGCTCGGTCTCGGTGAGGACAAGAAGTCTGTTATCACTGGTGTTGAGATGTTCCGTAAGAACCTTCCAACAGGTCAGGCTGGTGACAATGTAGGTCTCCTCCTCCGTGGTATCGATAAGGCTGAGGTTAAGCGTGGTATGGTAGTTGTGCACCCAGGTGCTATTACTCCTCACGATCACTTCAAGGCATCTATCTATGTATTGAAGAAGGAAGAGGGTGGTCGTCATACTCCATTCGGTAACAAGTATCGTCCACAGTTCTACCTCCGTACAATGGACTGTACAGGTGAAATTCACCTCCCAGAGGGCGTTGAGATGGTTATGCCAGGTGACAACGTTGAGATTGAGGTTGAGTTGATTTACAAGGTTGCTCTGAACGAGGGTCTTCGTTTCGCTATCCGTGAGGGTGGTCGTACAGTAGGTTCTGGTCAGATCACAGAGATCCTTGAGGACGTTAAGTAATCGATAATTAAGATTACACTATATTAGTTCCCGATTCTTTCGGGAGTCGGGAACTAACTTACGGGTTTAGCTCAGTTGGTAGAGCACTGGTCTCCAAAACCAGGTGTCGAGGGTTCGAGCCCTTCAACCCGTGCAAAAAGAGAAGATTTTATGTTTAATAAGATAGTTAATTATTGCAAGGCTTGCTACGATGAACTTGCGCATAAAACTACATGGCCATCACGTGCCCAGCTAACACATAGTGCAATGGTAGTTATTTCTGCTTCCGTTATCATTGCGTTGGTAGTGTTTGCTATGGACTCTTTGTTCCAGCGCGTAATGGAATTTGTATATCCAAGATAATTCATTAGGAAATGGCAGATACAGAAAAGAAATGGTATGTTCTTCGTGCTGTCAGCGGTAAAGAGGCAAAGGTAAAAGAATATATCGATGCTCAATTACGTCTGAACGAAAAACTTGCTGAGCGTGTTTTTGAGGTTTTATTACCTATGGAAAAACACGCAACTGTGCGTAAAGATGGGAAGCGTATTGTTAAGGAGAAATTAAGTCTTCCTGGTTATGTGCTTGTCCAGGCCAATATGACGGCTGACGTAGCTTCTACGTTGCGCTTCATGCCTAATGTTTTAGGATTCCTCGGAGGTATGTCTGACCCTTCACCTGTCCGTCAAGCAGATATTAATCGTCTGTTAGGTAATGTGGAAGATACTGAACTTGAAGAAGTTCAGAATATACCATATATGGTTGGTGAAACAGTTCAGGTTACTGATGGTCCTTTCAGCGGTTTCCATGGTATTATCGAAGAGGTGAATGCCGAGAAGCATAAGTTGAAGGTGATGGTAATGATCTTTGGTCGCCAGAATCCATTGGAGCTAAGTTTTATGCAAGTCGCAAAAGAAGAATAGTGTTGTTACGGATACTATTCTACTATAGTTTAATTTTTAATATTAACAAAAGAAATGGCTAAAGAAGTAGCTGGATTAATCAAATTACAGATTAAAGGTGGCGCTGCAAATCCTTCCCCTCCAGTAGGCCCTGCATTGGGTTCTAAGGGTATTAATATTATGGGATTTTGCAAGGAGTTCAACGCCCGTACCCAGGACAAGGCTGGTAAAGTTCTTCCAGTCGTAATTACCTACTACAACGATAAGTCTTTCAGCTTCATCATTAAGACTCCTCCTGCAGCTGTACAGCTCATGGAAGTGGCTAAGGTGAAAGGCGGATCTGGAGAGCCAAACCGCAAGAAGGTTGCATCCGTAACTTGG
Source organism: Prevotella melaninogenica (assembly GCF_003609775.1). Lineage (NCBI taxonomy): Bacteria > Pseudomonadati > Bacteroidota > Bacteroidia > Bacteroidales > Prevotellaceae > Prevotella > Prevotella melaninogenica. The sequence continues at coordinate 417,222 of NZ_AP018049.1, forward strand.
GAGCAGGTAAGGGCTATCGCAGAAGACAAAATGCCAGACCTCAACTGTTTCACAGTAGAGAGTGCAATGAAGCTTATTGCTGGTACTGCTCGTAGTATAGGTATCACTGTAAAAGGGGACTTCCCTGGTAAATAATTTTAAACTTCAAAAGTAAAAATGAGTAAACTGACAAAAAATCAGAAATCAGTAGCTGAGAAGGTTGAAGCAGGGAAGGCATATACACTGGAAGAGGCAGCACAGTTGGTAAAGGAAATTACCACTACCAAGTTTGATGCTTCTGTAGATGTTGATGTGCGTCTCGGTGTTGACCCACGTAAGGCTAACCAGATGGTTCGTGGCGTTGTGTCACTTCCACATGGTACTGGTAAAGTCACACGTGTGCTCTGTCTCTGTACACCTGATCAGGAGGCTGCCGCTAAGGAAGCTGGTGCTGATTACGTTGGTCTCGACGAATACGTTGAAAAGATCAAGGGCGGATGGACTGATATTGATGTTATCATCACTATGCCATCATGCATGGGTAAGTTAGGTCCTTTGGGTCGTGTACTCGGTCCTCGTGGCTTGATGCCAAACCCAAAGAGCGGTACTGTGACTATGGATGTTGCTAAGGCAGTAAAGGACGTTAAGCAGGGTAAGATTGACTTTAAGGTTGATAAGGCTGGTATTATCCACACTTCAATCGGTAAGGTTAGTATGTCTGCTGAGCAGATTTGTGGTAACGCTAAGGAGTTTATCTCTACTGTTATCAAGCTGAAGCCTGCTGCTGCTAAAGGTACATATATCAAGAGTATCTTTATTTCTAGCACAATGAGTAAGGGTGTCAAGATTGATCCTAAATCAGCTGAATAACTCTAAAAGTTTTGTACAATGAAGAAAGAAGTAAAAGATACAATTATCGCTGAACTCGGTGAGAAGTTAAAGAACTATCCTCATTTCTATTTGGTTGACGTAACTGGATTGAACGCAGAGGCTACAAGTTCTCTTCGCCGTAAGTGTTTCAAGAGCGAAATCAATATGGTTGTTGTGAAGAATAACCTTCTTCATAAGGCTTTTGAAGCTTCAGATGTAGATTTTGAACCACTGTATGGTTCTTTGAAGGGTAATACAGCAGTTATGTTCACTCAGACTGCTAATGTACCAGCAAAGTTGTTGAAGGAGTATAAGAAGGAAGGTATTCCTGCTCTTAAGGCAGCTTATGTAGAGGAATCTCTATTTGTTGGTGCTGACAAACTCGAAGAACTTGCGGCTCTCAAGAGCAAGAACGAACTCATCGCAGATGTTGTGGCATTGCTGCAGTCTCCTGCAAAGAACGTTGTTTCTGCTCTCCAGTCAGGCGCTGGCACTATCCACGGTGTGCTTAAGACTTTAGGCGAGCGTCCTGAGTAAAAAATCTAATAAAGTCAAAAAGGTATATTATTTTTAGAACAAAAAATTAAAAATTTAGAATAAAATGGCAGACGTAAAAGCTATTGCAGAAGAGTTAGTAAATCTTACTGTTAAGGAAGTAAATGAGTTGGCAACTGTCCTCAAGGACGAGTATGGTATTGAGCCTGCAGCTGCAGCTGTTGCTGTTGCTGGTCCTGCTGCAGCTGCTGCAGGTGGCGCAGCTGAGGAGAAGTCAGATTTCGACGTAGTTCTCGTTGACGCTGGTGCTAACAAGCTCAAGGTTGTTAAGGCTGTTAAGGAGGCTTGTGGTCTCGGTTTGAAGGAAGCTAAGGACCTCGTAGACGGTGCACCTTCTACTTTGAAGGAGGGTATGGCTAAGGCTGAGGCTGAGAACCTGAAGGCTGCTATCGAGGCTGAGGGTGCTAAGGTAGAGTTGAAGTAATTTTACTTCTTCCTTACATAAATAAAAAAACATGGTTAGGATTTACCAAGTAGGTGAGTCCTAACCTTTTTGTGTCTTTTGACATATATGGGGAATTTCTCCCTTTTTAGTCCGCCGCTGGACTTTAAACATTTGAATATTTAATTTCAGTTATGGCATTAGAAAATAAACCCAGAGTAAATTTCGCCAGCGTTAAGAATCCGTATCCATATCCGGATTTCCTCGATGTGCAGTTGAAGTCTTTCCGTGACTTCCTACAGCTGGATACTCCGCCTGAGGAACGCAAGAATGACGGTTTGTATAAGGTGTTCGCAGAGAACTTCCCTATCACCGATACGCGTAATAATTTTGTCCTTGAGTTCCTGGATTACTATGTTGACCCACCAAGATATTCTATTGACGAGTGCTTGGAGCGTGGTTTGACATATAGTGTACCTTTGAAGGCTAAAATGAAGCTGTATTGTACTGACCCAGATCATGAGGATTTCGGTACATTTATTCAGGATGTATTCTTGGGAACTATTCCTTACATGACAAGTAATGGTACTTTTGTTATCAATGGTGCTGAGCGTGTTGTAGTTTCTCAGTTGCATCGCTCTCCGGGTGTGTTCTTTGGCCAGGGTGTCCATGCAAATGGTACTGTTCTTTATAGTGCACGTATCATTCCATTCAAGGGTTCATGGATTGAGTTTGCTACTGACATTAACAATGTCATGTATGCTTATATTGACCGTAAGAAGAAGTTGCCTGTAACTACAATGCTTCGTGCTATTGGTTACGAGTCTGATCGTGATATTCTTCAGATCTTTGATCTCTGTGAGGAGGTTAAGGTAAATAAGAAGAATATGAAGGCAGCTATTGGTCGTAAGATTGCTGGTAACGTAATGAAGTCTTGGGCTGAAGATTTCGTTGATGAGGATACAGGCGAGGTTGTATCTATTGAGCGCAATGAGGTTGTTGTTGAGCGTGAGACTATCATCACAGATGAGATTGTAGATGACATTCTTGACAGTTCTGTATCAACAATCTTGTTACATAAGGATGAGGATGCTGCAAGTAAGTATTCTATCATTTTCAATACACTTGCTAAGGATCCGAGCCACTCGGAGATTGAGGCAGTAAACTATATTTATCGTCAGTTGCGTAATGCTGATGCTGCTGATGATGCAAGTGCACGTGAGGTGTTCCAGAACCTTTTCTTCTCTGACAAGCGTTATGACTTGGGAGAGGTAGGTCGTTACCGTATCAACAAGAAGTTGAATTTGGAAACGGATATGGATGTACGTGTACTGACAAAGGATGATATCATTGAGATTATTAAGTATCTTATTAGCTTGATTAACTCAAACGCTACTGTTGATGATATTGACCACTTGTCAAATCGTCGTGTTCGTACCGTAGGTGAGCAGCTGGCTAACCAGTTCTCTATCGGTCTTGCACGTATGAATCGTACTATCCGTGAGCGCATGAACGTTCGTGACAGCGAAGTGTTCCAGCCAACGGATTTGATTAATGCAAAGACTATCTCAAGTGTCATCAACTCATTCTTTGGTACTAACCCATTGAGTCAGTTTATGGACCAGACCAATCCATTGGCAGAGGTAACTCATAAGCGTCGTCTCTCGGCTCTTGGTCCTGGTGGTCTGTCACGTGAGCGTGCAGGTTTCGAGGTACGTGACGTTCACTATACTCACTATGGTCGTCTTTGTCCTATTGAGTCTCCTGAAGGTCCTAACATCGGTTTGATTTCATCACTCTGTATGTATGCAAAGATTAATGATCTTGGCTTTATCGTTACACCATATCGTCGTGTTGAAGATGCTAAGGTGGATATGGATAATAAGGATGTACTCTTCTTGACTGCAGAGGAAGAGGAAGATCAGATTATTGGACAGGGTAATGCACCATTGAATGCTGATGGTACATTTATTCGTGACTTTGTTAAGTGTCGTCAGGATGCTGACTACCCTGTTGTAGATCCAAATTCTGTTGCTCTTATCGACGTGTCTCCACAGCAAATTGCTTCTGTTTCTGCAGGTCTGATTCCATTCTTGGAGCATGATGACGGTCACCGTGCATTGATGGGATGTAACATGATGCGCCAGGCAGTTCCATTGCTTCATAATGATGCACCTATCGTTGGTACAGGTCTTGAGAAGCAGGTTTGTGAGGATTCACGTACAATGGTTACAGCGGAAGGTGATGGTGTTATTGAGTACGTTGATGCTACAACTATCCGTATCCTCTATGATCGTACAGATGATGAGGAGTTTGTAAGCTTTGAGCCAGCTTTGAAGGAGTATCGTATTCCTAAGTTCCGTCGTACTAACCAGAACATGGTTGTAGACCTTCGTCCTATTTGTGATAAGGGTCAGCGTGTGAAGAAGGGTGATATCCTTACTGAGGGTTATGCTACAGAGAACGGAGAGTTGGCATTGGGTCGTAACCTTGTTGTGGCTTACATGCCTTGGAAGGGTTACAACTATGAGGACGCTATCGTTATTTCTGAACGTATGGTTCGTGAAGACGTATTGACCTCTGTTCATGTTGACGAGTATTCTCTTGAAGTTCGTGAAACTAAGCGTGGTGTAGAGGAATTTACAGCTGATATTCCTAACGTAAGTGAGGAAGCTACTAAGGATCTTGACGATAATGGTATTATCCGTATCGGTGCTCGTGTTGAGCCAGGTGATATCATGATTGGTAAGATTTCTCCTAAGGGTGAAAGTGATCCTTCTCCAGAAGAGAAACTTCTCCGTGCTATCTTTGGTGATAAAGCTGGTGATGTAAAGGATTCTTCATTGAAGGCTAACCCATCATTAAGTGGTGTCGTTATTGATAAAAAACTTTTCAGTCGTGCTATTAAGACACGTGAGAGCAAGCGTCAAGATAAGAATATTCTTGCTAAGATTGACGAGGAGCAGGAGGCAAAGATCAATGATTTGAAGGATCTCTTGGTTGATAAGTTGCTTGAACTGACTGAAGATAAGGTTTCAGAGGGTGTTAAGGACTACTCTGATGCTGAGATTATCACTAAGGGAAGCAAGTTCACTGTTGCTGCATTGAAGAACCTTGATTATGAGGGAATCCAATCAAATGGCTGGACTGATGATGAGCATATCAACCTTCTGATCCAAAAGTTGATTATGAACTTCATCCGTAAGTACAAGCAGATGGATGCTGAGATGAAGCGTAAGAAGTTTGCTATCACTATCGGTGATGAACTTCCTTCTGGTGTTCTTCAGATGGCTAAGGTTTACATCGCTAAGAAGCGTAAGATTCAGGTAGGTGATAAGCTTGCTGGTCGTCACGGTAACAAGGGTATCGTATCTAAGGTTGTACGTACAGAAGATATGCCATTCCTCGAGGATGGTAGTCCTGTAGACTTGGTATTGAACCCAATGGGTGTGCCTTCACGTATGAACCTTGGACAGATTTTCGAAGCTATCCTCGGTGCTGCAGGTCGTAAGTTGGGTGTTAAGTTTGCTACTCCTATCTTCGATGGTGCTAAGCTCTCTGATTTGAAGGAGTGGACAGATAAGGCAGGTTTACCAAATCTCTGTTCAACCTATATCTATGATGGTGAGACTGGTGAGAAGTTCGACCAGCCAGCTACAGTGGGTATCACTTACTTCTTGAAGCTGGGTCACATGGTTGAGGATAAGATGCATGCTCGTAGTATCGGTCCATACTCATTGATTACACAGCAGCCACTTGGTGGTAAGGCACAGTTTGGTGGTCAGCGTTTCGGAGAGATGGAGGTCTGGGCTATTGAGGCCTTTGGTGCATCTCATGTTCTCCAGGAAATCTTGACAATCAAGTCTGATGATGTTGTTGGTCGTTCAAAGGCTTACGAGGCTATCGTTAAGGGTGAACCAATGCCAACTCCAGGTATTCCAGAGTCACTGAACGTGTTGTTGCACGAGCTTCGTGGTCTCGGTCTCAGTGTCAAACTTGATTAATACGTACACCCCATAATAGAAGTAAAACATGGCTTTTAAGAAAGATAATAAAGTAAAGAGTAATTTCAGCAAGATTACTATCGGACTGGCTTCACCTGAGGAGATTCTTGAAAACTCTTTTGGTGAGGTAACCAAGCCAGAGACTATCAACTATCGTACCTATAAACCAGAACGCGATGGTTTGTTCTGCGAGCGTATCTTCGGTCCTACCAAGGATTACGAGTGTGCCTGCGGTAAGTACAAGCGCATCCGTTATAAGGGTATTGTCTGCGATCGTTGTGGTGTTGAGGTAACAGAAAAGAAGGTACGTCGTGAACGTGCTGGACATATTGAATTGGTTGTTCCTGTTGCTCATATCTGGTATTTCCGTAGTCTTCCTAACAAGATTGGTTACCTTCTCGGTATGCCAACTAAGAAACTTGATGCTGTTATTTACTATGAGAAATATGTTGTCATCCAGCCGGGTGTCGTAGAGGGTATGAAGAATGCCGATACTGAAGAGGATTTGAATGGTTCTCATAAGTTCGACCTTCTTTCAGAGGACGAGTATCTCGATATCCTTGATAATAAACTCCCTGAGGGTAATGACCGTTTGGATGATTCTGATCCAAGCAAGTTCATTGCTAAGATGGGTGCAGAGGCTATTTATGACCTTCTCACAGGTATTGACTTGGATCGTTTGGCTGGTGAGTTGCGTGACCGCGCAACAACTGACTCAAGTCAACAGCGTAAGACAGATGCTTTGAAGCGTTTGCAGGTTGTTGAGGGCTTCCGTCAGTCTATCGGTGTGAACAACCCAGAGTGGATGATCATGAAGATTATCCCTGTTACTCCACCAGAACTTCGTCCATTGGTTCCATTGGATGGTGGTCGCTTTGCAACATCTGACCTTAATGACCTCTATCGTCGCGTTATCATCCGTAACAACCGTTTGAAGCGTTTGATGGAGATTAAGGCTCCTGAGGTTATTCTCCGAAATGAGAAACGTATGCTTCAGGAAGCTGTAGACTCACTCTTCGATAACAGTCGTAAGTCATCTGCTGTTAAGAGCGAGAGCAACCGTCCTTTGAAGTCACTCTCTGATTCTTTGAAGGGTAAGCAGGGACGTTTCCGTCAGAACCTCCTCGGTAAGCGTGTTGACTATTCTGCGCGTTCAGTTATTGTTGTAGGTCCAGAGTTGAAGATGGGTGAGTGCGGTCTGCCTAAGTTGATGGCAGCAGAGCTTTATAAGCCATTCATTATCCGCAAACTTATCGAGCGCGGTATCGTGAAGACTGTAAAGAGTGCTAAGAAGATTGTAGACCGCCGTGAGCCAGTTATTTGGGATATCCTTGAGAATGTAATGAAGGGTCACCCAGTATTGTTGAACCGTGCTCCGACACTTCACCGTCTTGGTATTCAGGCTTTCCAGCCTAAGCTTATTGAGGGTAAGGCTATTCAGTTGCACCCATTGGCATGTACAGCGTTCAACGCTGACTTCGATGGTGACCAGATGGCTGTTCACCTTCCATTGAGCAATGAAGCTGTATTGGAGACTCAGGTTTTGATGCTCCAGAGCCATAACATTCTTAATCCTGCTAATGGTGCACCTATCACCGTTCCTTCACAGGATATGGTGCTTGGTCTCTATTATATCACAAAGATTCGTCCAGGTGCTAAGGGCGAAGGTCTTACATTCTACGGCTCAGAGGAAGCTATCATTGCTTACAATGAGAAGAAGTGTGACCTCCACGCACAGGTGAAGGTAATCGTTGATGACCTCGTTGATGGTAAACTTCAGAAGCGTATGGTTGAGACATCAGTTGGTCGTGTAATTGTTAATCAGATTATTCCAACTGAGGTTGGTTTCTTCAATGGTATTATCTCAAAGAAGTCACTTCGTGGTCTTATTGCTGACGTTATTAAGGCTGTCGGTATGGCGCGTGCTTGTGAGTTCCTCGATGGTATCAAGAACCTCGGTTATCGTATGGCTTACGTTGCTGGTCTTTCGTTCAACCTCGATGATATCATCGTGCCAGATGAGAAGACTGATCTCGTAGGCAAGGGACAGAATGAAGTTGACCAGGTGAAAGCTAACTACGAAATGGGTTTCATCACTGATAAGGAGCGTTATAATCAGGTAATTGATGCGTGGACACACGTAAATAACAACCTTAAGCAGGCTGTTATGAAGCACATGACAGAGGCTGACCAAGGTTTCAATGCCGTATATATGATGCTTGATTCTGGTGCCCGTGGTTCTGCTGATCAGATTGCACAGCTTGCTGGTATGCGTGGTCTTATGGCTAAGCCACAGAAGGCTGGTGCTGAAGGTGCTCAGATTATTGAGAACCCAATTATCTCTAACTTTAAGGAGGGTATGTCTGTGTTGGAGTACTTTATTGCTTCTCACGGTGCTCGTAAGGGTCTTGCCGATACGGCTATGAAGACTGCCGATGCTGGATACCTGACACGTCGTCTCGTTGACGTTTCTCATGATGTTATTATCAATGAGGAGGATTGTGGTTCGCTCCGTGGTCTTGAGTGTCGTGCCTTGAAGAATGGTGATGAGACTATTGCAAGCCTTTATGAGCGTATCTTGGGTCGTGTGTCTGTTCATGATGTAATTAATCCTACTACAGGTGATATTATCGTTGCTGCAGGTGAGGAAATCACTGAAACAAAGGCACAGGCTATTGAGAACTCACCAATTGAGATGGTTGAAATTCGTTCTGTACTCACTTGTGAGAGTAAGAAGGGTGTATGTAAGAAGTGTTACGGCCGTAACCTCGCTTCTGCACGTATGGTACAGATGGGTGAGGCTGTTGGTGTCATCGCTGCACAGGCTATTGGTGAGCCAGGTACACAGCTTACTCTTCGTACGTTCCACGCTGGTGGTGTAGCTGGTAATGCTGCAGCTAATGCAACAATTACAGCTAAGAATGATGCTAAGATTGAGTTCGATGAGCTTCGTACAGTACCATTCGTTGACGATGAGGAGAAGGAGTGTCAGATGGTTGTAAGCCGTTTGGCTGAAATCCGTTTCGTTGACCCTAACACAGGTATTGTACTCCTTACAGATAACGTTCCTTATGGTAGTTCTCTTTACTTCAAGTCAGGCGACACTGTTAAGAAGGGCGATCTGATTTGTAAGTGGGACCCATTCAACGCCGTTATTGTTAGTGAGTATGCTGGTATTCTCCGTCTGCACGATGTTATAGAGGGTGTTACCTATAAGGCAGAAACCGATGATGCTACAGGTCTTACAGAGCGTATCATTATCGATTCACGTGATAAGACAAAACTTCCTACGGTTGACATCGTTAAGGTAGGTGCTAAGAAGGGTGAAGATGGTCTTTATGCAGCATCTGATATCCTCGGTACATATAACCTTCCTGTAGGTGGTCACTTGGAGCAGATACTTCTTGATGGGGCTGAAATTAAGACGGGTATGACACTCGTTAAGATTCCTCGTTCTGTTGGCGGTGCTGGTGATATCACTGGTGGTCTTCCACGTGTAACTGAGCTCTTCGAGGCTCGTAACCCATCTAATCCAGCTGTCGTATCTGAAATCGATGGTGAGATTACTATGGGTAAGGTGAAGCGTGGTAACCGCGAGATTATTGTGACTTCTAAGACAGGTGAGCAGCGTAAGTATCTTGTAAGTTTGTCTAAGCAGATTCTTGTACAGGAGCATGATGCTGTTCGTGCTGGTACTCCATTGTCTGATGGTATTATTACTCCAGCTGATATCTTGTCTATCATGGGTCCAACAGCCGTTCAGGAGTATATCGTTAATGAGGTTCAGGATGTATATCGTTTGCAGGGTGTGAAGATTAATGACAAGCACTTTGAGATTATCGTTCGCCAGATGATGCGTAAGGTACGTATCGACGACCCAGGAGATACAATATTCCTCGAGCAGGAACTTATTGATAAGCTCGACTTTGCTGAGGAGAACGATCGTATCTGGGGTAAGAAGGTTGTTACCGATCCGGGTGATTCTGAGAACTGCTATAAGGGTCAGATTCTCTCTGTACGCAAGTTGCGTGATGAGAACTCAAGTCTTAAGCGTCGTGACCTCAAACTCGTTCAGGTACGTGATGCCGTTCAGGCAACTGCTACTCAGATTCTCCAGGGTATCACACGTGCTGCCCTCGGTACGAAGAGCTTCATGAGTGCTGCTTCCTTCCAGGAAACAACTAAGGTGCTCAACGAGGCTGCTCTCCGTGGTAAGAGCGATAACCTTGAAGGCATGAAGGAGAATGTTATCTGTGGTCACCTCATTCCTGCTGGTACTGGTCTTCGCCAGTGGCAGAAGCTCGTTGTTGGTTCACAAGAAGAACACGAGCGCATGGAGGCTAACAAGAAGAATGTTCTCGACTTCGCTAAGCAAGAGGCAGAGGCTACACAGGAGTAATCCTAAGTCTCTCATACATAAGATTAAAAGGGACTTGCAGTATTACTGTAAGTCCCTTTTTGTTTGGGTACTGTCTATAAAAAAAAAGTGTGTAAATCCATATTTTCTTATCTTTGTATTTGTAACATTAAAATAAAGAAACTTACACACTTTTAAGGACTGTACCAATATGACTTTATGATAAAGCTTTATACTAAGCATTGTTGTAGATACAATCTCGATTTACCACCCAAGTTAAGCGTTGCTTGTATTAAAACTTAAATATCTGTTATATATTGTTTTTAAATTTGTTGTAATGAAATTATATTTCTATTTTTGTCATTGTTAAAAGACAACAGATTGTGAATCTTCCTCTTCTTTCCAAGAGCAAGACTGTTTAACAGCCGTACAGAGGGGACTTCAAGAAGTTGTTGAGGTTTTCTCTTTTTTATTTCCCTATAATATTAGGAGATAATAAGGGTGCCTTATTAATCATTTTTTTTCTAACAACTTAAAACTTTTCAATTATGAGTTCATTTAGAGCAACTTTGGAATTAGGTGGTAAGGAGTATGATGTACTCTTTTCTAACTACGAGTTCAGCCGTACAACTGACAAGAAGGGTCAGCCTGCATCAAGCATCTCTGGCGGTCGCATCAGTGTAACTATCGAGTCTACTGATGACACTTCTACCATCGAGGCTATGCTTAACAGCCAGTTCAAGCCTGTTGAGGGTAAGATTATCTACAAGAAGAGCGAAGAAGATGCTAAGATGAAGGAGATTTCTTTCAAGAATGCATACATCGTTCACTACAAGGAGACACTCGACGTTAACAACGAGGCTCCTATGACCATCGCTATGACTTTCTCTGCTGAGAATATCACAGTAGGTAATGCAGAGCTCGACAACCGTTGGCCTCGCACATAAGCTTAGGAAACATAAGGACTATGCAGAGCAAACTATGCTCGGCATAGTCCTTTTCGCTTTCCACAATTAAAGGGGATTTAAGTCAACTTTAATCTCCTTAAACTGGAAATATAATACCCTAACACACGCCTATTAGCTTTATTTTATCTCAAAACAAACAACCATGTCAATTCCTTTCAACCCCATTACTATCAGCGTAGGAAAGAAGTCTCTTTCTTCTTTTATTTCTCTACAAATCGAACAAAATATAGGTAAACATCACCGATTCCAAATGTCGGTTGAACTTGAATCTGGTGGCAATAGATATGTGCACAACATCAGCGAGAACAGTAAAAAGTGGCTGGGTGAAAGCATCGTGGTGAAAGCTGCTGGAACACCGATTTTCGTGGGTGTGGTGACAAACATACAGTTACACAGAGAGGGAAGTGACTTTGGGTGTATCATCGTTTCTGGTTATTCTGCTACTTACAGAATGGAGACTGCACATAGCTGCTTTTCATGGAATGACACAACCATTGGGGATGTGGTTAAGAAGCTATGCGAACAAGCTAAGGTGCAATTAGAGTTAAATCCAGAATTCAAAGAGAACAAGGACTATATCTGTCAATATGAAGAGTCCGACTTCGACTTTGTCCGTCGTCTTGCTCATCAGTATCAAGAGTGGATGTATTACGATGGAACTAAACTAATCTTCGGAAAACCAAAGAAATTGGCTGATCCAATTAGGTTGGAATACGGAACGACGCTATCGTCACTTGATATTGGTTTGCAGACTCTCGCACGTTCAGAGCAGGTGTTCTCTTACCACTCTGGTTCGGACCGTGAGATGGAGAGAATGACACCAGACCAAGCTATTGGACATGATAAACTATCGGGCGATGCCTTTCGTGCATCACTCGGGTTATTCTCCAAGCCAGCAAGACAGCGTGCATTGCCACGTATAAGCGATGAGTCAGAACTCATTGGATACATGGGTCGTAAGCAGGCGGCTGAGACGGCTGAGACACATTATATCACAGCAGAGAGTCAGGTGCCAACCCTACGTGTAGGTTCTGTTGTAAGTCTTTACAGCTCATTCTTAGAGCGTATAGGAAACATATCAAAAGAGAGTTTGGGTAACTTTATCATTATCGAGATAACCCATGAGGTAAGTCAAGGCAGCTACTACAAGAACCGCTTCAAGGCTATCCCTGCAACAATAAAAGCACTGCCAAGTCCAAAGGTGCGTATGCCATTGGCAGAGACACAGATGGCAACCGTGCTTAGCAATGCTGACCCACAGGGCAAGGGTCGTGTTCGTGTGCGTATGAATTGGCAGACGAATGGTATGCAGACAGGTTGGGTGCGTGTGATGACACCAGATGGTGGTAGCAGTGACGATGTAAAGAGCAACCGCGGTTTTGTATTCATCCCAGAGGTAGGCGACCAAGTCCTCCTCGGTTTCCGCCATGGAGATCCAGCAAGACCATACGTTTTGGGTAGCCTCTTTAATGGAACAACTGGTGGTGGTGGTGGCCAGGGCAATAACTGCAAGAGCCTCACCACACGAAGCGGTAGCTCCCTTAAGCTTGATGACTCTGCAGGTAGCGTAACACTGCACGACAAAGGCGGTGTAAGCATGAACTTTGATGGTGGAGGTAATGCGACGACGAATGCGAAATCATCTAATTTTGTCAATGCAGGAACTAATAACGTTATCAATGTTGGTAATGGCAGTTCCGTTATATCTTCAGACTCAGATGGTAATATAACGTTAAAAGGAAACACTGCAATTACTTTGGTTGTAGGAGAAAATCAAATAAAGGTTTGCACGAGCGGTATCTTTATTAATGGTAAACAGCAGATTACCATCGGAACGGATGAAATGATGTCGTTACAAGCCAAGCAGGATATGACGATGTCAAGCCAAACCAATCTAAATATGTCTGGTAAAACAACTGCCACTCTTGGTAGCAAAGATATTTCAATTACAGGTGGAAGTAAGGTTGTTGTAGATGGTCCAGATGTCAATGTTAACAGCTAAAGGATAACAGATTTTTATGGAAATCAACGAAGAAGAGTATTTCAGAAGATATAAAGAAGGAGAGACATTTGTCTATGACCTTACCGCAGAAGGACATTCCAAGGCTATGGTTATAGACAGTGATTTCAAGATGGTGAGCCGCCATGAACTTACGTTTCTTGAAGTAGACAAGGAACAGCAATGTTGGCGTTTCCGCCTGCGTGAGTTATCAAATAAATTAGTAAAATATGATGACGCTACAGTTGCTCAGATTATTGAAGCAACTAATGAGATTAGTGCCATATATGACGAATTGGACTTCTGGGTCAGCGACCACGGAATTCTCCGCAAGATTAATAATAGGGAGCAAGTATATTCCAAATGGGAGAAAGTTCGTGAGTATCTTACCTACAAGTACCCCATGAGTTCGTATGAGATTATCCTTGCAAAGGAGAAGGAACTTGCCAATGAGTCACTGTTTGTGAACAATATTCGCTATATGCACTTCATGTATGCTTATTTCCTTCAGTTTGGAAAATATATGCGTGAAGAACGCTTTAAGTATCGTGACATTGACCGCTTCGGTTCATGCGTTCCTATAGAACTTGCTTGTACGTACAAAACAAGTAAAGGTGTCATGTTTGATGGCAAGACCGATCGACATTTTAAGGGCGACATGATCTACGATGGAGAGTCTGTTGATAAGATTCTTAAGAACGTTGATGCAAAAGGCTCGAATATGGAGTATCAGATGCGTGCAGACTTTCATAATGACGGCGAGATATTGGAAGAAGCTAATCTCAGCCTGAGTGAGACAGTCGGCAAGGATTATTCGTTGTACACCCACCTACATCTAAAACTTCACGAAGATGGCGAATGAACAATATCTTACAGAAGCTCATTATCTGACTTGCTCCAAGGGGGCAAAGCCTGTACGTGTGAGTGTAGACAGCCAGAAGAGTATTAAGTTCAGCGGCTCCCTGGCAGCAACAAGTAAGGATCTTCAGACGAAGTCTAACTTTATCTGTGCTGGTAGCGTAGCTTTTGCAGCTGGTGCCATTGCAGGTGTTGCAACCTTTGCCGTTGGAGCCTGTATGTGTGTTCCTGGTCCCGGGTGGCTTATGGCGGCCATCATTGCAGCCGTTGTCGTAGCAGCCTTAGTTTTTGCAGGTTGTAAATGTGCCAGTGCAGCAGCAACACGTTCATGGCTTCCTGCCACGACATCACAGCATTCCAAACTGAATGGGGCACCATTGCTGACACTTTCTTCACAGATGACCTGCCCAGCAGAAGGTGGAATCATCACGGCACAAGAAACATTCTGGGAGGCATGGGGTACACAGGCTCTGACTAACCTCGGTCATATTGCAAACTTTGCCTTTGGTTTCCTTGTCGGTCGAGGTGGAGCCTCAATGGTGGCAGAAGCTGGTACTGCTGCAGCAGGTGCTTCATCAGCAGGACAGGCTGCAACAACGTTTGCTCGCACGTTTGGTAAGACTTTCCTTAATACAGCCAAGGAGAACTTCGTTCAGCAGTTCACTGGATGGAATCAGGGAGGACTTTTCTGCCGATTTATGAAAGGCTTCGGTCTTTATGGTCAAGCCAAAGAACACTATGACATCTGGACAGATGATGAAAAGAGCACTTGGGAGAAAATCAAGGCAAGTGGTATGTCACTCATCCTTGACGTCTTTGCAGCTAAAGGTGCTACAACAGTCTGTTTCCCTGCAGGCACGAAGGTGCATACGCAGTGGGGACTGGCGGATATAGAGAAGCTGGAAGTCGGCGTACCTATTTTAACTTACAATGAGGAAACAGGTGAGCAAGAGTACAAGAAGGTAAAGAAGGTTATGCGTCGTATGACACGCCGTATGTGCGCCTTGGAGCTTTCCAATGGTACGACAATTGAAGTAACACCCGAACACCGCTTCTTCAGCAATGGCGAATGGACACCAATAGAGGAACTAAATGTTAATGACACTCTTCAACTGAAAGATAATTCTATCGTTGTCATTGACAATAAGATAATTTTCCCTACCTTTGTAGAGGTCTATAATCTGGAGATTGAGGACAATGAAAACTATTATGTCACAGAAGAGGGTGTGCTGGTGCATAATGGGTATATAAGTGATAGGAAAGGAAAAACCATCAATAGGGACGAATTAAACAAGCCAACTAAAAGAGGTAATGCGCCAACCTTTAAAAGTGATGGAACGTCCGTAGAAATCCATCATCGAGGACAAAACCCAGAAGGACCATTTGATGAAATGCATTGGAAGGAGCATAGGGGTGCAGGAAATGATGCTATAAACCATCCAAACAAGGGTAGTGCTAGCAAGATAGATAGAAAAGCTTTTAAAGCTCAAAAGCTAGAATATTGGAAAGAAGTCTTCGATGATTGGGATTAATTAACAATTAAATATTATAGTTATGACTGTTAAAGAGTTGATAAAAAGGATTCAAACATTTAAAGAAGAGTATGTAAGTTATTTTAAACCTCTAGAAGAAGCTGATATCCATCTTTATAAAAATCAATTGCCATTTAGATTGCCAGAAGATTATTTAAGTTTTTTAAAATTTTCTAATGGTATAATAATATCAGGAGATGAATTGTTTGGAATAAGCAATAAACAATTTGATATTATTAAGGCATATGATATAGAACATAATGAGGTGAAATACCCAATGCCTAAGTTTATTGTTCCTTTCGCACCAGATGGAGGGGGAAGTTACTATTGCTTTGATACTTCTGATAACAATAAAATAGTTTTTTGGACTTCTAATTATAAATACTCAGACACTGATAGGCCAGAAATAGTAAACCAAGACTTTTGTGAATGGTTTAATGAAGTTATGTTGGACTGGAGCATAGATATTATTGGCGACAGTATTTTCAAACCTTAAAATTGCAGATATACTTGTATTTTATTCTTAATGGGGTAGATATAAAATTTATGATTTAGAAGGAAATATCTGAGGAAAGGCTAAATGGGGCATATTGTGCTATAGAAAGGTTATAAAGATATTGATATATATTCTTTATAATGACTTGTCTTGCATTGGAACAGGAACATTATTACCAAGTCCACATTTTGGTCTTTTTATGACACATATACCCTGACGAATCTTGGTCATGTATCGAACTTTGCTTTTGGATTCCTTGTTGGTAAAGGCTGTGCAAATATGGCTATCGGAGCTGGTAGTGCTGCAGCAGGTGCATCAACAGCAGGAGAGGCTGTGACGACATTTGGAAAGACTTTTGCCAAGGACTTCGCTATGACAGCCAAGGATAACTTCCTTCAGCAGTTTACTAGCTGGAATCAGGGAGGACTTTTCTGCCGTTTCATGAAAGACTTCGGTCTTTATGGTCAAGCCAAAGAACACTATGACATTTGGACAGATGATGAAAAGAGCACTTGGGAGAAAATCAAGGCAAGTGGTATGTCACTCATCCTTGACGTCTTTGCAGCTAAAGGTGCTACAACAGTCTGTTTTCCTGCAGGCACAAAAGTTCACACGCAGTGGGGACTGGCAGATATAGAGAAACTGGAAGTTGGCGTGCCTGTGCTCACATACAATGAGGAAACGGGTGAACAGGAGTACAAGAAGGTAAAGAAGGTCATGCGTCGTATGACACGCCGTATGTGTGTTTTGGAACTTTCTAATGGTTCAACAATTGAAGTAACACCAGAGCACCGTTTCTTCAGCAATGGCGAATGGACACCGATTGAGGAACTAAATGTTAATGACACCCTACAACTGAAAGATAATTCTATCGTTGTCATTGAGAATAAGATTATTTTCCCTACCTTTGTCGAGGTCTATAATCTGGAGATTGAGGACAATGAGAACTATTATGTCACAGAAGAAGGAGTGCTGGTGCATAATGGGTATGCTGATGCAAATGAATTAAAGAAAATAGAGGAAAGAGGCTTTCATGACGTTAAAGCTACGAAAAATGGAGGACTTGATTATGCCGATAGTGATGCTTTATATCCTATAAAGGAAGGACAAAAAAATATTATATCAATAGAGTACTCTGGGGTATATAGTACAGATTTTGAAAATGCAAGTCTATCAGCACTTGGCCAGAAAAGTACACCTAAGGGATATGTATGGCATCATTTGGATGATTATGATCCTAAAACAAATAGAGGAACTATGCAGTTAGTCAAACAAGAAGCACATTCTGGCATTTCTCATATTGGTGGTTGCAGCCAATACAAACAAGCAACAGGAAAATCTTATATTTTTAAAACTTGGTAATATGGAATTTGAACAATCAGAACAACAGTTGATAATCACAGAGTTAATTACTTTTGAAAAGTCTTTTAGTAGAAATATCCCGATAGATTTCAAAGAGCATTATCTTAAATATAACGGAGGATATCCTCCATACGAAAATGTGAAAGGGTTACAGAATATTTTCACAATAAACGGATTCTATCCTATTAAATATGGTCGTCTTCCCATTGAGAAAATAATTAAAGATTATAAAAACAGTGGTATTGATTTTATCGATAAGATACCCTTTGCTTATGACAATGGTGGGAATATCTACCTTATATCAATAGAAACAAATACATACGGATATATATACATTTTAGAGGTGGACTTCTTAGAAGAAAAGAATTACATATTAGTGTCAAAGTCTTTTTCGGATTTTCTTAATTCATTTTATTAATTTTCCATATCAGAGTTTACATTCGATTAGATATTTATTTTTATATCTATTATAATATATTACTGTTTGGTAAAACATAATTCACATAGAAATCCTTGTGGGATTGCCTTTATATAGGTAATCCTACATTGTTTTTAAACCATGCTTTCTGAGCAAATATGACAAAAAACTCTTACCATCAAATAACAAAGATTATCAGAGGGACAACCATTCAAAAACAATTTGATCGAATGCAATTTTACAACTGAAAGATAATTCTATTGTTGTCATTGAGAATAAGATTATTTTTCCTACCTTTGTCGAAGTCTATAATTTGGAGATTGAGGACAATGAGAACTATTATGTCACGGAAGAGGGAGTGCTGGTGCATAATGGGTACAAAAAGGGAAGTACTCCTATAAAAGAGAATGAGGTTACTACGTATCAAGATTTTTTTGACCGTTCTGTTGTCGGTGATGGATTGGAGGGTCATGAAGTATTACAAAATTCTTGGTTAAAAAAACATGGAGTTATTTCAGGTCCAAGATTGGCTGAAGAAGCTTCTAAGAAAAATCCAGTTATTGCCTTACCACATGATGTTCATGTCTCTGTAAACCAGGCACAACGTAGTTTAGACGTCACAAGTCAAACCGCCCTAGAAAATGTCAATAGTAATATAAAAATATTAAAGGAACAAGGAATTCCACAAGGTACATTAGACACCTTAAAAGAGCAAGCTATAAAACATATACAAGATTTAGGAATATAAAAACAAATACCAATGGACAAAATTTTAGAATTAAAAAAAGAATTAGAGCTTATTGAAACTGTCGATGACTCTAATTGTATTCGTTTAGATTCGTTATGCGAAGATATAATTAAAATAAATAAGGAAGGTTTAGATACATCTATACTTATAGAATCATTATTTAGAATTCTCGAAAACAATTCGGAATATGATTTTGGTATGCCTGGTGAAATAGTACATGCACTAGAAACATATTATAAAAAAGGGCTTGAACAAGAATTATTAAAGTCTCTTGATAGAAAGCCTACATTTTATACTGTATGGATGTTAAATAGGATACTAAATGGAACTTCTGAACTTAAAGAACAAGAACACTATTTGGAAACACTAAGAAAAATTCATAATATGGAAATTCCTGTTTATCTTAAAAAACAGGTACAGCATTTAATAGAGTTACATTCTTAATTTTATAGTTGTAGCTTTAATAACTTATTATTACTACAAGATGATCTTTTTTATATAATATAATAAGAGAAAGGTTAAAATCTTCGCATGGATTTTAGTTTTTTGATTGAGGCTGAAGAGGCTAAATA
This sequence comes from Prevotella melaninogenica, assembly GCF_003609775.1. NCBI lineage: Bacteria > Pseudomonadati > Bacteroidota > Bacteroidia > Bacteroidales > Prevotellaceae > Prevotella > Prevotella melaninogenica. Next base: position 436,322 of record NZ_AP018049.1, read on the forward strand.
AACTTCATCCGTGCTGTTAGTGTGGCTTTTGCCGCTAGAGCCGCAGCAGGAGTAGCCACAGCCGTGTGTGCATTCATTCCTGGTCCAGGCTGGATAGTAGCGGCAATCATCGCAGCTGCAGTAATAGCGGGGCTGATAATAGCGGGAGGGAAGTGCGCAGCTGCTGCAGCCACTCGCTATTGGGATAGCAGTACGGTCTCTCAGCGTTCCAAGCTGAATGGAGCCCATCTACTGACACTTTCCTCACGGATGATCTGTCCTGCTTAGGGAGGAGTGATTACTGCCGAGCCTACATTCTGGTCTGCTTGGGGTACACAGACCCTGACGAATCTGGGGCATGTATCGAACTTTGCTTTTGGATTCCTGGTTGGTAAAGGCTGTGCAAATATGGCTATCGGAGCTGGTAGTGCTGCAGCAGGTGCATCAACTGCAGGAGAGGCTGTGACAACATTTGGAAAGACTTTTGCCAAGGACTTTGCTATGACAGCCAAGGATAACTTCCTTCAGCAGTTTACTGGCTGGAATCAGGGAGGACTTTTCTGCCGTTTCATGAAAGGCTTCGGTCTTTATGGTCAAGCCAAAGAACACTATGACATTTGGACAGATGATGAAAAGAGCACTTGGGAGAAAATCAAGGCAAGTGGTATGTCGCTTATCCTTGATGTCTTTGCAGCCAAGGGTGCGACAACAGTCTGTTTCCCTACTGGCACGAAGGTGCATACGCAGTGGGGACTGGCAGATATAGAAAAACTGGAGATTGGTGTACCTGTGCTCACATACAATGAGGAAACAGGTGAGCAGGAGTACAAGAAGGTAAAGAAGGTCATGCGCCGTATGACACGCCGTATGTGCGCCTTGGAACTTTCTAATGGTTCAACAATTGAAGTAACACCCGAACACCGCTTCTTCAGCAACGGCGAATGGACTCCAATTGAGGAACTAAATGTTAATGACACTCTTCAACTGAAAGATAATTCTATCGTTGTCATTGAGAATAAGATAATTTTCCCTACCTTTGTCGAGGTTTATAATCTGGAGATTGAGGACAATGAGAACTATTATGTCACAGAAGAAGGAGTGCTGGTGCATAATGGGTACAAAGACAAACCAAAAAATTCTCCTGATCCTAAGAAATGGAAGGAAAAAGGTGGAACGATAAAAGTTTCTGATGATGGAAAAGTTTGGGAGTATACTGATTGGGAGGGGAATACTGTAAAGTACAAAGATGGCTACCCTGACTTCAGTCCATATGAGAGACAACGCGTAGACATCGATATGAAAGGAAATCGTACATCTGATTTCACAGAAGCTAATAATAAGGCTCCAAAAGGCAAAAAACTTCCAGAGAATACTTGGCATCACAATGAAAATGGAACTACTATGCAAGAGGTTCCGACAGATATACATCGGAGATTTACGCATCGTGGTGGAGTTTCTATTAAAAAAAAATAATTAATATATAAATCTATGATTTTTAGTACTTTATCAAAAAATAGAGCTACCTTCAAAGAAATAGAAGGTAATTTTTCTTTCACTTTCCCTGAAGATTACAAGTCATTCTTGACTAAATATAATGGGGTCAATATGGAAGATTATTATGTCAAAGTGAAGGATTTAGACGAAGAAGTTCTTATAAACAACCTCTTTAGTACTGATAACGAGTTGAATAGATCACTGACACTTACGTTTTGGAATCATGAGTATGAAGAAGATATACCAGAGCGTTCTTTGCTTATAGGAGACTTTCAAGATGGAGCTTTCTTACTCTTAATTTCTGAAGGAGAAAATAAAGGAGTATATTATTATGACCATGCGTATTCCTTTGAACAGTCCGATGATGATTGTAATACATATTTCTTGGCAGAAACATTCAGCGACTTCTTGGACTGTATAAAACAGAATGTGTAGTCATCATCTATAGGCATTTCGTCCTCGATTTATAATTATATATTTACTATACTTACCAGAAGTTTAGGTACATAGATTCAAGTTTATTAGGTAAGATATATGTGTAAAATTATTTTGCAACTAAGAGGATGCGGTCAATAGATTAAGAAGTTATGTGAAAATAAGGTGTTTGATTGAACCTAAGTAAGATTTTATTTGTGCTTCAATTAAGCACCTTTTTCCCGTTTATGTAAATGGTAATTAACGTAATCAGACAGCTGAGACACATTATATCACAGCAGAGAGTCAGGTGCCAACCCTACGTGTCGGTTCTGTGGTAAGCCTTTACAGTTCTTTCTTGGAGCGTGTAGGAAACATATCTAAGGAGAGTTTGGGTAACTTCATCATTACCGAAATAACCCACGAGGTGAGCCAAGGAAGCTACTACAAGAACCGCTTCAAGGCTATCCCTGCAACGATAAAGGCACTGCCAAGTCCAAAGGTGCGTATGCCGCTTGCAGAGACACAGATGGCAACAGTGCTCAGTAATGCTGACCCACAGGGTAAGGGCCGTGTGCGTGTGCGTATGAACTGGCAAACGAATGGTATGCAGACAGGTTGGGTGCGTGTGATGACACCAGATGGCGGTAGCAGTGACGATGTAAAGAGCAACCGTGGTTTTGTATTCATCCCAGAGGTAGGCGACCAAGTCCTCCTCGGCTTCCGCCATGGAGATCCAGCAAGACCATACGTTTTGGGTAGCCTCTTTAATGGAACAACAGGTGGTGGCGGTGGCCAGGGCAACAACTGCAAGAGCCTCACCACACGAAGCGGCAGCTCCTTGAAACTTGATGACTCTGCAGGTAGCGTAACACTACACGATAAAGGTGGCGTAAAAATGAATTTTGATGGTGCAGGAAATCAAACTTTAGCCACCAAAGCATCTGCAACAACAACTGTTGGTAAAGATGCAAGTCTTTTACAAATGGACAAGGATGGTAACATAGAATTGAAAGCTAACACGAAAATAACATTAACAATAGAGGGTAGTAAGATAATTATAACCAAGGATAAGATTACTCTTGAAAGTCCAGAGATAGAGGTGAATGGTACTACATCTGCAACAGTAAATAGTTCCGCTATAAATATGCAAGGTGGGACAACAAATATTACAACTACGACAATTAATTTAAAGCCTAAACCAGCAGAAATCCCAAATGATGGTGGAACATATTTAGTAGCAACAAGATCCGTAAATATTGAAAGCCAAAATGTAGATATAGTTGGTGGTACTGTAGAGATTAACTAATAATAATTTAGTAAGAAAATGACTGGTTTACATAATAAATGGGAGGTCAAAGATCATCATTCCACTTTGGAGAAGAAGAATGCATTGGATCTTTTATCTGAGAATCATATAGAGTCCTTGGATAGTTCTGCACACTATCGTTTTAAACAGATTAATGTTATCCGTTATGAAGATATTCCTATAAGTAATTCTACAATACGCGCTCAATATCTTTTTGAACGTGCAAATCATAATGTCCATACAAAATGTGAAGAAAGTTATTATACTTTTACACCACAGCAGAACAAAATTGGTGATTTTCTGAGCCTTTCTGATCAAATTAGAAAAGAGGTATATTGGCGTATAGATAAAAATGGAGAACCTCTACGTATTTTGAATGAGGGAGAGTTGAAGGAAAGTTGGGAAAATGCTAAGAGAGAAACTCTTCCTAACAATGAGTTTATGAACTCTTTGGATAAAGAACAGTATCAAAAGATTATTCAAGCTGGAGATACGGAGTTCCAAGATATGAGTTTATTTATACGTAATTATAGAACAAATCTTTTTTTTAGAGAGCTATTTGGACAATACTTAATGAAATCACCAGAGAATTTTGAATTTGAGAAATTACAAACAATGTCTAACTTTTTCAAAGATATTGTTATAGAAGCAAATTTCACATATTCAAAGTTGAAAGAGGACGAGAAATTTATATTTATAGTGAAAGAAAGCGAACTTGACCGTAATAAGCTTGATGAGATAGAGATGGTAAAACAATACAATAAATTATATAAACCAAAAATTAAATATGACTTTACAGAATATGATTATAAATATAGGGCAACTATGAAGTTAAACAAAGAGGACGGATTGATTGAAAATCTAACTCTAAGTCTTACAGAAAAAATTAAAAATAATCTAATTTGTGATATCAGTTTTGATTTAAAGCGTATAGAGTCATGAAAGGTTATATAGAAGAGGGAGGCTGGGTTTCTTGCACAATGGATAGTTTCGGAACTCCCAGACAGTTAGTAGCACGGCGTGATGCTCAGGTTAAACGGCATAATGGTAAAATCTTATTAACAAAAATAGATACAGCAATTGATAAACAATTTGTTTGTAACTCCCCTGTTAAATTCTGGACGGGTTTGGCTGCACTTGCTGTAGGTATAGCAATTGCTTTATCTGGTCCTGTAGGCTGGATAGCTTTGGGAGCGTGTGCTGTGGCTGCTGTTGCGATTACTATCCAATCTGTAACGTCTCATGCTTGTAATGGGTGTTTAGAAGGGGCTGAATGGGATAACTCTCATAAAAGGGTTTCTTGGGGTGCCCAGAATGCCATATTATACAATTATTCTCAGTTAGAATGCAGTAATGGAGGACTTCTTATTGCGAGTGAGACATTCGATGAAGCAAATAGTATTTCTAATCAGATGGCTCTAAATAACTGGAAAGCAAATGCAATAAATATTGGACAACATCTTGCGAATGGAATTATTGATGGTCTTATGGGCTTTTCTTTCACAGCAGTAGATGTTACATTTGAGTTGGCTGGAGAGTACCTTGGAGAAAATAATATCGTAAGTGGAGAAACATGGTTTGGAGTTGGATTAGGCAAAGATGCAACTACTACGATATTAAAAGCTGCACCTGCTGAGCGAGCTCTATCAAAAGAGATAGTAAGTAGCATATTTACTGCAGAATTTTGGGCTGTCTTAAAAAAAAAGCCCAAGACTAACCCTTCAATTAATTAGCCCTACTTCGCTTATTAAAGATGTAGGCAAGGGACTACTAAAAGGTTCAGCCGTCGGCATTCCACAATTAATAGTAAACAATATGATAGATGCGGAAGAAGAAAAATTGAAGGATAAAAATGAAACAGCTATTATGCATCAAATAAATTCAAATAGTGATATTATAGCTAAGAAAATATAGTTAAATAAAAATGAGTATTTTATAAGAACGTCAAAAAGCTTAACTTTGTTGTAAGTTTGTTATTAATATAACGCTTTTTAAATATTTTTGCTTAGATAATAATATAACAACCATTAAATAATAAAAGATGAAGAGTTTCAAAATTAATGCACAAGGAATAGGTGCAGCTATAGGCTTATTGTTGGTAAACGGGATAGTCTATCTGATTTTTCATCGTACACCAGCAAGCGAGGAAGAGATTAACGCATATATTCAGAACTCGGAAGTTGTAGAACTAACCGATTTCACTTTTTTTGATGTGGAAAGAATGGTAAGGTATGCAAGACAGCCTTTGAGACGCAACCATAGTACACTGTATAAGAATATAGCAAAAGTTTATTCGCCAGATAGTAAGAAAAATTTTGTTTTAGAGACTTACGATGTCCCTGGCAGAATATCAGTAAATGCAGAACTTTTGCGAAGGAGTCCCAAAATCTATCTTGTTGTTAATAAGGATGATTTGCATAATCCAAAATTAGGAAGTAAGGAAAAGCCTGTTCCTGCATTATTGTGGTACACAAGTCCAGATAGTAAGTTTAATCAACTTCCTGAAGACGATTACAAAAATAATGTAAAGGAATACCTTACCTATTGCCGAACTGAATAAAGAAAGAGTATAATAATTGGTTAATGGGAAAACTGAAAGGTTAGATAATATAGAAAAGCAAAGATAGATTTAAGCAAAAGAGTTCTATCAAAAATATGAAGAGTTTCAAAATTAATGCACAAGGAATAGGGTCAGCCATAGGCTTATTGTTGGTAAATGGGATAGTCTATCTCATTTTCCATCGTACACCAGCAAGCGAAGAAGAAATTAACGCATTTATTCAGAACTCGGAAGTTGTGGAACTGACAGATTTTACTTTTTTCGATGTGGAAGACATGGTAGTATATGCAAGACAACCTTTGAGACGCAACCATAGTACACTGTATAAAGATATAGCAAAAGTTTATTCGCCAGACAGTAAGAAAAATTTTGTTTTAGAGACTTATGGTGTCCCCGGTAGAATATCAGTAAATGCAGAACTTCTGCGAAGGAGCCCCAAAATCTATCTTGTTGTTAATAAGGATGATTTACATAATCCAAAATTAGGAAGTAAGGAAAAGCCTGTTCCTGCATTATTATGGTATACGGACCCAAATTATAAAAATTATGAAGTTTCTGAAAGAAATTATATACATAGTGTAAAGGAATACCTTACCTATTGCCGAACTGAATAAAGAAAGAGTATAATAATTGGTTAATGGGAAAACTGAAAGGTTAGATAATATAGAAAAGCAAAGATATATTAAAGTAAAAGAGTTCTATCAAAAATATGAAGACTTCCAAAATTAATGCACAAGGAATAGGTGCAGCCATAGGCTTATTGTTGGTAAATGGGATAGTCTATCTCATTTACCATCGTACACCAGCAAGCGAAGAAGAAATTAACGCATATATTCAGAACTCGGAAGTTGTGGAACTGACAGATTTTACTTTTGAAAAATGATTACATAATTTCAAATAAAACATCTACAAATAACGGCAAAAACACATATAAAAGATAAGTTTGTAACAAACGGTAAATCAGTCAGTTATAAGTTTGTGTAAGAAAAGATGCTTAATTGGACTTCAAAAGGGCGTTAGTAAGACCTCTAAAGGGCATCTTTTGTAAGTCAATTAGGCGTCTTTTAGAAACCAAAAGAGCATGTGTTATTTTTGAGTTGCATGAAAATAGTTTACAAGTATTAGTTGGTATGGGAATAAGTAACTTGTAGAAGACGGAAAGATATTAATAATATGAGATTTCTTGAGAAGATATTTAATGTGATATAACGTTTAGATTTTATTTTTTGGTTACATTTGTTGCCAAATATGAATTACGCAAAGGTAACAAGTGTTACCTAATAAAGAGTTTTCTCTTTCTTTGATTATGTTTACAAACTTATGGCATATCTATTGTTGTTCATTGCAGTAAGAGGAGGGCATGGTATGCCCTAATTTAATATAAGCTCTTAAAATATAAATAAACATTAATCAGAATAAAAAAAAATGACACCAAAGAAATTATGGTTGACTTTGGCAGCGGTCATTATAGGATCGTTTGCCGTTTTATGCTTCTATGGCGTTGAGATTTTCAGAGAGATGCCACCTTTTCCTAACAAGGTGGTAACAGAGAGTGGTGAAACGTTGTTTGAAGGACAAGATATAAAAGATGGACAGAACGTTTGGCAGTCTATTGGAGGTCAGACAGTAGGTAGTGTTTGGGGACATGGCGCATACGTAGCTCCTGATTGGACAGCCGACTATTTGCATCGTGAGTCAGAATTGATGTTAGCCGAATTAGCTAAGAAATATGGTAAGGTATATAACCAGTTGGACGAGGCAGACAAGGCTAAGTATAAGGTATTGTTGCAAAAAGAGCTCCGTAAGAATACATATGACGCACAGACAGGCATTATCACCTTTAGTAAGATGCGTGCTAAAGTGGCAAAGCAATTGCATAATTATTATGCCAAACTATTCTTAAATGACCCATCTATGGCTAAATTGCGCAATGCGTATGCTATGCGCGATAAATCTGTAGAAGCAGTAGACGGACTTTCTGCTGAGAAGCGTTTTGATAAGATGGACGCTTTCTTCGCATGGTCAAGCTGGGTATGTGTGACCAACAGACCTAATAGCGACGTTAGTTATACCAATAACTGGCCACACGACCCTGTCATAGGCAATGTTGCCCCTACTTCGTTACATCTCTGGTCAGGCTTTAGTGTGTTATTGTTACTCTTCTGTGTAGGAATTTTAGTTTACTATTATGCACAGCATAAAGAAGAACATGTATCAAAGGTGCCAGAATCAGATCCGATGAGAGATCTTAAACCTACAGCATCGATGCGTGCCGCGCTGAAATACATTTGGGTAGTAGGTGCATTGATGCTGGTTCAGATGCTTTCTGGTGTGATTACAGCTCATTACGGTGTAGAGGGAGATGCTTTCTTTGGGTTACCCATACAAAACATTTTCCCTTATGCCGTATCGCGTAGTTGGCATGTCCAGTTGGCTATTCTTTGGATTGCAACCTCGTGGTTGGCTACAGGTTTATATATAGCTCCAGCAGTTTCGGGAGTTGAACCAAAATATCAAGCCTTAGGTGTAAACATTCTCTTTGGAGCATTGGTTTTCGTAGTTGCAGGTTCATTAGCTGGTCAATGGTTCGGAGTAATGCAAAAGCTTGGTTTGGTAGAGAACTTCTGGTTTGGTCATCAAGGATATGAGTATGTTGAGCTGGGACGTCTATGGCAGATACTATTGCTTACAGGTTTAGTTCTTTGGCTATTCTTGATGATTCGCGCACTTATTCCTGCACTCAAACGAAAGGACGAAAATCGTCATTTACTTACGCTTTTTGTTATTGCCTCATTAGCTATCGCATTCTTTTATGCAGCAGGTTTGATGTATGGACGCCAAACCCATATGGCTGTTGCTGAATACTGGCGTTGGTGGGTTGTTCACCTTTGGGTTGAAGGCTTCTTCGAGGTATTTGCTACGGTGGTTGCATCGTTCTTATTCTGTCGTTTAGGACTACTTAAGATTAAGAGTGCCACAGTTTCTGTGTTATTCTCTACTATCGTCTTCCTTGCAGGTGGTATTTTAGGAACATTCCATCACTTGTATTTCAGTGCGACTCCAACTGCAGTATTAGCACTTGGAGCTACATTCAGTGCTATGGAACTTGTTCCGCTCGTACTGATAGGAATAGAAGCATATCATAATTATCAACTGAGCCGTTCTGCCGATTGGATAAAATCCTATAAGTGGCCGATATATTGCTTCATTGCAATGTGTTTCTGGAACTTCTTGGGTGCTGGTATCTTTGGTTTCTCAATTAATCCGCCAATCGCCTTGTATTATTTGCAAGGACTGAATACTACTGCCGTTCACGGACATGCAGCTCTTTTCGGAGTCTATGGTATCTTAGGAATAGGCTTAATGCTATTTGTTTTGCGCGGTCTTTATCCAAATAATGAGTGGAACGATAAGCTTATAGGATCTGCTTTCTGGTGTATGAACGTTGGTTTACTGCTAATGACGGTGGTAAGTATTTTACCTATTGGTATCCTACAAGCCAACGAAAGCATCACCAACGCTTACTGGTCGGCAAGGTCGGCTGAATTTATGCAACAAGATTTCATGCAAACATTAAGATGGCTACGTGTACCTGGAGATATATTTGTAGCTTTGGGTGAAGTTCTATTTGTCTTGTTTGTCATCGGTTTACAGTTTGGCTGGTCGAAGAAAGGTAAACGCTAAAAGGCAGATTTATCTGCTTGCGTTATAGATGTTGATTTCGTGTGTTTCAAGGGCTTCAACTGTGTGCTTTAGCCCTTGAAACTATTTTGAAGGATGTATAACCTATTAGCCCCTATCTCAACTGATTCTTTTTTTATAAAATAATACTTCTTCCTTCCATATCTATCTCTTTTGTTATTCTATTGGTTAGAGGTAAAAACTTTTGTAGTTAGATTTGGGCAAATGACTTTAATGTATTATCTTTGCATAAAAGAAATAAAGTATTATCTAAATCATATTAACAAAATGGACAATAACAATCAGAATCAAGAGGGACAGCAGTTGCAGATTGATCTCTCACCAGAAATTGCTAAAGGTGTTTATACAAACTTTCAGATAATCTCTCATTCAAGCTCAGAGTTTGTACTTGATTTTGCTACACTTCTTCCAGGTGTACCAAAGGCAACAGTAACAAGCCGTGTTATTATTGCTCCTGAGCACGCATTACGTCTCCTTGCAGCTTTGCAGGACAATGTAGTTCGCTATGAGAAAGAGTTTGGTAAAATTGATCGCCACGAGCCAGAGCAGGAGCCACGTACGATTGCTCCATTTGGTCCTGGTAAGGTTGATGCATAAGCAGACTTCTTACTGATAAATAATAAAGCCGTTCGAGTAATCGGGCGGCTTTGTTGTTTTTGATAATCTCGGTTGATATAGAATGTGCTGTTCTCGAATTACTTGCGTTTCAAACAATGGTAGGAAATATGTTTGTCGACTATTTGGGCGTAATGGATTTAACCTCGAAAGGCAAATTTATAAATAAAGATGCCAACAAGAGGTGTGAAAACAAGGCTTAGTCCTATAAGTATGAAGCACGATAGCCAGCCCCAATCTCTCCACTTGATGACAAAGGGCATAAGTATAAGTGTAATGATGAATTCTATAAATGTCCACTTAATAAGAATTATTTTGAAAGACAAAGATAAATAAAAGCAATGTAATTACAAAGTGATTATATCTTATTTTTATTCAATCGTGTCTGATAGGCTGTTCTAAAACGGAGAGCACACCTTGTCGGTAATCCCATTATGAAGTTCTGGAAAAGACAACGGACGCACAAATAGTGCGTCCGTTATAGATAATATAGTTAAATGATATGCTTATAGTCCTTGGCTTTGTAACTCTTTCTCAGGCATTGGTAGCCATTTGATTTTACGGCTTGCCCAAGTTGTTGCGGCAGAACCTTGCTCCAGTCCACGACGGATATCCGCTGAACGTTCACCACGGAACGCAAGGAAGATACGGCGCAGTTCGGCTATTTGTGCAAGGGTAGGGGTTGTTGAAAGTTGACTTGCAGCGTCATACTTGCTAATGACCTTATTAACTTCTGTCATTGCATTACCAACCATAATACCTCTCACAATGAGTTCAGCTTTGATAAGATGGATGTCATCATCGTTTGAGAGTATCATTGAACCCTTTCTCGTTAAGGCAGACGCATAAATATTATAGCGGTTAGGGTTCTTCTTGTCTACACCAGCGTGAGCCAGTGGTAAAGCTTTCTTCTCAGCATCTGTTATTCTTGCAGCTTCAAGAGAAGGGCTTACCTGTACGTCACGGCTGTTAGGACCAATAGCACTATATAATGGATTATCAGCACCATCATTGTTGTAGATTACTTCTACACTCTCACCATCTTTCAGTGCTTCTTCAATTAATGCCTTAGCGTCTGCATACTGGCCACGATGCAATGCAAGTTTCAGGTTATAGGTTTTTACCTGTCGGATAGCAGCATCTTGATCAAAACCTTTAAAGGTCTTCAAAGCGTCAGATTGTGCAGCTTTTAGTGCCGCCTCATATTGCTCCTTAGCTTGATTTAGTATGGCTTCGTGTGATACGACAGCTTTGTTGAGAATTACAGAACCTCCTTCTGCTGCTGGAGTTGTTGAGAATGATTCTGCAAGCAATTGAAGAGCATAACCTGCATGAAGATGTCCTACATAATTACCATATTCTTTCGCTATCTTGGTTTGCTCTGCATTCGTCCCTGTTATCTGTCCAGCTATCTCTGTCAGTTCAATACTGCGTGCATAATAGTTGTGGATTTTATTCCAGAGATTATTCTGAGTTCCAGAGGTTGGGGTGAGATTGTCTGTTGCTATCTGACGATAGAGGAGTGCATTAGGAATTGTTCCTTCTGTCAATTCATCAACAGTCGTTCCCAGTGCAAGGAAAGCCGCTGCAGCAGCATCACCTTGAAGTGTTTTTACATAAGCAACCAATGGACCATCACTGATAGTGTTGGACTGAATGTTTGCTATCATCGTAGACTTACTTAATTGGTCTTTTGTAAGAGTATTACTTGGTGTCTCAGCATTTTCTACCCACGAGTCACAACTTGCGAACAGCATAGATAGGGCGAGAATGGCATATATTGATTTTTTCATTGTAGCGTCTTCTTTTATAATGTGAAACTTAATGTTGCTGTATATGTACGTGGATGTGGTGTATTGGTGATGTCACGTGATAGACTTCCAATACCTCTCTGCTTACGGTTTCCGCCGTTACCTTCTACTTGTGGGTCAGCACCAGAGTAGTTGGTAATGACGAATACATTTTGTACTGCAAACGAGAAACGCATACCATTGACAACGTTTCGTGTCCACTTACGTGAGAGTGACGATAAGTCATAACCCAAATAGAGAGTTGAAAGGCGCAAGAAGTTAGCTTTCTCAATGTAGTTAGCTCTGAATCGTGCGCTGTGAGCCAGTTCTTCTGCAATCTGGTTATATTCTGCAGTACCAACAGTTGTATTAGCAAGTGCCTGCAGTTGGTCGTTGCGTTTCTTGAGGTTGTCGCCTAATCCTGCTACGTTATAGAAACTTTGGTTATAGACAGATGCACCCAAAGCATAATTCCACTTCGTACCAAAAGTAAAGTGGCTGAATAACTTTAAGTCGAAACCAAACGAACCATTGACAGATGGGAATGGCTTACCAAGATACTGATAGTCATTACTCTCTATTGCACCTATTTTCTGGTTGTATGTTCCGTCTGCATTGAAGGCTGGCTTCTCAACAGTGTGATAATAGAAGGCATAGACAGGTTGCCCCTCTTTTACAACGTTTGGATAGTTGTTAATATCCTTTCCACCTGTGTCAGTCACTTTATTTGCCTGATAGTTAAGATTGGCATATACATCAAGAGAATGGCGATTTGCCTGCTTCCAAAGATTACCATTATAGCTGATTTCAAGACCATGTCCCTTTACTTTTCCTACGTTACGTGGAACACTTCCAATCCATCCATCACTTGAAAGGAGGTCGTCGTAGATGATGGCATCAGAGGTGTATTGTGCATATAGCGTAAGTGCCAATGTATGTCTGTTATGGATAGTCCAGTCTGTACCCAATTCAATCTCTCGCATACGCTCTGGCTTGATGTCAGGGTTACCTTTGTATTGAGGTTTAACAATTGGACCATAAGCACTGATTCCGTCCATGACGTAAGATGTACGGGCGTCTGTAGGGTAGGGAAGGCGTCCGCTCTCACCGTATGCAATACGGAACTTCTGATTCTTGAGGTTGTATGATGCGCTCAAAGATGGATAATAAATGCTTGCTACATTGCTACCGATGAGATTTGATGCATCACGTCTTAGTCCAGCATTGATGAATAATCGATTGTCATAGTTAAGGAAAGCCTCACCATAGAGACCCCATGTGCGCTGTTCGAAGGTAGACTCCGAAACTGTACGCTCTGTAGCAGCTGAGATATTGTCGATGTCACTTCTAAAGCGAGAAGCTGATATGCTGTTTAGAGTTTCATACTGGCGTGCAATTTGTGAGAGAAGCGTCGCTGTGAGATCCCATTTGTCTGCAAGATGGAACTTACGAGTAGCTTTAATGTCCCAATTGAAGTTAGAGTTTCTACGATTGCTAATATTTTTAGCACCTTCAGTATTGTTTCCTAACTTGTAACCGAAAGGTAGACGATAGGTTCCTTCTGTATGGTTAACGTCTGCACCAATGATAGTTTCAAGCTTTATGTCTGCTGGAAGCATATAGCTAAGACGAAGATTACCGATGAAGCGGTCATTTCCATAGGTCCAACTCTGTGCTCGCCATGTACTCTCGTCAACGTATGGCCAAGGTGTCTGATTAATCATTAGGTTCCAAATTGCGTCATATCTACCCATTGCAGTCTGAGGAAGACTGATGTTGCCATGTATGTATGAAGCAGTAGCACCGAGAGAAAATCGGCCTGAGCGAAGGTCGTAAGCAAGTTTTGTACTATGGCGCTTGTCTTTGTTGCCTGGTACGACACCTGCTATGTCATTCATGTTATAGGAGAAGAAGATATTCTGATTCCCCTTGAATGCTTTTGAAACAGAGGTGTAGAGTGTTTTCTGCCAACCAGTTTGGAAGAAGTTGTTGATAGGATCGTTATTTACAAACTGATCATATTTTCTTGCAAGTGTAGCAGCACCTAACGACATCTTTACTTGTATGTCAGCCTTTCCGTTTTCAGGGTTGTTATTCTTTCCTCTTTTGGTTGTGATAACGATAACACCGTTAGCAGCTTCTGCGCCATAGCTGGCTGCAGCAGAAGGACCCTTTATGACATCGATAGTTGCGATGTCATCAATAGTTAAGTCGTTGAGTGCGCTGAGTGCATCTTGTGAACTATTGATATCAGAGATGTGAGAACTATTGTATTTCACGCCATCAACATAGATAATAGGGTCACGCTCCATGCTCATTGTGGCACCACTACGCATATTAAAACGAATTGGCATACCAACTTTACCATTGCTTTGGTACATTTGAACACCACCAATCTTACCATCAAGCATATCGCTGAGTGAATTGGTATGGGCATTCTTACTTAGGTTGGCAATGTCGATATGATCAACCTTACTTCCAAGTGCTTTCTGACTACGTGCACTGGAAATACTGGCAGTGACCTGCACCTCCTGAAGGTCGATACCAGGAATAAGACTGATAGTAGGTTGTCCTTTTAGTGATTGTGCTTTTATGTTCTGTTCTTTAAAGCCGATATAGCTGATGTGGAGCATTTGGTCGTCATTAGTGTTCAGTGAAAAGAAACCGTCCTCATTGGTTACAGTTTCAACACCTTTGTTACCTCTTACTACAGCACCAATAATAGGTTCTCCTGTATCTTGGTTAATTACACGCGCCTTGTAAGTTGTCTGTGCGCTTAGGTTGACGGCAGAGGCTATCGACAGCATGGCGATACCTCTTTTAATGTTATGTATCATAAAAGTTTTTTTGTTATCCCCTCTAAGGATTATTTTTGCGACTACATTTATACTAAGGTGTAATCTTTATTTTATGGCGCAAAGTTACCTTATTAATAATAATAATACAATACCTAAAAATCGTGATTTTGTGCGACTGGTAGTTTGTTTGTCCTAATGAAAAGAGAATTTTGTTGGGTGAATGATGTGCAAAACCTTTTAAAAGAAGATTCATTTAATGCTAACTTGTATTTTGTCTTTCAGTTTTCTATAGATGTGTTGATGGTTAGCACAAGTGGTGCTGATGGTTAGCACCAATGGTGTTGATGGTTATTTACTTTATTGTATTTTATTAGAGAGGAGGCTCCTTGTTGTTAGGGAAGTGTTGTTCTACTAATATTAAGCGACAAGCTATTAGTAAGAATGTATGCACTTTTGGTTCTGGTGAGTTATCATTGTCTGTAAGAGGTTTAGTATGAGTGATAAAGATATAGTGGGCTTCTTGGAAAGTAATAGTTTTAATAGTGTTATGCATGCAGAAAATTAATCATACCGCAGATAGATTATAATAGCTTTTGGGACAGTTTTCAGAGTGTTTTATCGTTTTTTTTAGTCTTATTTTTTAGAAGGGGCACTTCATTTTTTTATTGTTTTTAGGCTTGAACGGATGCCAAAACAGCTTTTTAAAGTGTTAAATAATAAATAAAAAGTTATTTATTGTTAACATGGGCGGTTTAAAAGATTATTCTTTTTCTTATTATTAGGTCATTTAAGGGAATTTTTGTACCTTTGCAACCCGAAACGACAGAGTGAATTATAGCGTTTTTAGTGTGTATCGCTTGTGTTCGTAATGGATTGAAAATAAACAAAATAAATATATAACAATAAAAAGTAAAATTATGCCTACTATTTCACAATTAGTAAGAAAAGGCAGAAAGGACATCGTAGACAAGAGCAAGTCTCCGGCTTTGGACAACTGTCCACAGCGTCGTGGCGTATGTGTTCGTGTTTACACTACAACTCCTAAGAAGCCTAATTCGGCAATGCGTAAGGTTGCCCGTGTTCGTTTGACCAACCAGAAGGAAGTTAACTCTTACATCCCAGGAGAGGGTCATAACTTGCAGGAGCACAGTATTGTTCTCGTTCGTGGTGGTCGTGTTAAGGACCTTCCTGGTGTGCGTTATCACATCGTTCGTGGTACTCTTGATACCGCAGGTGTTGCCAATCGTACACAGCGTCGTTCAAAGTACGGTGCTAAGCGTCCAAAGGCAGCTAAGAAGTAATATTTGCGTTGCCTAAAGGCAGCAAAAGAAACTTCAATCCATAAAGCCGAGGTGCAACGGCCGGTGATGGTCGATGCTCCAAGGCTCTTTAAAAGAAGAAACTAAAAACAAACAGTTTTGCTGGAGATTTGTAATCACAAAGGTTGAGTAAATGCCCAAGAGAGGGTGTTGAAGAACGTAAGACGACAGCCTCCGCAGAATTAAAGTTTAAAATTAAAATGAGAAAAGCAAAACCAAAGAAGCGTGTAATCCTTCCAGATCCAAAGTTCAATGATCAGAAGGTATCAAAGTTCGTAAATCACTTGATGTATGATGGTAAGAAGAATACCTCATACGAAATCTTCTACGCAGCCCTCGATATCGTAGGCGGTAAGTTGAAGGGTGAAGAGAAGTCTCCACTTGAGGTGTGGAAGCAGGCTCTCGATAACATCACTCCACAGGTAGAGGTAAAGAGCCGCCGTATCGGTGGTGCTACTTTCCAGGTACCAACAGAGATTCGCCCAGATCGTAAGGAGAGTGTTTCTATGAAGAATATGATTGCTTTTGCACGTAAGCGTGGTGGTAAGAGTATGGCTGATAAGCTTGCTTCTGAGATCATGGATGCTTTCAATAACCAGGGTGGTGCTTACAAGCGTAAGGAAGATATGCACCGTATGGCTGAGGCTAACCGTGCATTTGCTCACTTCAGATTCTAATCAAGTTATTATAATAAGGTAAAAGGAAATGGCAAATCACGATTTACATTTGACTCGTAATATCGGTATTATGGCACACATTGATGCCGGTAAGACGACAACATCTGAACGTATTCTTTTTTATACAGGTAAGACTCACAAGATTGGTGAGGTTCATGACGGTGCTGCTACCATGGACTGGATGGCACAGGAGCAGGAGCGTGGTATCACTATCACATCTGCTGCTACAACATGTAACTGGAACTATCTCGGCAAGTCTTATAAGATTAACTTGATTGATACTCCGGGACACGTTGACTTTACTGCTGAGGTAGAGCGTTCACTCCGTGTCCTTGATGGTGCAGTTGCTACTTATTCTGCAGCTGATGGTGTACAGCCACAGTCTGAGACTGTATGGCGTCAGGCTGACAAATATAATGTACCACGTGTTGGTTATGTTAACAAGATGGACCGTTCTGGTGCTGACTTCTATGAGACAGTACAGCAGATGAGAGACATTCTTGGTGCTAATCCTATCGCTGTTCAGATTCCTATCGGTGCAGAGGAGAACTTCAAGGGTGTTGTTGACCTCATCAAGATGAAGGCTATCTTGTGGCATGATGAGACAATGGGCGCTAAGTATGACATCGAGGATATCCCAGCAGATCTCGCTGATGAGGCTGCCGAGTGGCGCGAGAAGTTGCTCGAGGGTGCAGCTAACTATGACGATGAGTTGATGGAGATGTACCTTGAGGGTCAGGATATTCCTGAGGATAAGATTATTGCAGCACTCCGTAAGGGTTGTATCGCAATGGAATGTTGTCCAATGCTCCTTGGTTCTTCTTACAAGAACAAGGGTGTTCAGACTCTTCTCGATTATGTTTGTGCTTTCTTGCCTTCTCCACTGGATACACCAGCTATCGTTGGTATAAACCCAGACACAGAGGAGGAAGAGGATCGTAAGCCAAGCGAGTCTGAGCCTACATCTGCTTTGGCATTTAAGATTGCTACTGACCCATTCATGGGCCGTTTGGTATTCTTCCGTGTCTACTCAGGTAAGATCGTTGCTGGTTCTTACGTATTCAATACACGTTCTGGTAAGAAGGAGCGTATCAGCCGTCTGTTCCAGATGAACTCTAATAAGGAAATTCCTATGGAGTCAATCGATGCAGGTGATATCGGTGCTGGTGTAGGTTTCAAGGATATTCGTACTGGTGATACTCTCTGTGATGAGAACGCTCCAATTATCCTCGAGTCTATTACCTTCCCTGATACTGTGATTTCTATCGCAGTTGAGCCAAAGAGCCAGGCTGACGTTGCTAAGCTTGATAACGGCCTTTCTAAGCTTGCTGAGGAGGATCCTACATTCACCGTTCGTACTGATGAGCAGAGTGGTCAGACCATTATCTCTGGTATGGGTGAGCTTCACCTCGATATTATTATCGACCGTTTGAAGCGTGAGTTCAAGGTTGAGTGTAACCAAGGTAAGCCTCAGGTTAACTACAAAGAGGCTATTACTAAGGCAGCTCAGAGCCGTGAGACTTATAAGAAGCAGTCTGGTGGTCGTGGTAAGTTCGCATGTATCGACGTAACTATCGAGCCAAAGGACGAGGATTACGAGGAGGGCGACTTGCAGTTTGTAAACGTTGTTAAGGGTGGTAACGTACCTAAGGAGTTCATCCCTGCAGTAGAGAAGGGCTTCAAGGATTGTCTTGGCAACGGTGTGCTCGGTGGCTTCCCATTGACAGGTCTTAAGGTTACTTTGACTGATGGCTCTTTCCACCCAGTTGACTCTGACCAGTTGTCATTTGAGCTTGTAGCTCACCAGGCGTTCAAGGTTCTTTGTCCTAAGGCAGGTCCTGTTCTTATGGAGCCTATCATGAAGGTAGAGGTTGTTACTCCAGAGGAGAATATGGGTGATGTTATCGGTGACTTGAACAAGCGTCGTGGTCTTGTACAGGGTATGGATGAGGCTCGTAGCGGTGCTCGCATCGTTAAGGCTATGGTTCCATTGTCAGAGATGTTCGGTTACGTAACAGCTCTCCGTACAATTACTTCTGGTCGTGCTACTTCTTCTATGGAGTATGATCACCACTCACCAGTATCAAGTACTCTCGCTAAGGAGATTCTTGATGAGTTGAAGGGTAATTCAGATCTCGTTAAGTAAATAATATAAGGTACTGCTCTCTCATAGCGAATGACTCTTATGAGAGAGCAACCTTTACGTATATTCAATAATAAATAATAAATTAAACATGAGTCAGAAGATTCGTATTAAGCTGAAGTCTTACGACCACCAGTTGGTTGACAAGTCAGCAGAGAAGATTGTGAAGGCTGTTAAGGCTACTGGCGCTATCGTTAGCGGTCCAATTCCATTGCCAACACACAAGCGTATTTACACAGTAAACCGCTCTACATTCGTTAACAAGAAGTCACGTGAGCAGTTCCAGCTCTCAGATTTCAAGCGTCTCATCGATATCTATAGCTCTACAGCAAAGACTGTTGACGCTTTGATGAAGCTTGAGTTGCCTTCAGGTGTAGAGGTTGAAATCAAGGTGTAGTCATCTGTTGATAAATAAGAAACAAATTAATACAAAAAGCATTTACATTCATTTTTAAATCATTAATTGAAATGCCAGGATTATTAGGAAAGAAAATCGGAATGACATCCGTTTTCAGTGCCGACGGTAAGAATGTACCGTGCACTGTTATCGAAGCTGGTCCTTGTGTTGTAACCCAGGTTAAAACCGTAGAGAAGGATGGTTACAAGGCTGTTCAGTTAGGTTTCGGCGAGGCTAAGGAGAAGAGAACTTCTAAGCCACAGCAGGGACACTTCAAGAAAGCCGGCACAACACCAAAGAAGCACTTGGCCGAGTTCAAGTTTGACGAGGAGTATAACCTCGGTGACACTATTACTGTTGAATTGTTCAGCAATGAGAAGTTCGTTGACGTTGTAGGTACATCTAAGGGTAAAGGTTTCCAGGGTGTTGTTAAGCGTCACGGATTCGGTGGTGTAGGTCAGTCTACTCACGGTCAGGATGACCGCGCACGTAAACCGGGTTCTATTGGTGCTTGTTCTTACCCAGCTAAGGTCTTCAAGGGCATGCGCATGGGTGGCCAGATGGGAGGCGATAGAGTTACAACTCAGAACCTTCAGGTGTTAAAGGTTATTCCAGAGCACAATCTTATTCTTGTTAAGGGTAGTGTTGCTGGATGTAATGGTTCAACCGTAATAATTAAGAAGTAATGGATATTAACGTATTAGATATCAAAGGTCAGGAGACCGGCCGTAAGGTAACTCTTAACGAGAATATCTTCGGAATTGAGCCTAACGATCACGTCCTCTATCTCGCAGTTAAGCAGTATCTTGCTGATCAGCGTCAGGGTACAGCTAAGTCTAAGGAAAGAAGTGAGCACGCTGGTTCTACTCGCAAGTTGGGTCGTCAGAAGGGCGGCGGCGGTGCTCGTCGTGGTGATATCAATTCTCCACTCCTTAAAGGTGGTGGTCGCGTATTCGGTCCTAAGCCACGTGATTACAGCTTCAAGTTGAATAAGAAGGTTAAGGTTCTTGCTCGTAAGTCTGCATTGGCTTATAAGGCACAAGATAATGCTATCGTTGTAGTTGAAGATTTCAATCTCGACGCACCTAAGACTAAAGATTTCGTAAATATTGCAAAAAATCTTAAAGTTGATAGCAAGAAGGTCCTTCTCGTTTTGCCAGAAGTAGAGAAAAACGTATATTTGTCGGCTCGTAATCTACAGAAAGCTGAGGTTATGACTGCTGCTCAGGTGAATTCATACAAAGTTTTGAACGCTGACGTAGTGGTTATTACAGAGAACTCTCTGAAGGTTATCGACGAAATCTTAACCAAGTAATAATTAGGAGACAAGAAGAATTATGGGATTTATCATTAAACCAGTGGTCACTGAGAAGATGACCAAGTTGACTGACAAGTCTTCTGAGGATAAGGTTGTAAAGCACAAGGGTGAGAAGAGAACTATTTTGGCTCAGCCAAAGTATGGTTTTATCGTTAAGCCTGAGGCCAACAAGCTTGAGATTAAGAAAGAAGTTGAGGCTTTGTACAACGTTACAGTAGTAGATGTGAATACGATTCGTTACGCAGGTAAGCGTCAGGCACGTTATACCAAGGCGGGTCTCGTTAAGGGGCAGAAGAACGCATTCAAGAAGGCTATCGTCACTTTGAAGAATGGCGATTCAATCGATTTTTATAGCAATATTTAAATAAAAAATGGCAGTACGTAAATTAAACCCGGTTACACCGGGACAAAGACACAAGGTTATTGGCACGTTCGAGGATATTACTGCATCCGTGCCAGAGAAGTCTCTCGTTTACGGTAAACGTTCTACCGGTGGTCGAAACAACACTGGTAAGATGACTGTCCGCTATATGGGCGGTGGTCACAAGAAGAAGTATCGTCTTATCGACTTCAAGCGAGAGAAAGATGGTGTTCCAGCTGTAGTGAAGACAATCGAGTATGATCCTAACAGATCAGCTCGCATTGCACTGTTATACTATGCTGATGGTGAAAAACGTTACATTATTGCTCCTAACGGACTGCAGGTTGGTGCAACACTGATGTCTGGTGCTGAGGCAGCACCTGAGGTTGGTAACGCACTTCCTTTGGCTAACATTCCTGTTGGTACTGTAATTCATAACATTGAGTTACGTCCAGGTCAGGGTGCATTGCTCGTTCGTTCGGCTGGTAACTTTGCTCAGCTTACTTCTCGTGAAGGCAGTTATTGTGTTATCAAGCTTCCTTCTGGTGAAACACGCCAGATTTTGTCAGCTTGTAAGGCAACTGTAGGTAGTGTAGGTAACTCTGACCACGCTCTTGAGCAGTCTGGTAAGGCTGGTCGCTCTCGTTGGTTGGGTCGTCGCCCTCGCAACCGTGGTGTTGTTATGAACCCTGTTGATCACCCAATGGGTGGTGGTGAAGGCCGTCAGTCTGGTGGTCACCCACGTTCACGTAAGGGCTTGTACGCTAAGGGTCTTAAGACTCGTGCACCTAAGAAGCTTTCAAACAAGTACATTATTGAGAGAGCTAAAAAGAAGTAATCAAAGTAATTAAGAGTAAATTATGAGTCGTTCATTAAAAAAAGGTCCATACATCAACGTATCACTCGAGAAGAAGATTCTTGCTATGAATGAGAGTGGTAAGCAGAATGTAGTAAAGACATGGGCCAGAGCATCAATGATTTCCCCTGATTTTGTGGGTCACACTGTTGCAGTTCATAACGGAAATAAATTTATCCCTGTTTACATTACTGAGAATATGGTAGGTCACAAGCTCGGAGAGTTCAGCCCTACACGCCGTTTCGGTGGTCACTCTGGTAATAATAAGAGGTAAGCAGGTCATAATCCATTTAGAAAATAGAAAAATATAATGGGAGCAAGAAAACATATAAAGGCTGAAGCTCGTAAAGAAGCTTTGAAAAGCCAGTATTTTGCAAAGCTCAAGGACTGTCCTTCTTCTCCACGTAAGATGCGCTATGTAGTAGACATGGTTCGTGGTATGGAGGTCAATCGTGCCCTTGGCGTGCTGAGATTCTCCAAGAAGGCAGCTGCCCAGAACGTTGAGAAACTTCTGCGTTCAGCTATCAACAATTGGGAGATAAAGAATGACCGCAAGGCTGAAGACGGTGAACTTTATATCTCTAAGATCTTCGTTGATGAAGGCGTTACAATGAAGCGCATGCGTCCTGCACCTCAGGGCCGTGGCTACAGAATCCGCAAACGTTCTAACCACGTCACTCTCTTCGTTGATTCGAAGGCTGACGCTAATAATGATGATAAATAAATAGTAGAATGGGACAGAAAGTTAATCCAATTAGCAACCGTCTTGGTATCATCCGCGGTTGGGAGTCAAATTGGTTCGGTGGCAAGAATTTCGGGGATAATCTCGTAGAGGATCGCAAGATTCGTACTTACCTGAACAAGCGTTTGGAAAAAGCAAGCGTTTCCCGTATTGTCATTGAGCGCACATTGAAGCTCGTCACCATTACTATTTGCACCGCTCGTCCGGGTATCGTTATCGGTAAAGGTGGTCAGGATGTTGATAAGCTTAAAGAAGAGTTGAAGAACCTTTTCAAGAAGGAGATTCAGATTAATATCTTCGAGGTTAAGAAACCTGAACTCGATGCAAACATCGTTGGTAACAATATCGCTCGCCAGGTAGAAGGTAAGATTGCTTACCGTCGTGCTATCAAGATGGCAGTAGCTAACACTATGCGTGCTGGCGCTGAGGGTATCAAAGTTCAAATTACAGGTCGTCTGAACGGTGCCGAAATGGCTCGTAAGGAAATGTTTAAGGAGGGTCGTACTCCTCTGCATACATTCCGTGCAGACATCGATTATTGTCAGACAGAAGCCCTTACAAAGGTAGGTCTGCTGGGTATTAAGGTATGGATTTGCCGTGGTGAAGTTTACAACAAGGTAGATCTTACTCCTAACTTTACTCAGGAGAAGAGCAATGGCCGTTCTAACAATGGTGGCCGTTCTGGAAGAGGTAATCGTAGAAGAAACAATAACCGTTAAAAGAAGAAGCTATCATGTTACAGCCAAAAAGAGTAAAATATAGAAGACCTCAAGACGGACGTGGCAATAAAGGCAACGCCCACAGAGGTACACAGCTGGCTTTCGGCTCATTCGGCATCAAGACACTTGAGGCTAAGTGGATCGACAGCCGTCAGATTGAGGCCGCTCGTATAGCAGTAAACCGCTATATGAACCGTCAGGGCCAGGTCTGGATTCGCATCTTCCCTGATAAGCCAATCACTCGCAAGCCTGCCGATGTTCGTATGGGTAAGGGTAAGGGTGATCCAGCAGGATGGGTAGCACCAGTTACTCCAGGTCGTGTTCTCTTTGAAGTAGAGGGCGTAAGCTTTGATATTGCAAAGGAGGCTCTCCGCCTCGCTGCACAGAAGCTGCCTGTTAAGACAAAGTTTATTGTTAGACGTGATTTCGATAAAAACGCTTAAGAAAGATGAAGATTAAAGAAGTAAAAGAACTCGAGACCAAGGACTTGGTTGAGAAAATTGAGAACGCTGAGACAGCTCTCGCAAAGATGAAGCTGAATCATCAGATTACTCCGCTTGAGAATCCATCTCAGATTAAGGCCGCTCGTCGTGATATTGCACGTATGAAAACAGAACTTTCTCAGAGAGAACTTAATAAATAACAATGGTCCAGATGGAAACAAGAAATTTAAGAAAAGTAAGACAGGGTGTCGTTATCAGCAACAAAATGGATAAAACCATCGTTATTGCAGCTAAGTTCAAGGAGAAGCACCCTATTTATGGTAAGTTTGTCCAGAAGACAAAGAAGTACCATGCTCATGACGAGAAGAATGAGGCTAATGTAGGTGATACAGTACTCATTATGGAGACTCGTCCTCTTTCTAAGACAAAGAGATGGAGATTAGTTCAAATTGTAGAAAAAGCTAAGTAATTATGATACAGACAGAATCAAAACTTACAGTATGTGATAACAGCGGTGCTCGTGAAGCTAAGTGCATTCGTGTGCTCGGTGGTACTCGCCGTCGTTACGCAAGTGTTGGTGACGTTATCGTAGTTGCTGTACAGAACGTCATCCCATCAAGTGAATTGAAAAAGGGTGCAGTATCAAAGGCTTTGATCGTTCGCACAAAGAAGGAAATTCGTCGTGCTGATGGTTCATACATCCGCTTCGATGATAACGCATGTGTATTGCTGAACAATGCTGGCGAAATTCGTGGTAGCCGTATCTTCGGCCCTGTTGCTCGTGAGCTGCGTGCAGTGAACATGAAGGTCGTTTCTTTGGCACCTGAGGTTCTTTAATTATTAAATTGAATAATAAAATGGCAAAATTCCATATAAAGAAAGACGATCAGGTCATTGTTCTTGCTGGTTCAGACAAGGGCAAGACAGGAAAGGTGCTTAAGGTCATCGCAGATAAGGAGCGTGCTATCGTTGAGGGTGTGAATATGGTCTCTAAGAGCACAAAACCTTCTGCTGCTAACCCTCAGGGTGGTATCGTTAAGCAGGAGGCTGCAATTCATATCTCAAATTTAAGTCTCATCGATCCGAAGAGCGGTAAGGCTACACGTATCAAGATTGAGCGTGAAGGCAAGACTGTTAAGCGTATCGCTAAAAAGTCAGGGGAGGAAATTAAGTAATGAACACAGCTCAGTTAAAGAAACAGTATAAGGAGCAGATTGCTCCTGCTTTGCAGAAGCAGTTCAATTATTCTTCAGCTATGCAGGTACCTGTTTTGAAGAAGATTGTTATCAATCAGGGTCTTGGTGACGCAACTCAGGATAAGAAGCTTATCGAGGTTGCTGTTAATGAGATTTCTTCTATTACAGGTCAGAAGGCTGTTGCAACTTATTCAAGAAAGGATATTGCAAACTTCAAACTGCGTAAGAAGATGCCTATCGGCGTTATGGTAACTCTGCGTCGTGAGCGTATGTATGAGTTCCTCGAGAAACTCGTTCGCGTATCTTTGCCACGTATCCGTGACTTCAAGGGTATCGAGAGCAAGTTTGATGGTCGTGGAAATTATACTCTCGGTATTACCGAGCAGATCATCTTCCCAGAGATTAATATCGATCAGGTTGACCGCATCCAGGGTATGAACATTACCTTCGTTACTTCAGCTAAGACTGATGAAGAGGGTTATGCTTTGCTGAAGGGCTTCGGACTTCCATTCAAGAATGCTAAAAACGATTAATTGATATGGCAAAAGAATCAATGAAAGCTCGCGAAGTAAAGCGTGCAAAGCTTGTTGCTCGCTATGCTGAGAAACGTGCAGCTCTGAAGAAGATTATCGCTACTTCAAATGATCCTGAAGAGGCTTATAAGGCAGCTCGCAAGTTGCAGTCTATTCCTAAGAATGCTAATCCTATCCGTTTGCACAACCGTTGCAAGATTACAGGACGTCCAAAGGGTTACATTCGTCACTTCGGTCTCTCTCGTATTCAGTTCCGCGAGATGGCATCTCAGGGACTCATTCCAGGAGTAAAGAAGGCAAGCTGGTAATCAAATATATCGACGCGGATAGTGAATTGTGAAATTAATTTTGTATCTTTGCAGTTCATTATCCGCTTTCAAGCGATTTTTAATATTGTCGGGGTAGTCCCGATTAATTAAACATTTATATTTTATGACAGATCCAATAGCAGATTATCTGACAAGACTCAGAAACGCAATCATGGCTCATCACCGTGTCGTTGAGGTTCCTGCGTCTAACTTGAAGAAGTCTATTACAAAGATTCTCTTCGAGAAGGGTTACATCTTGAACTACAAGTTCATTGAGGATGGTCCCCAAGGTTCAATCAAGGTCGCACTTAAGTACGATCCTGTAACAAAGCAGAGCGCTATCAAGAAGTTGAAGCGTGTTTCTACCCCAGGTCTTCGCCAGTATACTGGTTACAAAGACATGCCGAGAGTAATTAACGGACTTGGAATTGCTATCCTTTCCACGTCTAAAGGTGTAATGACAGACAAGGAAGCTGCTGCTGAGAAAATTGGTGGTGAGGTTCTTTGCTATGTTTATTAATTGGAGGATTGAATATGTCAAGAATAGGAAAATTGCCAATTAGTGTTCCAGCTGGCGTTACAATTGCTCTTAACAATGGTGTTGTTACAGTAAAGGGTCCTAAAGGTGAGCTCTCTCAGAAGGTAGATTCTTCTATCAAGACTATCATTGAGGACGGTCAGGTAACATTCGAAATTGATGAGAATAGCCCAGTAAACTACAAGCAGAAGCAGGCCTTCCATGGTCTTTATCGTTCACTCGTTAACAATATGGTTGTTGGTGTAAGTGAGGGTTATACAAAGACATTGGAACTTGTTGGTGTAGGTTATCGTGTTTCTAACCAGGGCAACTTGGTAGAGTTCTCTCTTGGTTATACTCACCCAATCTTTATTCAGCTTCCTTCAGAAGTTAAGGTTGAGACAAAGAGTGAGCGTAACCAGAATCCAATCATCACTCTTGAATCAGCTGACAAGCAGCTGCTTGGTCTCATCTGTGCAAAGATTCGTTCTTTCCGTAAGCCTGAGCCTTACAAGGGTAAGGGTGTCCTGTTCCGGGGTGAGGTTATTCGCAGAAAGTCTGGTAAGACAGCTGCAGCTAAGTAACTTTAATACATCATTACGATTATGACAACAAAGAAAGAACAAAGAAGAATTAAGATAAAGTTCCGCATTCGTAAGAGTGTGAACGGTACTGCTGAGCGCCCACGTTTGAGCGTTTTCCGCAGTAATAAGCAGATTTATGCACAGGTTATTAACGATCTGACCGGAACAACCCTCGCTTCAGCTTCTTCACTTGGCCTTGAGAAAATGGCTAAGATTGAACAGGCTAAGAAGGTAGGTGCGCTCGTTGCTGAGCATGCTAAGGCTGCTGGCGTAGAGCAGGTTGTTTTCGACCGTAACGGTTATCTCTATCACGGACGTGTACAGGCTTTGGCTGATGCTGCACGTGAGGGAGGACTTAAATTCTAAACGATTATGGCAATGAATAGAGTAAAAGTAAATAGTGACGTAGAACTGAAAGATCGCTTGGTTGCTATCAACCGTGTAACTAAGGTTACTAAGGGTGGTCGTACTTTCACATTCGCAGCTATCGTCGTTGTAGGTGACGGTAAGGGCGTTATTGGCTGGGGTCTTGGTAAGGCTGGTGAGGTTACAGCTGCTATCCAGAAGGGTACAGATTCAGCAAAGAAGAATCTTGTAAAGGTTCCTGTTTTGAAGGGTACTGTTCCTCATGAGGCAGAGGCTCGCTTTAGCGGTGCTCATGTTCTTCTTAAGCCAGCTGCAGCTGGTACTGGTTTGAAGGCCGGTGGTGCTATGCGTGCTGTTCTTGAGAGCGCAGGTGTTACTGACGTGATTGCAAAGTCAAAGGGTTCTTCTAACCCACATAACCTTGTGAAGGCTACTATCGCTGCCCTCGCTGTTATGCGTGATGCATATACTGTAGCAGGCGAGCGTGGTATCAGTATGGATAAAGTATTTAACGGTTAATTTTTGGAGGTATTATATTATGGCAACAATTAAGATTAAGCAGATTAAGAGCCGTATTGGTGCTCCTAAAGACCAGAAGGATACTTTGCATGCATTGGGACTTCGTAAGATTTCTCAGGTTGTTGAGGTAGAGGATACTCCAAGCTGCCGCGGTATGATCCGTAAGGTGCATCACCTGGTATCAGTAATTGATTAATTAATCTTTTAAAGAAAACAGTAATTATGAAATTAAATAATTTGAAACCAGCTGTTGGCTCTACACATTCACGTCGTCGTATTGGTCGTGGACCAGGTTCTGGACTCGGTGGTACCTCTACTCGTGGTCACAAGGGTGCAAAGTCACGTTCTGGTTATAAGAAGAAGATTGGCTTTGAGGGTGGTCAGATGCCTCTCCAGCGTCGTGTACCGAAGGCTGGTTTTAAGAACATCAACCACAAGGAATATTTCGCTGTAAATCTTTCTACTCTTCAGGCCCTTGCTGAGAAGAACAACCTTACTAAGATTGGTGTTGAGGAGCTCAAGGCTGCTGGACTTACCAATGGTAAGGAACTTGTTAAGGTTCTTGGTAATGGCGAGTTGAAGGCTAAGTTGGAAGTTTCAGCAAATGCTTTCTCTAAGACTGCTGAAGAGGCTATTAAGGCAGTAGGTGGTAACACAACTATAATCTAAGTTAATGAAAAAGTTTATTGAGACACTGAAGAACTGTTGGAAAATTGAGGATTTGCGTCAGCGACTTCTCATTACTATTCTGTTCACAGCTATTTACCGTTTTGGGTCGTTTGTGGTGCTTCCTGGCATCGATCCTGCCCAGTTGGAAAAATTGCAGGCACAGACCAAGGGCGGTCTTATGTCACTTTTGGACATGTTCTCCGGTGGTGCATTTTCTCATGCGTCAATTTTCGCATTGGGAATTATGCCATACATCTCAGCTTCTATCGTTATGCAGCTCCTTGCTGTCGCTGTTCCTTATTTTCAGAAGATGCAGCGTGAAGGCGAGAGTGGCCATAAGAAGATAAACTGGTATACGCGTGTCCTGACAGTAGTAATCCTACTGTTTCAGGCACCGTCTTACCTGATGAACTTAAAAATGCAGGCTGCTGGTGCATTAGCATCAGGTATTGACTGGACTACATTTATGATTCCTGCTACAATTATTCTTGCTGCGGGATCTATGTTCATTCTTTGGCTCGGTGAGCGTATTACGGATAAAGGTGTCGGAAACGGTATCTCTATTATCATTATGATTGGTATCATTGCTCGACTACCACAAGCTATTATTTTGGAATTCGGTAATCGTGTTTCAGAGGCTATTGGTGGTGGTATTGTAATGCTTATTATAGAGATTATCATCCTTTATGCTGTTGTATGTGCGGCTATACTTCTCACACAGGGTACTCGTAAGATTCCTGTGCAGTATGCTAAGCGTGTTGTTGGAAATAAACAATATGGTGGTGCACGTCAGTATATTCCATTGAAACTTTTTGCTGCTAATGTAATGCCTATCATCTTTGCGCAAGCTTTGATGTTTATTCCATTGGCAATTGTTCAGTATTCATCTGATAGTACCAGTTCTGTACTTCAGTCTTTGATGAACACAAAGAGTTTGGCATATAACTGTATCTATGTGCTTCTTATCGTAGTGTTTACTTATTTCTATACAGCGATTACACTTAATCCAACTCAGATGGCTGAGGATATGAAGCGTAACAACGGATTTATCCCTGGCGTTAAACCTGGAAAGGATACTGCAGATTACATTGATACTGTTATGTCTCGTCTTACGGGACCAGGAGCTTTGTTTATCGCTTTTATTGCTATTATGCCAGCATTAGCAGGATATTTAAATGTTGCTGATGCTTTTGGTCAGTTCTTTGGTGGTACTTCATTGTTGATTCTGGTTGGTGTTGTTATTGATACACTTCAGCAGATTGAGTCACATTTAATGATGCGTCACTATGATGGACTTCTCAATTCTGGACATACACGTGGCAATGGCGGCGTTGCAGCCTATTAAATCTTTATCTTAAGAAATGAGTATATTTCTAAAGACTGAAGATGAAATTGAACTCATGCGTGAGGCCAACCTGCTGGTCGGTAAAACACTAGCAGAAGTTGGTCGTCATGTTAAGCCTGGTGTCACAACTCTCCAGTTAGATAAAATAGCTGAAGAGTTTATTCGTGATAATGGTGCTATACCTACTTTCAAAGGTTTTCCTAGTTCTTATGGCCCCCCCTTTCCTGGTAGTATCTGTGCGTCTGTAAATGACGTTGTAGTACATGGTGTGCCAAGTGAGGATGTTGTTTTGGAGGATGGAGACATTATTTCTATTGATTGTGGGACTTTACTAAATGGTTTCAACGGAGATAGTTGTTATACTTTTTGCGTTGGAGAGGTTAGTGAAGATGTCAAGAAATTACTTCGCACAACGAAGGAGTCCCTTTATAAGGGTATTGAAGTAGCACAAGCAGGTCATCACGTAGGTGATATTGGTCAGGTTATTCAGGATTATTGCCAAGCAGAAGGTTATGGTATTGTCCGTGAATTAACAGGACATGGTATTGGACGTGAGATGCATGAGGAACCATCAGTTCCCAATTATGGTAAGCGGGGAAGTGGAGTGTTACTCAAGGCAGGAATGTGTATTGCTATAGAGCCAATGGTTACTATGGGTAAGCGAGAAATCGGACTACTACCTGATCGTTGGAGTATTGTTACACGTGATCGTCGCCCAGCAGCTCATTTTGAGCACACAATTGCGATTAGAGCTGGTAAGGCTGATATTTTATCTTCTTTTGAGGAAGTTGAACATTTAGAAGGACAAAATTTTTAATTAGTATATGGCAAAGCAAACTGCAATAGAGCAGGACGGAACAATTCTTGAAGCACTTTCAAATGCAATGTTCCGTGTGGAATTAGAGAATGGTGTTGATATCACCGCTCATATTTCCGGTAAGATGAGAATGCACTACATCAAGATTCTTCCTGGTGATAAGGTGAAGGTTGAGATGAGTCCATACGACCTGACTAAGGGTCGAATCGTTTTCAGATACAAATAAACAACATAGAGATATGAAGACAAGAGCATCATTAAAGAAGCGTACAGCCGATTGTAAGATCGTTCGTCGTAAGGGTCGTCTGTTCGTTATCAACAAGAAAAACCCTAAGTTCAAAATGCGTCAGGGTTAAGTTAAAAAAGCGTAAAGAGGTATGTTTCTCGTAAATTATGCTTACTTTTGCATGCTTTTTAGCGCTAAATGACATTTATTTATTTAATTATCAAACAATGGCAATAAGAATTGTTGGAGTAGATTTGCCCCAGAATAAGCGTGGCGAAATCGCATTGACCTATATCTATGGTATTGGTCGAAGTAGTTCAGCAAAGATATTGGATAAGGCTGGTATTAGCCGTGACCTGAAGGTCAGCGAGTGGTCTGATGACCAGGCAGCCAAGATCCGTGAAATTATCGGTGCTGAATTCAAAGTTGAAGGTGATCTCCGTTCTGAGATCCAGATGAACATCAAGCGCCTCATGGATATAGGTTGCTATCGTGGTGTTAGACATCGTAATGGTCTTCCTGTTCGCGGTCAGAGTACTAAGAACAATGCTCGTACCCGTAAGGGAAAGAAGAAGACTGTTGCTAATAAGAAGAAGGCTACTAAGTAATTCTAAGGAGGAAATTAATTATGGCAAAGAAATCAGCAACATCTAAGAAAAGAAATGTAAGAGTTGACGCACTTGGACAGCTCCACGTGCACAGCTCATTCAATAACATCATTGTATCTTTGGCTAACAACGAGGGTCAGGTTATCTCTTGGTCTTCAGCTGGTAAGATGGGATTCCGTGGATCAAAGAAGAACACTCCTTACGCTGCTCAGATGGCAGCAGAGGATTGCTCAAAGGTAGCTTTCGATCTCGGTCTTCGTAAGGTTAAGGCATTTGTTAAGGGCCCAGGTAACGGTCGTGAGAGCGCTATCCGTGCGGTGAATGCGGCAGGTATTCAGGTAACTGAAATCGTTGACGTTACTCCGTTGCCACACAACGGCTGCCGTCCTCCAAAGCGTCGTCGTGTATAATCACATCTTATAACAATTAAAAGAATTCATATTAATTATGGCAAGATACATAGGTCCAAAATCACGAATCGCACGCCGTTTCGGTGAGCCAATTTTCGGCGCAGATAAGGTATTAGCTAAGAGAAACTTCCCTCCAGGACAGCACGGTAATAACCGTCGTCGCAAGGTATCTGAGTATGGTGCTCAGCTTGCAGAGAAGCAGAAGGCTAAATACACTTATGGCGTTTTGGAGCGTCAGTTCCGTAATCTGTTCGACAAGGCTGCTAAGGCAGAGGGTATTACTGGTGAGGTTCTTCTTCAGAGCCTCGAGAGCCGTCTGGATAATGTAGTGTTCCGTCTCGGTATCGCTCCTACTCGCGCAGCTGCTCGTCAGCTCGTTAGCCACAAGCACATTGTTGTTAACGGTAATGTCGTAAATATTGCTTCATATCAGGTAAAGGCTGGTGACGTTGTTGGCGTTCGCGAGAAGGCTAAGTCACTTGAGGTTATTGAGGCAGCTTTGGCTGGCTTCAACCACAGCAAGTATCCTTGGCTTGAGTGGGATGATAACGCTAAGTGCGGTAAGTTCCTTCATCGTCCAGACCGTGCTGACATCCCTGAGAACATTAAGGAGCAGTTAATCGTTGAGTTGTACTCTAAACAATAAAATTCATTAAATTAATGGCGATATTAGCATTTCAAAAACCTGATAAAGTAGTGATGCTGGAGGCCAATGACCATTTCGGCAAGTTCGAATTCCGTCCTCTTGAGCCTGGCTTTGGTGTTACCATTGGTAACGCTCTTCGCCGCATCCTCCTTTCATCGCTGGAAGGTTTCGCAATCAACACTATCCGTATAGCTGGTGTTGAGCACGAATTCTCTTCAGTTCCAGGTGTAAAGGAAGATGTTACCAACATCATCTTGAATCTCAAACAAGTTCGATTCAAGCAAGTAGTAGAAGAATTCGAGAATGAGAAAGTTAGTATCACCGTAGAGAATTCCACCGAATTCAAAGCAGGTGATATCGGTAAGTATCTGACTGGATTTGAAGTGTTAAACCCTGATTTGGTGATTTGTCATTTAGACTCCAAGGCTTCTATGCAGATTGATTTGACCATCAACAAGGGACGTGGTTACGTTCCTGCTGAGGAAAATCGTGAATACTGCACTGATGTAAACGTACTCCCAATCGATTCCATCTACACCCCAATTCGTAACGTAAAATATGCCGTTGAGCCATATCGTGTTGAACAGAAGACCGACTATGACAAATTGGTTGTTGAAGTTACGACTGATGGTTCCATTCACCCAAAGGATGCACTGAAAGAGGCTGCAAAGATTCTTATTTATCACTTCATGTTGTTCTCTGATGAGAAGATTACTCTTGAGAATCCAGACCAGGAGGGCAACCAGGAGTTTGATGAGGAGGTTCTGCACATGCGACAGCTCTTGAAGACCAAGTTGACCGACGCAAGTCTCAACTTGAGTGTTCGTGCACTCAACTGCTTGAAGGCAGCTGATGTAGAGACGTTAGGCGACCTCGTACAGTACAACAAGACGGATCTCCTTAAGTTCCGTAACTTTGGTAAGAAATCGCTTTCTGAGCTTGATGATTTGCTCGAGAGTCTGAATCTGTCGTTTGGAACCGACATTACAAAGTATAAATTGGATAAAGAATAGTTGACGAGTTGTCTAAACGACAAGTTGACGGGTTTATCCACAACAAGTTAAAAACAAAATGAGACATAATAAGAAATTCAACCATTTGGGTCGTACTGCTGACCACCGCGCTGCGTTGCTTTCAAACTTGGCAGTTGCTTTGATTCAGCACAAAAGAATCACTACGACTCTTGCTAAGGCAAAGGCTCTTAAGAAGTATGTTGAGCCGCTGATTACACGTTCTAAGAATGATACAACTAACTCACGTCGCGTTGTATTCCGTTATCTTCAGAACAAAGAGGCTGTTACTGAGCTCTTCAAGGAGATTTCAGTAAAGGTAGCTGATCGTCCAGGCGGTTATACACGTGTTATCAAGCTCGGTACCCGTCAGGGTGACGCTGCTCAGATTGCATTTATTGAGCTGGTTGACTACAATGAGAATATGGCTAAGTCTCCAAAGGCTGATGCTAAGAAGACTCGTCGTAGCCGTCGTTCTACAAAGAAGGCTGATGCTCCTGCAGAGGCTGTTGAGAACGTTGCAGAAGAGGCAAAGGCTGAATAATCCGAATAGAATTTATCTCTATAATAGAAAACTCCCGGTACTTAATGTATCGGGAGTTTTTATTTTATAAATAGTTGCCACGTTGCCAATGTATTTACTTTGGATTTAATAACGTCTTGATTGTTACTTCTTGTTTTTTCTTGAAGTTTCTTGGTGCATCTACGAAAAAAATCTTTTTAAAGTTGCTTTTTATAACGATTTTTTTTATTTTTGCGATGTAAACCTGATATATGTTACGATGTAAAAGCACACTCGTAATAATATTCACGATTTATTAGGAAAGTATACTATTGCTTTTCCTTCATTTAATCTTTAATCTCAGTGCTGATAATTGAAAGCTTATGAAGAATCTATTACTAATTATTTCTTTGTTTGTGACTTTAACTACTTTTGCACAAACTGGTGGTGAAATGAGGATTGCAACATCTACATCCGTAGGGCAAGACTTTGAATTCCGTGTTACTCGAACCAATGATGCCAGTAAAGTTTATGTTGACTGGGGAGATGGTAATAAACAAGAGGCAACGTTAGAAGGATGGAGTAATAATAAGAAGGTAACAGGAAAGTTACTGAAAGACACAATTATTGTTTATGGTGATTTTTCTGCTGTTGAGGTCTCTGAGGCAAAAGCAACATATCTTGCTTTTAAGAATCAGCCTAATTTAAAGCAAGTTGAAGCTAAGAGAAATGAATTAACCTACGAAGGTATTGATTTCTTAGGTGCCCCTAATCTCGTTACACTTGACCTTAGCTATAATAAAATTACGCGTTTAGACCTGCGTAATTTTAAGAAGTTAACTAACTTTACAGCTAATCATAATACAATTTTGGCAACTGTTTTATTTCCAGATGGCAGTACAGAACTGCGTAATATCGACTTGTCAGATGGAGATATTACACACTTTTATCCTGTTAGTCTTCCTAACCTACGTTATCTTAATCTTGCGAACGGTAGTTTGTTAGAATTAGAATTGGGTAATAATTATCCAGAGTTACGTGATGTTGATATCACAGGGAATGTTGGAATAACATCTATTGATGTTACGCAACAAACTAAACTTGAAAAGCTTCTTATAAAGGGAACGAAGATAACTGAGCTAAACCTTATTAATAACCCAGAGCTTATTATGCTTGATGCGTCTAATACCGACATTGCAAAGCTTGACTTAAGTGGTAATAAGAATGTAACAACGCTTGAACTCGGTGATTCTAAATTGTCTCGTTTAGATGTGTCTAACCTTGCAAATCTTTATACAATTAATATTGATAATACCAAGATACAACGTATTGATTTATCTCACCAACGCTTTTTACGTAGTGTGAGCGTACGGAATACTGGAATACAATTCCTTGATATGCATGGTGCTATCGGTACTAATCGACTTAATTACCTTGATATGCGTGACTGTAAGAATACTACTCCTCAGTCACTTAACTTCACCTTCAAAGCAATGCCGTCACATACAGGCAATTCTTATCGTACGAATGTTTTCCTATCAGGGACTAACTACGAACACGCCAATACTGGGATTTTAGATGATGATGCCGACAATTCCTATAAACTCGATGTTCATGGTGATGCTACTGCTTCTATGGATTCTGTTTCTATAACTATGCTAACATCCGAAAATGGAGGTAGTTATACATTAAGTCAAATCCCTGATGATGGGTATTTTGCAACTTATGAACCTGTTACTGGGAAAGTTTTGCCTGGTTTCCCAATTAAGATAGATGTTACAGCACCTACTGGTTCAAAGTTTGTTGGTGTAGAGGTGAATGGCAAATTAATAGCTGATAGTATCTTTGTCGTGTCAGAAGCGGCAGTTGTAAAACCTGTTTTTAGTGTTTCTGGTGATGATGATTATATCAAACTAACAGTTCCTACAGGTATAGACCAACAGTATTTTCTTTCTGTTAATGGTGAGGATAAAGATGTTTCAATTGACTGGGGAGATGGTGAACTTGTAAAAGTGAAGGTTAAATCGACTCCAACAACAGTAGAGGGGCAAACATCTGGAGCGACTGTAACGATATATGGTGCTGTTACAGGAGCTGATTTCTCAAGTTATCCAGGTGTAGGTGTTGATAATAAGATAACTGCTGTCGATTTGAGTCATAATATTCATTTGCGTTCTCTTTCTACGTATATGAATCCTATTACGTCCATAGATGTTTCTAAACTATCGAATCTTGAATCTCTTGATTGTTCTTATTCAGACCTTAGTTCCTTGGATGTTAGCAAGAATAGTAAACTTATTAATTTACGTGCTTATGGTAATCAATTAGATAAAATAGATGTTAGAGGTGCTGTCGATTTAGCTTATCTTGATGTCAAAAATAACTGGTTAGAAAGCTTAGATTTAAGTCATAACAAGAAACTTGTTTATTTGAATATGAGTAGTAATGAGATAGAGGCGCTTGACGTGAAGGATATGCCAGAACTTGTAGAACTTTATGTTTCAAATAACAAGATTACGACTCTTGATGTTAGCAAGAATCCTGCATTGAAGACATTGCAGCTTTCTAATAATTCAGTCTCAAATTTAGACTTAAAGAATAATCTTCAACTTGTGACACTTACTGTTGATGGCAATAGATTAGAGGGGCTGGACCTTACGGGGCATGAACAATTGACCTATCTGAATGTAGGTGGTAATAGATGGGATGCATGTACTTTAAATGATCTTTATTATAGCCTTTCACGTTATCCTAAACTTCAGAGTGGAAAGAAGCCACGTGGTAACACGCTTTTCGTTCATGGTGAAAAAGCAGGAGAGTATAATGACGCTGAGCATGCAGAATCATCTATCGCTAAGTCGAAGGGTTGGACAATTGATTATGAGGGCGATGGAACTGGTTGTAACATGGCATATATTACAATACAGGAGCCTGAAAATGGAACGTTAAAGGTGTTTACAGCAGAGGGTGTTGAGGTTCTGACAGGTACAAAGGGGGCAAAGAATACAGATCTTGTTATTAAAGCAATTCCTCTATCTGGATATAAGCTTGAAACTTTGACACTTAATGATGAAGAAGTAGATTCTCCTAATTTTAAGCTTACTTCTTCTGTGAAAATTGGAGCAATTTTCACGGTTTCATCACAAATAGAAGCTCCTACTACTGATGCACTTAAAGTGTTTGGGGGTAAGAATTATCTAAGTTTTATGACAGGAACGCCTACACACTTGCAAGTCTATACCTTAAGTGGCAAATTGATGTTCTCTACTATTGTAAGAGAGCATAAGACGGTTAGTCTACCATCAGGTATCTATATCGTTAAAACGAAGGGCTATTCAAAAGTTGTAGCAGTCGAATAGAATGAAATCAAACTTGTCTGCATGAGAAAACGGAAAGGTTAGAATTATCAATCCCGAAGGTTATTATAAAACTTTCGGGATTGTTTTTTGGCATAAGTGTTTTTATTTTAACATCCTTGGCACATAGCCATTGTGGCGGAACCATTTATGCGCCCAGTTAGGTACCATAAAGATATAGCCAGAGATGTCTTCGTGCGGCGCGCAATCAAGTTGGTTACCTATGATGTCTGCTGCTTCTTGTACAGATGTTCCGTATAAACGTGCTAATTCTTCGCGTATGAGCGTATATGTGATGTTACGGATAGTAGCAGCGTTGATGGGTTGATTTCCTAATAGAGCCAATAATTCTTCTTTAGAAGGGATTTTCACCTTTGGCCCTACACGTAGCCCTTCAAAGCAGTATTCCCCATCTACTTTATACATCGTAAACCCATCTCTGCTGTTACGTTCGTTACATTCCTCTGCCATTTGTCGTGCAATAGGGTGGGTGATACGTTGTATTATCTCTGTGATAATGGGTTGATGGCGTAATTGCCCGTATGTATACCCTTCACCATTGATACCACCAGAACCTGATGGGATGTCTGAGTCGGAGATTATGCATAACTCTTTTCTTTCCATTTATTCTTGTTTAAGTATTCTGATTAAATTTTAGTTCAAACTTTGTGTAGAAGTCCCTAACATAAATGAAGTCGAAGATGCTGAAGTTTGTATGGTCATATAGATTGTGAAAATGCTGATTAAGGTGTAGGTCGTAACTCCATTCTCGGTCTAACCCTTCATTCCAACAATCATCAGCATCTTGCATTCCCATGAGTTCCATTTCAGTCTTGTCATCTTCCTCTCCATGATATCCGTCGAAGCTCATACAGCAACCATATTTGCAATAGATGTCGTTATAACTTTCATCATTGAGAATCTCCCATATCATTTCTGATTCTTCTCCTTGAAAAGGATTACTTTTCGAGTATTGTCTGTCTTTTCCTAAGAAGATTTTACACTCTACACCCTCAAACAGCAAACTACTTCCACAATCTGCCAACATTTTCTTTGTATTGTAATACAACTCTCTGCTTTGTTGATAGTTTTTAATTACTACTTCTTTAAGTCTTTCATTGAATTCCTTTAACAACTGATAGTTTTCATCTGTTGGCTTGAATAGTTGGTTAAGGAGCATTCGACGATTAAAGATGAGTGCTTCCATCTTCTCGTCACATGTTATTAATTGTGGGTTCTCGTAATAGGTCAGAAGTAAAGACTCAGTCTTATTGATTTCGCGTTTTACTGTTTTATTCATTCTCAATATTAAATCTGTTTATGTGTGTAATAGATATTATTTAATATCGTTTTCTGAAAACATCTACACAAAAAATTTTAAAGACTTAATTATGCCCTTTTGTAACAAAAGAGTACGACAGAAGATTACTGACGTACTCTTTTGATGAATTATTCTTGGTTTCAAAGTCTTTATAATTTACGAAAGTTCTATTTGCAATGCTTGAATATCTTCTATTTGCTTTGCTATATCCCTTTTTGTTTCTTCTAAGACTTTACATTCTTCTTTTGCATTATGTAGTTCTTGTTCTTTGTTATTAATTTTTGAACGTACACTTGTTAATTGCTCTTGAAGTGGCTCAATCAGTTTATTAATAAACCTATTACGAACATACTCGATAATCTTATCTTTGCTCTTGAAAGCCTGATTTAAGTATGGTTCAGGGTTGAATTCCCGACTTATAGAGTTAATATTGTCTGATACTTCTTTTACCTTTGCACTGTGGTTTATTAAATTCATAGTTCCCAATGTGTATACATTAAGGAACGTTTGGAATATCGAGCCAATAATATCACTCCAAGTAATCTGTTCTTCATCATCATTTGCAAAAGAAAATAAATCATTTTCCTCCATTTCCATATTTATTTCCCTCTGAGTGGATTTTACGAAATCTCGATTGTCAAAATCAGGTATATATTTTAAAAGTATATCTTCTGTGTCAGAGAAAAACTCTTCGATGCTACGTTTTATTTTTCTTTCGCAGTCGACAGAAATATTTTCTGTTGCACGTTTCAGTTTTCTTGTTTTTAAATCTTGAAATTCCGTATCAAGTCTTGGACTTATACTATCAAAGCTCTTAAAAATTCCCCATTCGTTTTGTACCATATTAAGCATTCTACGGCAGCTTGCATCAACAATGTCTTCTAACTCGTATCTTCCTTTTCTTACAAGATTACGAATCTCTGCGTCAATATCTTTTTCTAAAGAATCAATTTTCCTTGATAACCTTCTATTTGCTTTTGAAAGATTTTCCGCTCTTTCTTCTATATCAGAATCTGGAGCTAAAAGAAGAGTAATCTTGTTAGAAAGTAGACTGAGTGCGTCTTCATTTTCAACTCTTAGTTTCTCTCCTGCTGCAAGTATTGCATTCATTGGCTTTTTGAAGAGGATTTTTCCTTTCTCATTGTCAATCAAATTCTGTACAGCTTTGCTAAACTGATCTATGTGGCTCCACTTGTACATCTCAGGCTGTGTACTAATCCCAAAGTTAGTGCAATGACGTTTCCATGCAAATTCAAAGCTATCAGAAGAGGTGATTTTACACATTGGTAATTCAGAGAGTAACGCCATCTCTGCGGATAGTGGTATGGGCTCAACATCATTTAATATCTCAACAAGTGTATTATCATTACATTCACGACAGGCTTTCTTTATTTCCTGTTTTACATAATCCTTAATTTGGTTTTCATCCTCAGGGTTAGTTTCGCTGCAATATGGTATATCGTATTTATTAATACCTACAAGGACTTTACCAATTCCGCATTGGCGTACATTCTTGAAGATAATGTCTCTGTCTGTTGCATCAAATGGTCGACCTGCATAAAGCATCATGATGACAACATCTGCTTTTGCAAGAAATGCTTTGGTTCGTTCTTCGCGAGAAACAATTGGATCGTTGAATCCAGGAGTATCAACGACTTCAACTCCCTTTAAACATTCATTAGGATAATAGATAGTGACAGACTTTGTTATAGAGACATATTTACCCTCAGCTCCAACGTATTCTATGAGTTGATCAAAACTATCTTCTTTTGTCTTACCAAGGTAACTATCCAGTGATGTCCCTAATTTGTTAGCTTTAGAAACCAACTCTTTTGCTGCTTTTATTTTTGAGGCATCAAGTGTGTCAGTCGCTTCACTCTCTTCTCTTAAGGCTTGCATCTTTTGTTCAGCCCATTCGTCAGCAGTATAAAATTCAGCTACGATATGTTCTTTCTCTCCATACGTAATAACTGAAAGTGCAGCAGTCATAGGTGTAGTTGCTGCAGGAAGAACATCATCTTTAAAAACAAATGAATTTAAGAAGGTAGATTTTCCACATTTCATCTGTCCAATGACACCAATAGTTAGAGTGTCCTTTTCTATTTTTTCTTTTATCTCTTCTAAGGAGATTATCCCTTTGTGCGTTGCTTCTTCTTTTGTTGCAGGAATCCATCCATATTTTTCAGCTTTTGTTGCGAATGCAATGAGTTGCTGTTTTTTTGCTTGTAACTTTTCAAACATGTTGTGTTCCATATCTTATAGTTCTTTAGTTATTTTTTTGTATTGTTCTAAACATTTACTGATACTCTGCTGTGCTAATCTCATATTGTATAACTTAGAATATGTTTTTTGAGTTTTTTCCGAATTATCTCTAAGATTATCTATTTTAGGGGCAATTGCTTTAGGTCTTTCTACAGCAATGTTATCAAGAAGTTGGATTAATTGACCATATTCTTCTTCAGACATTTCATAACGATCGCTACTGAAGAAATGGGTTTCCCATCGAGGAATTTGAAGAACAGCCTCACAATCCTTGTATAGCAAATTGAAGTCTTCAGCTAAATCATCAATAATCTTATTACCTTCTTCTCTCTCTTCTTCAGATGATTTTTTTAGTTTACCTACTTTCTCTTCGCGTTCTTTGAGTAGATATTCTAAGTCTTCTTTTATTTCAGAAATAAAATTCTCACGAGATTCTATCTTTTTGACACTATGAATAGGTGTCATAATATCTTCGATTGATGCTTTAGATGAGAATCTAATGAACTGCTCAATTTTAAGTCCTTCTTTTTTCAAGGTTTTTTGAATAAGTTCTTCAACTTTTTGAATTTCGGTTTCAGACTTCGTGTCAACTTTGTTAATGACAATATATAATGGTTTATTAAGTTTCTCCTTGATAATAGAGATTGAACTTCGATTTACGGTTCCATCATTTACATCAAATACCCAAAAAAGTGCATCGCACTCATTAATGACATCAATGGTGCGGTCACGGTCTTCGCTGTCATTAGAATTGAATCCTGGTGTATCAAGAATACTTAATCCATTGAGATTAGGATTTTTATACGTCATTACAAAGTATTTTATAAGTGAAGATACACCTTTTATTTGGTCAAGAACTTCTTTTGAAACTTTTTTAAATGTGTCTTCAAGAATTTCTTTACGCCTTCCGTCACCTGATATAAAACTATAGGATACAACAGAACCTCCTGCAATATATGTAGGAATAGCGGTTGTAGCCTTTGTACTAACAGGAAGTTCTGGTATGTCAGGATTATCTTGAGTCAGAATTCTATTGACGATAGAAGTTTTACCAGCTGAGAACTCTCCTACAAATGCTATTGTTCTTTTCCCATCCAACCAGCTTTTACGCTTAGTAGCAGTCCATTGGTCACAATGGTCTATGACGTATTGCTTCTTAGGAACAATAGCTTGCTTTCCTATAAACTCTTTCCAAGGTATATCATAACGATTGTATAAATAAGAGTTTAAATCAAGATATGATCCTTTTACAAAAGATTCAAAAGTGTTAATTCTTTTGTATAACTTCTGTGTATCTTCTGTACTGATTTCTTTTGCGGAAAGAATCTCCTGAATGAAATCCAAAGATCCCATCTTGATTTTTAGTTCTTTAACTTTCTCTTCAAGTGCTTGACGAGCAGAAGAAAGCTCCTCTCTAAGATTTGTTGTTTGCTTTTTTTCTTTTCTTAGATTTTCTTGAAGTTCCTCATTTTCTTTCTTCTTAGAGTCGATTTTATTTTTCAAGTCAGAGATATCATCTTCATTCTCCTCAAGTTCTTCTTCAAGGTCCTCTATCTTTTTTTTCAATTCCTTTGTTTGCGCTAATTGTTCTTTGATAGAGTTGTCTGATTTTCCATCTATAGCATTCTTTAGCTGTTCATCAAGCTGTGCACATTGTTCATTTGCTTCTTTCAGCAAAGCCTTGTATTTTGACTCAATTTTGTCCAACTCGTTCTCAAGGTCAACGCTGTTAGTAAGTTTCTTTTCTGTTTCAGCTAATTTGGTCTTCAACCTCTCATTCTCTACTGAAAGTTGAGAAGCCAAGGTTTTACTATTTGATGTCTGACCTGAACAATAAAGCCAAATGAAAACCGCTATAATAATATCTACAATTATGTATATGATTATTGTTGAATCCATACTATCCTATTTTTTCTTTCAAAAGAGAAATTTGAGCCGCTTGTGCTTCACATGCATCTTTATATTCT
This sequence comes from Prevotella melaninogenica, assembly GCF_003609775.1. Taxonomy (NCBI): domain Bacteria; kingdom Pseudomonadati; phylum Bacteroidota; class Bacteroidia; order Bacteroidales; family Prevotellaceae; genus Prevotella; species Prevotella melaninogenica. Next base: position 479,120 of record NZ_AP018049.1, read on the forward strand.
TTTACTTTACGTGCAAGTTCGTCATTCTGTTGACGAAGGGACTTTAACTCGAATTTAGCTTTATCGAGTTCGTCTTCTAAGTCTTCTTGTTCTTCATTGTTCTCTTTTGCCTTTTTTCGGATTCTTTCCAATTCAGCCATCAGATCCTCTACTTGACGTTCAGCCTCTTTGTTACGCTGACGGAATTTTTCATTTTCAGCATAAAGTGTTTCTAACTCTCTTTGTTTATTATCATACTGTGAAGAATTCCCTAAGATTTTGTCTTTAAGAGCTACTCCAGCAACGCCACCGACAACAAGTCCACCAATTAGTTCTATCATTTTCATTTGCTTTATATAGTTAATAATAATGTTTTATATTCTCGTAATTGACTTATTCTTTGTTCAAATTGTTCTTTTTGTTCTTTACGTTCTGTTTTCAATTGATTAAGAGAATTTGTTTTCTGGTTAATAATTTCAGTAGCTTCTTCATTCAAAGAAACCCTAACTATATTAACTAATTCTTGCGAAATCTCCTTTAATCTGTTATTGAAATCGGGTGATAAAGATGAGTCTATATAATTATGTACTGCGCGAACACGTTGTGGCTTGGAAAGGAGTTTATCTGTAACGAAACCAACCATGCTGTCTATTAGCCCCTTGTCGCTTCCAACTTTTCCCGATAGAGTTTGTGCTCCATTTTCAATAGTTTCATATTTTTGAGTAACTTTTGTTGTAAACGTAACTATCTCCCCTATTCTGTCAGCAGCTTTCTGGTTAGAAACAATACTAACTATATCAGAAGCAGCGTCAATAGCATCAATAGCTTTTCCACTTGCTAATGCTCCACCTGCTGCGGCTGCTCCTCCTGCAGTTGCTGCAACAGCAGCAACAGTTCCAACAGCGGCTGCAGCAATTACACCCACCTTTATCCATTGGTCATATTCATGTCCCATTCCATTCAAATCCATATTATAAGTTAAGCCTGTCATTTGGATGTTTGAGAGGTTCATACTTTTTAGAGATTCTAATGAAATGCCATCTTCTTTTTCACGCTCACTCTGAGTTCTTGCTTTCTCACAGATAGCAGCTTGTATACCATTTTTGTAGCTATTCATTAATAATGAAGCTGTATTATTAATAGTTGTCATTGCTTCATTGTCGAAATCTGAACTTTTTCCTGTTACAAGCGTGTTAAGTTTATCGAATATTATATCTTCAAATTTACGTGTGGTTGTGCGTTCCTGTTCATCAATATCATCGGCAACAGAATCAACTAAACGTTCTATTTGTCGTTTGACTCTGTCAAGTTCTTGCTGACACATTCTGATAGCTTCGTCAGTGTTTTCGTCGGATAAAGAGGCAGACATTAGTTCTTCAACCTGCTTGAGCATCATTTTTGATATATTTTTCAGGCGTTGATCATCAACACGTTTCAGAATATCTTTCTTTTCCTTCTGAATAGAATCAAGTAAGGTGTATAACTCTTCGAGTGAGTCTTTTGTTGCAGATACAACAGCTACTTGCTTTAATGGAATTTTACAGTTTTTGCAGATATATTCTTTAGCAGACTCAATATCTTCCTTTGACTTAGTGTCACTTTTGGTAAGTATCAAATAAATCGGGCGTTGAGATAATTTTATCATCTCAATAAAGTCTGTCAGTGAACGTGTTATCTGCTGGTTTATATCGGTAACAAGTAATATCCCATCAGCCTTAGGTAGAAAATTGACAAGTGTTTGTTTGTGTTGAGGATCGGGAGATGAAAGTCCAGGGGTATCAACAATTATAGTAGAAGCAGGAATGCGTTTAGAAGTGTCAAATACTGTCACAACTTTTGCATCTGCTAATTCTTTGTTTTTTAAGTCATTTATATTTTCTACTTCTATACAGTTACCATTGGCATCAATTACTTCTGCGTGACAAGAATCACTGCCAAAATGCACTTCGTAAATTGTTGCTGTTGTAGGTTTAGTAGCACTTTCCAAACCCTTACTATCAGTCAGTGCATTGATAAGCGTTGTTTTACCCGAGCTAAATTCGCCGACTAAAGGAAGGATAATGTTTGCATTTTCCTGCTTAGACCGCAATTCTATTAATGTTAACTCTTCAACTATGCTGGTTAGTCCTATGGACTCTGCAATAGAACGTAAGTCTTCAATCTTATTCATAATAATTTAAGTTGTATTGTATTCTTATTATATCTTTTCTACATTTAAATACGCAGGGGTCAAAGCATTCATCTTCTTTAAGTCTACACCAAAGTGGTTAAAGAAGAGACTGTTTATTTTCTCTCGTTCTTGATTGTTTGAAAGAATGTTTGAAAACATCGAAGCATACTGGATGCTCATGCCTGGTTCTATAACCATACCATCACAGTGCTTTGACATCTTCACGGTAATTTTGAAAAGTACCATATTTTGTTTTTAAGGTTTACTAATACTCGAGTGGCTGACTCGTGTTATTCTATAATATCTGTTGCAAACGTAAAGGCTTTGTTATGAATAGCAAAATAATTATAAAATAAAAGGAGTGTGCAGGGGCGTTTTGTTGTGCGGAGAGAGCGTTCACCCTTCTGTGCTGTTATGCTCGTTAGAAGTACGTGATGCCTTTCGCTCTTTCTTTTAGCAGCCCCTTGGATAGTTATCTGTCAGGTATTATGCTTTTTACCCTCGTCTATACTTTCCCATATTTCTTTATATAGTTTTGCCTTTCCTGTCCCCAAGCCTAATATTCCAACAGGGTATGTGTGGAAACTTTTGCATTGGGGACATTGTAATGGTGCGGTGAGTGCGGTAGCTCTCCATTCAACATCAAGTCCCCAAAACTTTTTAGAACACTCGTTGCACTTAAATCTTGTAAATCCTCTAATCATAATGTGACTTTTATCTGTTTGAAATTAGTTAGTGAGTTTTAAATAAAATATAAAGTATAAATGCTATGATAGGTGTTGCGCACCCACATCCAGCAGACTGTCTTGTTTCATCTTGATTGTACATCCAAATGATATTAATAGCCCACAGGATGAAGATGATGAGCCAATGTTCATCAAAAAGTTGAACATAGCGATGTGCGAAGTCTTCCATTGCCGTTATATTGTTTTTAGTTATGTTTGTATTAGACGAGGATAAAAGAAGAAAGGGGACACGGCCCGCTTTATCTTTATTTATCCGGTTCGGTTCTGGAAAACACCTTGGAGTCAAAATAAAGTAAAGACAGTCCATGCCCCCATATAGGATAGGGGCACAGAACCTGCCTAAACTCGATTAGTGACGACTCCTTAGTTGAATTTTCCAGATTTAACCGGGTCGAATAACCTCGTTTGCAAGTTTTGTGCAGTGAATGGCGAGTGATTTCTAGGTCATCCGCCAAATATGGCACAAATATAAGGAAATTGTTAGACATAACAAAATAATATCGAAATAAAGTAAAGAAAAACAAAAATGCCATCTCCGAAGAGAGTGGAGTTATAATCTTGCTTGATATAGGTTGAATCATTTGAAGAGTATGGAGATCTGTCCTGTATTCAACAGAATGAGATATACTTGTTAGACTTCGTTAAGTTTATTTTTGTCCATTTCTTCCCAAATCTTTTTATAGATGTCACGGTCGTTGCCGAAAGGGTAAAAGCCGAATATACTTAGACTTGGGATATAAGTGTGTCGACTGTTACACTTTGGACAAGGCATTGGGACAGAGAATGCACTTGCATTGTACTCAATGTCGAATGCGCGAAAGGTGTTGTTGCAGTTGTCGCATGTGAAAGTGATATGACCTCTAATCATAAGTGATATGATTTTAAAGTATAAATATTTTATTATGATATAATGACCTTAAAGCGTCATTCTTTGCTTCTATTGCTGATGTCTTGTTGCTCATCACACGTGGTGCTGTTGGTTAGCACGAGTAGTGCTGTTGGTTAGCACCAATGGTGCGGAGGCTTAGCACGTCGTAAGATGTTGTGGAGTTAGGGTGCAACGAGTTGTTAGGAGTTGTTTTGCAGCATTCAGAATACGTCTTAACTGATTGATAGCTTTTGTCTGTCAAGATATATTTGCTTACGAATAATGCTTGGTTTTTGTTCATTTTCTTTAACTATTTTGTTTCTGTTTGCAAAATAAATGCTTAATTGTGAGAGGCACAAAGGATTTAATTTGTATTTTTGTGACAGAGTAGCTTTATTGTTGCAATTAGTAATATATGAAGAAAGGAAGTTTAGATCTGTATGAATTGTCTTTTTGGGACATTCTTTAAGGATTGAACTTTGTAGCTGTAAAAACTATTGAAGATGAAAAGGAGGTGATCTGTCAGATAGTTTATTACTTTCAGATAAGATGATAGTGTAAAGGATGAAAGATATGAATAGAGATGATAAGACTGTTAAGATGATAGATAAGCGGGATGAAACTCAGACAATAATGTCTAAGGCTACTGCTGAAGACGAGGCAATAAAGGCAAAGCTGAATGCAGTGTATCGCCTTAGACTATTATATAATAGTGGTGAAGAGCTGTGGAAACATATAGGAAAATCGGGTAGTGGAAACAATTCCTTTGGTCGTGTTGGTGGAAAAGATGCTTTTTTACGCAGAGCCGTATTTCACGAGTTGGAGCGTGAATGGTATGACGAAACGGGCATTATTCTTAATGGGTTGTTAGATGCTTATGCACAAGCAGCAAAGTTTATGGAGAGGTATAATCCTTTGCATGAGGATGAAGAAGAGGGTGTGAGGATTGAATATTGTGAGCAAATCATCAATGTTTGTGTTTTTGATGATGAGATAACAGATAAGCATGGTGCGAAGATGAGGGAACTTCTTTTGCGTTTGCAGGAAGAAGATACTTATTGCCTTGCGGTTTTGTTGTTGATGTTGCTTGGCGTATTGCCTTTGTCTTTTGATACTCGACAAGGGGATGCGAAGCAGATGAAGGGGAAATACGAGCAGGTTTATAACTTCTTTCTGCGCGTATGTCATCGTAATATTCTTTTTGTGCAAACGCCAAGGATGACACTCTTTCATAAAGCTTTAAAGGAGTCGGAAGAGAAACTGACACGTATTCGATTGGTTAAGTTTACGGCTGATGTACTTTGCAATCTGTCAATTCTTGCAAGTGCAGAGCAGATAGCAGAGAATGGACGGCGTGTTCAGTGGGACCAGTTGTATCCTAATCTCGATGGTTATTGGTTGAGTGAGCAGCATAGTGAGCAATGTCCAGACTATTGGCAAGTAGAAGAATTAGCAACAAGCTACCAGTTCTGTCATTATTTTCAGAAGGAAGGTGAGGCTGGTAAACTGCATCAGCAAGAGTTCACTGTAAGCTTCTATAGTAATGGTGAGGATTATGCTTGTGTGCAGCACCCCCGTTCAGTATTGCAATGGTTGAACAATGAAAAGCTGTCAAAGGATGATATCACTTATCCACACTTTGTTTTTTGGGGAGGAGAAAAACCAACGAAGATAGCTTTTGAGTCGTTTATGATGGATGTGTCGTGGTTTCGTCCGATGCAATTGACACGTGCAAAAGATGATTGGAATCCTCCAATAGAAAAAGGAATGAAGGTGACAAATGACTTTGAAGCTTATTCCTATACTTTCTATCTTGGTCTGGAAGCTATTACACCAGATTTTATCTCTGTAAAAGATGAGAATGGAAAGTCGTATAGAGTTTCTGTTTCTGAGCATGAAGAATTAAGAAACTGTACGTTGAATGATGCAATCGGTATTATCACTTGGGCTGATAAACGTTATATAGCATTTGATCATCTGATGTTGTATCTTCCGATAGAGGAATAATATTTTTTATTGCTTTTTACTTCTGGAAATCAGAGTAGTGGAAGATATGTTTAGGTATTTTAGGGTTTTCCCCTCGTTGAGTAGGGAAATATCTTTGTAAGTGTGAAAATATGTAGCTAATTTTGCCAACGTTAAGAATTTGAAAGTTATGAAGAAGGTTTTAGTTCTCTCCCTTTCCGCAGCCGTGGTGCTTAGTAGTTGCAGCACATACGCAGGCTCAGGTGCAATCACAGGTGGCTCATTAGGAAGTATCCTTGGAAGTGCTATTGGTGGCATTGCAGGTGGAGCACGAGGCTCAGATATCGGTTCGATAGTCGGCATGGCTGGTGGTGCTATTATTGGTGCCTCTACCGGTGCAAAGGCTGACAGACGTGCGAAAGAGGATGTACACGACCATTATGAGAAGGTGCAACAGCGTAAGGCACGTGAGAAGAGAAACCGAACAGAATACGACTATTATAATCAGACAGACGACTATGGACGGTCAGGCAGTGTAGACGGCAGCGGCTTTGATAATACAAACTCTGGCGACGACCGTATTTATGATTTCCAAAGCAGTGATTATACTGGTAGTTACAGCGCTGCACAGCCAAACACAAAGGCTCCAGCTGAGTCAAGTGTTGATAAATTGGCTGGTAATTACCAATATACTCCAAGTATCGAGATTGTTAATGCTCGCTTTGTTGATAACAACCAAGATGGTGTATTATCACGTAATGAGGTAGGTAAGATTATCTTTGAGGTGATGAATCGTGGAGACAAGGTTATCAGCGATGTACAGCCTTCAGTGTTGGAAACAACCGGTAATGCTCATATTTATGTCAGCCCTTCTATCCACATTGAGAGTATTGCACCCGGTAAGGGCGTTCGCTATACAGCTCTTGTGAAGGCTGATAAGAAATTAAAGAATGGTATGGCACGATTTGCTTTAACTGTTCTGCAAGGTCAGAAGAGTATAAGTAAGGTGACAGAATTTAATATAAAGACCAGCAAGTAAGATTGTTGAGCTACTATAAGGAGGATATTCAACCGTTATCTTATTGCTCGGGATTAAAAAGAATAGTAATTGATAGAGATTATAAAGATATTATTGTGTAAGTACTAACTACTGATAACTAAGGCTTTAAATGACGGAATGGGGCTGTATCATTAAACTGGTGCAGCCTCTATTTCTTTTTGTATAGTCTGGTAGTTTTCTTCATCTTCGTTAGCTATTAGCGTGTTATTATTGTTCTATCATATTCTTTCTTCCCATCTTCAAGCGACGTGTTGATGCTTAGCACATGTCGTGCTGTTGGTAAACACCAATGGTGCTAAGCACTAAACACCTTGGCATAGGTTATTAATATGGGTGCAACTTGTTATAAGAAACGAGTTATAACATAGATAATACTTGTACAGAGATACTAAAGAATTAAAGGGATATGGTAGGGAGTATAAAAATATGAAAGCAATATAGCTTTTAAAGGTAAAGTATCAAATATTATTTGTGTGGGGATATACACGGTATTTACGCCCCTCCCCTATAGAAGGAGGGAACGGGGGAGGGGGGCTGTTGTTTTTATACTTTTCTATTCAAAGAGTCCAGTCACACTTTCCTTGACACGTTTGAAAAAGTTGGTCCAGCTACTACTTGATTCGTTCTTTGGAGTAGTTGGTTGTGTGGTTGGCTTATTCTGTTGCACAGTCTGCTGTCGGTTGGTCGTAGCAGGAGTAGTGCGGACTGGTGTTGTCTGAGTCTTAGCCTTAGCTGCCTGCTGATTGGTAGGAGTAGAGGGCTGCACCTGCTTATGTGGGTCGGTGTTATTCTCCTTGTTATCTTTTTCTGTCTTAGCCTGCTGTGGAGCTTTGTTATTATTTAAGCGTGTATCCACTTTGCGTTCAATCTCCTTAGGTTTGTCCTCTTCAACCTTTTCCCATTCAGGGATAAACTCATAGCATACGCCTGCAGTACCATATTCGATTTCAGGCATTTCAATTGTTCCAGTTGACTCAGAAGGGAATGGAATCTCTGTTTCTTTACGTACAAGCTCAACCTTTACGTAGGCCACGCCGCTGGCAAGTGTACCCAATTCACGTGCAGCAGCGTATGACAAGTCAACGACACGACCACGAACAAAGGGGCCACGGTCCGTTACACGGACGATGACAGACTTGCCATTGCGAGGGTTTGTAATCCTCAGACGAGTACCAAAGGGAAGTGTACGGTGTGCACAAGTAAAGGCATTACGATCGTAACGTTCGCCATTGCTCATTCGGCGACCGTGTAATCCGTTACTATAATAAGAAGCTTTACCATCTGACTGTGCTTGTATTGTCAGTGTAAAGATGTTGCATAGCGTAAATAACGCTATAAGGAGAAGTTTGGTTCTATACATATTTATTATTTAATATCGCCAGCCTTCTCTTATAAAAGCTAAGGTTAGTTCTATAAATTGCCTAAATGGATAAAACCATCAAAGCTAATTTATAGAACAAACCTTTATCCCCTTCCTGCTTTGTAGAGCAGGAGAGGGAATAGAAAGACTGGTCTATTTATACGACACCCTGGGCAAGCATAGCCTTCGCTACCTTCATGAAGCCCGCAATATTGGCGCCCTTAATATAATCAATGTAACCATCAGCCTGCTTGCCATACTTCACGCACTGCTCATGGATAGAACTCATGATGTAATGGAGCTTCTGATCAACCTCTTCCGGACTCCATGAGAGGCGGAGAGAGTTCTGTGACATTTCGAGACCTGATGTAGCCACACCACCTGCGTTAACAGCCTTACCTGGAGCAAAGAGCTGCTTCGCTGCAGTGAACTTATCAGCAGCCTCTGCTGTACAACCCATATTTGAAACCTCAGCTACGCACAATGGCTTGTAAGCAAGAATCTTGTCTGCATCCTCACCATTAAGCTCGTTCTGAGTAGCACATGGCAAATAGATGTCTGCCTGCTGCTCCCAAGGTTTACGACCCTTGAAGAACTGTGAACCTGGATATTTCTCTGCGTATGGCTCACAAACGTCATTACCACTGTTGCGGAGTTCGAGCATGTACTCAATCTTCTCACCGCTGATGCCTTCTGGGTCATAGATATAACCATCAGGACCACTTAATGTGATAACCTTTGCACCAAGTTCGGTAGCCTTCTTAGCAGCACCCCATGCAACGTTACCGAAACCTGAGATAGCAACAGTCTTACCCTTAATGTCAAGACCATGAGTCTCCATCATCTGGTGAACGAAGTAGAGTGCACCATAACCAGTAGCCTCTGGACGGAGGATTGAGCCACCCCATTCTCTACCCTTACCTGTGAGCATACCCTGGAACTGGTGAGTCAGCTTGCGATACTGACCGAAGAGATAACCAATTTCACGACCACCAACACCGATGTCACCTGCAGGAACATCCTCGTCAGGACCGATGTGGCGATACAACTCGTTCATGAAAGCCTGGCAGAAACGCATGATTTCAGCATCACTCTTACCACGTGGAGAGAAGTCTGAACCACCCTTACCACCACCCATAGGCAATGTGGTGAGTGCATTCTTGAATGTTTGCTCGAAACCGAGGAACTTCAGAATGCTGAGGTTTACTGATGCGTGGAAACGCAGACCACCCTTGTAAGGGCCAATAGCACCATTAAACTGTACGCGGTAACCAATGTTTACCTGAACCTTGCCCTGATCATCAACCCAAGGTACACGGAATGTGATGATGCGCTCAGGCTCTACGATACGCTCAATAATACTTGCGCGCTCAAACTCTGGGTGCTGATTGTAAACATCCTTTACAGACATAAGTACTTCATGTACAGCCTGCAAATACTCTGATTCACCTGGATGCTTCTGCTCCAGTGCTTGCATGATTTTTTCGACTTCCATAGTAAATTGACTTTTATTTGTTTATGTTAGATAGTATCATTCAGTTCAGAATGGTACGGCAAATATATCCAAATTCTATCAAAGGTCCAAATGAAAATCAAAAATTTTTTATTTTTTTCTTTCTTTTTGAAAGTAGCTTTGGTCGCAAAAGATGGTAACCAGTATGCAAAGTAATAAAAAATATATTATTTAACTTGCGAAAAGATAGGTTGACTTGTATTTATTTTGTATTTTTGTCCAATATTAAGTTTTGGAGTATGAGTGAGCAAGTTCCTGCACAATGGGGTAATTTTTACCTAAAAGACGTCAGTTTCGTCAATTTGATGATGCGACGAATTTATAATGTTCTGATTGTAGCTAATCCATACGACGCCTTCATGTTGGAAGACGATGGACGTGTCGAAGAGAAGATCTACAATGAGTATATGGAATTAGGTCTGCGCTATCCGCCAACCTTTACACAGGTGTCTACAACCGAAGAAGCCTCTAAGGTGCTCAATACTGTAGATATCGACCTTGTTATCTGTATGCCGGGTAATGCTGATAATGATGCTTTTGATGTGGCAAGAGCTGTAAAAGCAGAGTTCCCAGACATCCACTGTGTGGTACTAACTCCCTTCTCTCATGGTATCACAAAGCGTATACAAAATGAAGACCTCAGTATCTTTGACTATGTCTTCTGTTGGTTGGGAAATACCAATCTCATCCTCTCTATCATTAAGTTGATGGAGGATAAGATGAATATAGAGAATGATATCCATGAGGTGGGAGTACAGATGATTTTGCTTGTAGAAGATTCTATCCGTTTTTACTCATCTATTCTACCTAACTTATATAGCTATATCCTTACGCAGAGTCAGAACTTTGCCACAGAAGCCTTGACCCGACACGATGCCTCTTTGCGCCAGCGTGGACGTCCAAAGGTAGTCTTAGCACGTACATACGACGAAGCATGGGATATCTATCAACGCTATAAGGATAACTGCTTGGGTGTTATCTCTGATGTAAGATTCCCTATTAATGATGTAGAGGGGAAGGGTTCTTCTGCGACAGAAGGGAATATTTCTGTAACGGAGAAAGATCCAGAGGCAGGCTTAAAACTACTTCGTGCCATTAGGGAAGAAGATGAATACCTCCCTTTGATAATTGAAAGTTCAGAGAGTGAGAACCGTGAGAAGGCTGAGGCAGAAGGTTTCCACTTTGTAGATAAGAACTCGAAGAAGATGAGTGTAGACCTTCGCCACCTACTCGAAGAACACATGGGCTTTGGCGATTTCATCTTCCGTAATCCAGAAACACGTGAGGAGGTGATGCGCATTCGAAGTTTGAAAGAGTTGCAGGATAATATCTTTACGATTCCACGTGACTCTATGCTCTATCATATTTCCCGCAATCACATGAGTCGTTGGCTCTCTGCACGTGCCATTTTCCCAGTTTCTTCCTTCCTAAAAGGGATTACATGGCATAAACTGCAGGATGTAGATATGCACCGACAGATTATCTTTGATGCCATTGTTGCTTATCGAAGGATGCGCAATGTGGGTGTTGTAGCCCTATTTGATAGACGAAAATTCGACCGATATGCCCATTTTGCTCGTATTGGAGACGGTTCGTTAGGAGGTAAGGGACGTGGTTTGGCTTTCCTTGATAACGTTATTAAACTCCGACCAGACTTCAATCGCTTCCTCAATGCAAAGGTACAGATTCCGAAGACAGTCGTTCTTTGTACGGATGTCTTTGATAGCTTTATGGAACAGAACAATCTTTACCAGATTGCTTTGAGTGATGCAAGCGATGAAGAGATACTCCAAGCCTTCCTTCGTGCCCAGTTGCCAGATGAATTCATAGGCGACTTCTTTACCTTCTTTGAAGCTACTCGCTCACCAATAGCCGTTCGTTCCAGTTCGTTATTGGAAGATAGTCACTACCAACCCTTCGCTGGCATCTATTCTACCTATATGATTCCTTATCTTGAGGATAAGTATGAAATGCTCCGAATGTTGGCTTGTGCGATCAAGGCTGTCTATGCTTCGGTTTATTATCGTGACTCCAAAGCCTATATGACTGCCACAAGTAATGTCATTGATCAGGAGAAGATGGCTGTTATCTTACAGCAGGTAGTTGGCAAGGAGTATGGCGATCATTTCTATCCGAACATCTCTGGCGTTCTTCGTTCTCTCAACTATTATCCGATAGGAGAAGAGAAAGCAGAGGAAGGTATAGCCTCTTTGGCATTGGGTTTAGGTAAGTATATCGTCGATGGTGGGCAGACGCTGCGTGTATGTCCGTTCCATCCGCATCAAGTCTTACAGATGAGTGAAATGGAAATAGCCCTACGCGAAACCCAAACTCAGTTCTATGCACTTGATATGAAGCATATCAGTGAGGACTTTAAGGTGGATGATGGTTTTAATATCCTCAAACTACGTGTGAAAGATGCTGAGGCTGATGGCAGTCTACAATATATCACCTCCACTTACTCTCCCGAAGATCATGCTATTTACGATGGACTCTACGAGGGTGGAAGAAAGGTTATCTCTTTCTGTGGCGTACTCCAACAGAACGTCTTTCCACTACCAGAGTTGTTGCAAATGGCAATGACATACGGTGCTGAGGCTATGCGTCGCCCTGTGGAGATAGAGTTCGCTGTTAATCTGAATGATAACCGAACGGGTGAATTATATCTCTTACAGATTCGTCCAATCGTTGATTCTAAGCAGATGTTAGATGAAGACCTTACTGCAATACATGACGAAGAATGTCTCTTGCGGAGCCATAACTCTTTGGGACATGGGGTTTCTGATGATGTGCAAGATGTTGTATATGTAAAGACCGACAGTTCTTTTACAGCATCTAACAACCCAACTATTGCGGATGATATAGAACGGATAAATCGCAAATTCCTTGATACTGACAAGAATTATGTGCTCATTGGGCCTGGCCGTTGGGGGTCAAGTGACCCTTGGTTGGGTGTTCCTGTGAAGTGGCCACATATCTCGGCAGCCCGTGTTATCGTTGAGGAGGGACTGGAACACTATCGTGTAGACCCAAGTCAGGGAACACATTTCTTCCAAAACCTCACCTCTTTCGGTGTGGGCTACTTTACTATCAATCCTTATAAGGAAGATGGATTCTATCAGCGCAGCGTTCTTGATGCCCTTCCAGCTGTGGAAGAAACTCAGTGGGTACGCCACGTCCGTTTCCCGAAACCATTGAAGATAATGATGGATGGTAAGAAACAAGAAGCCCTTATCATGCTTCCTCAAGAAAAAAAGGAATAGACATCCTCTCTAAGAAAGGGTATGATTCTATAAAAGTAAAGCCATCATCTACGGCAATAGACTGTGGATGATGGCTTTATTGTTAGTGTATGAAAGAGACAGCAAGGATCTTTTCCACTCTCTTGGTCCTCCTATATTGATTTTATCTTTTGATTGTTCTCAAATTATTTTCATGAAAAGAAATATTTATTGTCGTGAAGAAAAATGTTTTCTTTCATGAAAATAATTCTTTTTTATCATGAAAAGAACTCAGAACTGTTTGTATTTGGAGTTAAGACGGAGCACTTTTAATGCAACTTCTGCTTGCCAGTAGAGAGCATTTCAATGGTTTTGAAGCGGATGCTATGTGGCATTTCAGCACGTGACAGTTGTGGGCGGAGCCAGTCGAGGAGTGTTACCTCTGTTAGTGTTGCCTTTGGCGTACACTCTATTTCCGTGTGGATGACATTACCAAAGTTAGGGTCGGGAACGTTAAAGGCACGTGCAGCCATAATCATAGGGTGGGAGAGAAGAACCTGTTCAATGTGTTCTGGCTGAACGTTCTCACCTCCACAGACTACCATTCGATCGGCTCTTCCATGATGAAAGAAGTAACCTTCGCTATTCTGAGAAACTAAATCGCCAGTATTTTGCCATTGATTCTGTTTTCCATGCATAGCCCAACGAGAACGTACCCAAAGTGTTCCTATTCCTTCTTCATTGAGATTTTTTATTTTACAGTCAACTCCTTGGATAGGCTTACCTAAGGTGGTCTCTTCAAAGGAAGCTAATTCTTTGGGTGTTGCCAGCATAAAAAATCCTGCTTCAGACGTACCATAAAGGTTAAAGAGTACCTCACCAATTTGTTGATGAGTCATGTCGATGAGGCATTTAGGAAGTTTATCACCACCGCTTATAAGACAACGTAGACTCTTCATCTTCTCCTTTGCATTTTCAATCTGCCAAAAACGTGAGAGCATAGCAGGAACAATTGGCATGACCTCAATCTGTTCACGCTGAATAATCTCTAAGGTTTTGATAGCATCGAAGCGTTTTTGTAGGCATACCTTCTTACCCATAAGTAAGGAGATAATAAGCGTTGAAAGTCCGAAACCATGATAAAATGGCAGTGAAATCAGTACACTCTTATATTCGTAGATTCTGATGTTGTGTAGTAACGCAAGTAATGGAGGGAGAAAAGAGGTAACAGAAGGACGACGGGCAATACTCTTAAAGTTGCCACTTGTTCCCCCTGAGTGAATGGTTATTTCTCCTCCTCGCCAGATTTTAGGGAGTTTTGTATCTCTTGTTTGCGCCTCCTTAGATAAAAGGATGTCGCTTAGTGTCTCTGTTGTAACAGCCGTACAAGGAGTTTCTATGGGAATCTGTTTGAGGTCTTCGTCATATATAAAGAGTTGATAATGATGCTTTTGTAAGGCTGCTGTTATCTGTTCTGTGCCTAAGTCTGTGCTAAGCAAGGTGGTGTGTATGCCTAATCGTGAGAGTGCATGAAGAAGGATAGTTAAGGTAAGACTGTTACGTCCTATCAAAGCCACTCTCGTTTTGGGTTGGAGGTGGTATTTTGTGTGGAGAATTTGTGCGAGTTGACGAGTACGAGTGTAGAGTTCTCGATAGGTCAAAGATTGGCAGTCATCAATGATTGCACAGCGTTGTGGATAGAAATAAGCAACAAAGCGAAGTAGCGCCATTAGGCTAATACCTTCCAAGATGAGGCTTTTTGCCCACACAAATAAGCCCTTTGGGGAGATTATGTGTAAGCGATAGAGGATTGAAAGGATAGCTTCATTCTTTCTTCTCATGGCAATCGCTTATAATATAGGTGAATAATCGGAGCAAAGAGATAGGCTATTGGGGCTGATAACTTTGCCCACCAAGGTTTATAAGTTCTAATCTTTCGTATGGCAAGTTTCAACAGAATATGGGCTGCATCAGTTGGAGTGTAAGCTGGTAAGTGCTTGTATTGTTCGTTAACATCTGACATTGCTGTGTGAACCAAGGGTAAATAGGCTATCTGTACACGGACACCTAATGGGGCAAACTCGCTGTTCGCTGTCTCACACCATGTGTTCGCAGCACTTTTTGAAGCATGATAAGCCGACCAGCCCGGTGCCATTGGATAGAGCGTACTCACTGATGAAGAATAGATGATTTGTCCTTTGCTCGCCTTCAAAGCAGGTAAGATAGCTAATGAAAGTGCAACCAAGGAACGATAGTTGAGGTCCATCGTACGGTCATAGTCGTGTAGACGATCCTGCGCATCATTGATTTTGCGATGGATAGATTTACCCGCATTGCAGAAAAAGTAATCCAACTGTGGTAGTGTTTCTTTTAGTTTTTGGCAAAGCTGTACCAGTTTTTCTCTGTCTCTTAGGTCTATTGCGCAGTAGTCTGCACTACTTCTCGTTTGCTTAGCCTTGGCACATAAGAGGCGTAAGTCCGCTTCACTTCGAGCAATGAGGAAGACATTTGCACCTGCATTGATTAGTTTTTCGGTTAATGCTCGCCCTATCCCATGCGATGCACCCGTCACAAGTACCCACTTCCCATAGAAGTGTTCTCTTGTAATATTAGGTGTTAACCTTATGGATGGGTAAGCCAATGCAGCCCCAATAGCGATTATCTTTTTTCTGAGAGACGTCATCATAACTCTTTTCTAACGATCAGTAGTGCTTGTTTTGATTACCAATTGCGATGTGATTAATGCTCCGCACATCATGTGCTTATCGTCAGCACCATGCGTGTTGGGCATCCGCACATCATGTGCTAAGCAATAATACGTTGGATGAAAATGGGTAGAACGCTTTATAGTTGTCGTTATGACATGGCATCGTAAGGCACTAATACCAAAGTTATACAGCGCAGTTCTCTTAGATATTCATGCTGTTTTATACTTTCCTATTCCCTATTTCTTTATATTATTTCCAACGTGAAATGCTGGTAATCACGTACGATTGTATAAAGGAACTTCTCATCAGCTGTGTTCGTGTCAGATATTTTGAGATGTTCTCGTACCTTAGTTGCAAGGGAAGCAATACGACGTTCGCGCTCGTATCCGTATTCAGAGTTGAGGGTACGTTGGATGACATCAAGTTGGTTAAGAGAGAGGTCTTCAGCTTGTGGATAGACAGGTTTATACTTTCTATCAAGGTAATAGAACTCGTCGAGTGATACTTGAATCTTGCGATAGTCATTAAGTTGGATGATCATTGTTCCTGCTGCGAGGTCACCGAGACGTTGTGAATTCTTAGAAATGAGAATGACAAGTGCGCCAACACCAGAGAAGCCAAGGTCGACAAGTTGCAGAAGCCAACGCATAAAAAAGTCACCAATGCCCGGTGTTGTTCCGTCTTTCTTCACAACACGAATACGCATCACCATCTTACCAACACTTTGTCCATGGTTGAAAAGTTCCATAAGGAAGTGGTAAAAGATGGCAGGAAGGTAGATACCTAATAGAAAGAACAATTCATTTGAGACAAAAGAAAGGTTCGATTCAGCTATTAGGAGCGTTACACCAACCAGATAGCAGATAATTAGGAAATTATCAATTATTTGTGCAACGATACGCTCTCCTAAACTTGCCGGCGACTGACTTATCTGGACGTACTGTCCTGTTATGATATTGGCTTCGGGCATTTTCTTGATAATTAAATGTTGTTTCTGTTGCAAATGTAAGAAAAAAACTCTACTTTTGTTGCGTAAATGATAATTAATGTGTAAAATACGTGCGAAGTTTGCATGAAAGAGATTCTTTTCATACGAAATAATATTGAGAAATGGCGGGCAATGGAAGGCATGATAGATAATGTCAAGTTTGAGATGCCTGACCAGTTGGCTGATGCTTATACAGAGCTTACAGCCGATCTCGCTTTTGCACAGACACATTATCCTCGTTCACGTATTACCATCTATCTCAACAAACTTGCTTCTGCACTTCATAATGAAATCTACCGTAATAAGCGGGAGAAGTGGTCGCGTTTGTTAACTTTCTGGACGCAGGAGGTTCCTGACGTGATGTGGAAAGAGCGTAAGTTGTTGCTTCTCTCATTCATCATTTTTATGGTGAGTGTGCTGATTGGCGTTGTTTCAACCTTAGGAGACGAGTCCTTCCCACGCTTGATACTTGGCGATGGCTATATGGATATGACCCTTGATAATATTGCGAAGGGAAAGCCGATGGGCGTGTATGGCAATGAAGAAGAGGGAAGTATGTTTATTAGTATTACGCTGAACAATATCATGGTATCGTTTAACGTGTTTGTTTCGGGCGTATTGACGAGTTTTATGTCGGGCTTCCTTTTATTCAGAAATGGTATCATGGTTGGTTGTTTTGATACTTTCTTTTATCAGCATGGATTATTAGGTGAAAGCCTTTTAGCGACGATGTTGCACGGTACGTTGGAACTTTCAGCGATCATTGTGGCTGGTGCTGCAGGCTTGGCAATCGGTAATGGTTGGTTATTCCCTGGTACCTACTCGCGCTTGGTTAGCTTTCAGCGAGGTGCAAAGAGGGGAATGAAGATAGTTGTTGGAACTGTACCTATCTTTATCTTGGCAGGTTTTATTGAAGGATTTATAACTCGTCATACCGAGTTGAATGACTTTATCCGCATTGGTATTATACTTGTATCATTGGCGTTTGTCGTGTATTATTTTATTTACTTACCTTATAAGCGTAATTATCATTTAGAAAATGCAAATAGAAAGACCAAAGATTGAACTTTATCAAGTTCGTAGTTTCGGCGAGAAGTTCTCAGCGATTTTTGAGTTTATTCGTGAGAACTTTAAGTTTTTGTTGCGTGCATGTACCTATCTACTCTTGCCGCTTTGTTTGATACAAGGCTTCGCAATGGAGATGATGATGAAGGTCTTAGCACCTTATTATAACAATACTTTCGATATGGGAGGTGGTGCAGACATGGCGCAGAGTATGATGCTTAGATTAGGTGCTTCGTACTTGGGTTATGGTATTTGTCTGCTGATAGGTTCTACCTTGTTGGCTGGAATCTGCTATAGTATGGTGAAATACTACCATAAGAGTCCAAATAGGCTTCGTAATACGAAACTGAGCGACTTAAAACCTTTAATCATTCAGGTGATTAAACGCTCGTTATTAATGACCGTGGTTCTTGTAGCTCTGTTTATCGTAGTTTTGGTTCTTGTCTTCTCTTTTGCTGCAATCGTAAGTGCACCGGTATTAGCCGTTATACCAATTCTTGCATTACTTGTGTGCTGCTTGCCGGTTTCTATGGCATTACCTGTCTATATTTTTGAAGATAAGGAAACGTTGTTTAGTTCTATATTACGTGGCTTAAAACTTGGTTTCCACTCTTTTTGGTCGTTGTTTGGTTTGATGTTTGTGATAGGATTCTTGACTAATATCCTGTCTTCATTCACATCAATTCCTTGGTATATCTTGACTGTTGTGAAGTCTGTTTTGCTGGCTACTGATACCACTCAGAGCTCTTTTGCAACAAGTCCGGTATATAGCTTCTTCGTTTATTTGTCATCTGTATTCATGAATTTTGGTATGTATCTTACGATGACAATCTCTACCTTTGCCTTAGCTTTTCACTATGGAAGCATCGCAGAGGAGGAAGATGGCTTCTCTGTAGAGGACGACATACAGCACTTTGAGGAGTTAGCAGAGAAAGATACAGATATTGATAACTTCGGTAAACTCTGATAATTCAGTCCTATGTTACAGCCATTAAGTGATACTTTGTCGTGTGATTCAGCGTTACTTCATCAGTACCGTTCTGATGATGCGTACAACTATGCGCGAGAGTTACAGGCACCTGAACTTGGTTGGTGGGATTGGCTGATGTCAAAGATAGGCGAATTCCTGTCTGAGATATTCAATATTCAAGGCAAAGGGGATTTCCGTATAGTGATCTACATCATTCTTGCGCTTGCTATTATTGCCCTAATCGCTTTCATTTTGTACCGTTATCAATTCAAACTCTTTGGTAAAGCGGGCAAGGTGGCAAATGAAAATGATGAAGAAGACAATATCTACGGCGTAGACTTTGAGGCTGTCTATGCCAAAGCAATGGCACAGAAAGATTATTACAAGGCTGTTCGAATTGTCTATCTGCGTACACTTCGTTGGTTGTCAGATGGTAATAAGATTAGTTGGCAGCTCTATAAGACCCCAACTCAATACACTCGTGAGTTCCTATCTGTAGACTTTGAAAGAATGACTACTGCTTTTATGCGTGTAAGATATGGTAATTATCAAGCTTCGGAGGAGTTGGTAAAGCTGATGACAGACTTGGAAAGCAAGATAAAGGAAGGAGGTAAGGAATGAACAAAAGGTTTTGGTTCTTTGTAGCTGGGTTCCTTGTCTTCGTTTTCCTATTAGAGTGGAATGCGCCTTCAAAGTTTGTTTGGGATCCAACCTTCAATCATTACGATAAGCAGCCATTTGGTTGTGCGGTGTTCGACTCACTGATGGAGAAGTCAACTCCTGCTGGCTATGAGGTGACACGGAAGACTTTCTCACAATTGGAACGTGAGGGTTACGGTAAGAAACCGCATGCTTTCTTGGTTCTGTCAAACGGAGTTGAACTAACAGAAACAGATATTCGGGCTTTAGACAAGCTTTTGAAGAATGGTAATAAGGTCTTTATTGCAACGTCTTATTTGATGTTTGACTCTTTAAATCCAGACTTTAATGTAAGTGTATATGGGAAAGGTGTATTCTCTCCTTTGCAGGTTCAGAATTCAATAAAGAATCAGTCTATTCCCTACGACACCTTAGTTTTCCCTCGACAGTTGCCTTATCAGGAAAAAGAATACCATGTCTATTCTGCTATGACGGGTAGTTATGTAGTAGTAGAAGGGAAAGTTACGTGTGATACTTTGGTTAAAAGTTGGGTTTCAGAGGAGGAATCTGATTCTACAGAAGGCTATTGGGAGCCACGTATAGTTAGCATTAAACGAGGAAAGGGAGAACTCTTCCTTTCTTGTGAACCATTATTGATGACCAATTATGGCATCCTCGATACTGAGACAAACGAACTCGTTTTCCGTTTGATGTCACAGTTTAGAGGCTTACCTATTATCCGCTCTGAAGCATACGGTCCTGAGACGGAATTTGAAACGAATACTCCACTACGCTTCTGGTTGCAAAATGAGCCGCTACGATGGGCAATCTATCTCACCTTAGGTGGACTATTGCTCTTCTGTATATTCTACGCACGTAGACGACAGCGTGTTATCCCTGTGGTAGAAGAGCCTGCTAATCGTTCGTTGGAGTTTGTGAAGTTGATAGGAACCCTTTATCATCAGAAGCATATTAATAGTGACTTGCTGCAGAAAAAGTATAGTTACTTTGCAGAGACGTTGCGTCGTATGACGATGATAGATGTCGAGGATGTTGAGTCAAGGAAGGAGAATATAGCACAGATAGCCATTCGAACAGGAATGCCAGAGGCTGAAGTGCGAATGATACTTGACCGTGTCGAACGTTATTTGCAGGGTAATGATGAACTGAAAGATACTGCTCTGCGAAAGGTAATAGATGGTATGGATATGATAATCAATAAGCTATAAACGCTATGGATGAGCAAAATAAAAATGTAATTGAAGAGCAAACAATAAATAAGATGGAAGAGAATAAAGAAGTAAGAACCGACCTTGCTGCATTCAGTGAAAAGGTGATGCAGTTGCGGGGAGAGATAAGTAAGGTTATTGTTGGGCAGCAGGAGGCAGTTGCTCTGTTGTTAACAGCGATTCTTGCAGATGGTCATGTGCTGATAGAAGGTGTGCCAGGAGTTGCAAAAACCTTGTTGGCACGTCTGATGTCACGTCTGATTGATGCACGTTTCAGTCGTATTCAATTCACGCCAGACCTCATGCCAAGTGATGTACTTGGTACGACTGTTTTCAATATGAAGACCTCTGAGTTCGACTTCCATGAAGGTCCTGTGTTCTCAGATCTCGTCCTTGTAGATGAAATCAATCGTGCCCCTGCAAAGACACAGGCAGCTCTTTTCGAGGTAATGGAGGAACGTCAGGTGACGATTGATGGTACAACTCGTCGTATGAGCGATGTCTATTCTATTATTGCGACACAGAATCCAGTAGAACAAGAAGGTACTTATCGTCTACCAGAGGCTCAGCTCGACCGTTTCCTCTTTAAGATAAGCATGGGTTATCCTTCTGTTGATGAGGAAATGAACATCCTTAAGCGTCATCAGGAGAAGCGAAACCTCATAAAGTTGGAAGATGTTAAGCCAGTACTTACTATTGACGAACTTCTGCAGATGCGCAAGAAGCTTGATACTGTATTCGTAGAGGAGAGCCTTTTAGGCTATATTGCAAACATCGTACAGCAGACTCGTACCTCAAAGGCTGTCTATCTCGGTGCCAGTCCACGTGCTTCTGTGGCCATGCTCAATGCTGCTAAGGCTTCAGCTTTGTTGGGTGGTCGTGACTTTGTAACACCTGAAGACATCAAGTTTGTTACTCCAAGTATTCTTCAACATCGTCTTATCCTCACTGCTGAGGCAGAAATGGAGGGATACACTCCATTCAAGGTTGCACAGAAGTTGATTGACAAGGTGGAAGTTCCTAAGTAATGAGGTTAGCCGAGAAGCACTCAAATAAATAAAGAAGAAATGTTCCTTACTAAAAGGTTTTATTTTATATTAGTAAGCCTTACCCTGCTCGCAGGATTTGGTTATGTATATCCACAGCTTTTCATGGGGGCAAAGATACTTTTGTTTATCTTTGCTGCTATGGTTGTGGTGGATGCTGTTATGCTCTATCATCGCCGTGGAATAACAGCGAAGCGAACCTGCTCAGAACGTTTCTCTAATGGTGATAAGAATATTGTCAAGATAAGTCTGGAAAGTAAGTACTCCTTCCCTGTATGGTTGACAGTTATAGATGAGGCTCCAGAGGTGTTCCAACGGAGAGATATTAGCTATAAGAGTCAGCTAACAGCGATGGGAAAGAATACTATTCGTTATACGCTCAGACCAATGAAGCGTGGCGTCTACTCCTTTGGTAAGATTCGTTGTTTCACACGTACTGTCTTGGGACTTGTCGAACGTCGTTATACTTTGGGCAACGCAGAAGACGTAAAGGTCTATCCTTCTTATATGATGCTCAATCGCTATGAGCTTCTTGCGATAAGCAATAATCTCACGGAGATGGGTATAAAGCGTATTCGTCGAGCAGGTAACAACACTGAGTTTGAACAGATAAAAGACTATGTGAAAGGCGATGAATACCGAAGTATAAACTGGAAGGCAAGTGCACGTCGCAATCAGCTGATGGTGAATGTCTATCGTGACGAACGTTCTCAGCAGATATTTTCGGTTATTGATAAGGGGCGTGTTATGCAGCAATCGTTCCAAGGAATGACGCTTCTGGACTATAGTATCAATGCTTCTTTGGTGTTGTCCTACGTTGCTATGCACCGTGATGATAAGGCAGGCTTGATAACCTTTGCTGATAAAATGGACACGTTCGTTGCTCCTTCGAAGCAAACAGGTCAGATGCAACTTCTTTTAGAGTCACTTTATGCACAGGAAACAAAGTTTGGTGAAAGTGATTTTAGTGGTTTGTGTGCTAATGTACATAAACAAGTTAGCAAGCGTAGTTTATTTGTTATTTACACAAACTTCTCTGGTATGACAGCTCTCAATCGTCAGTTGGCTTACTTGAAGTTGCTTAGTCAATGGCATCGTGTACTCGTTGTCTTTTTTGAAGATGCAGAAATGAATGATTATATTCGTTCTCCAAAGCACTCAACAGAGGAATATTACCAGCATGTTATTGCTGAGAAGTTTGCTAATGAAAAGCGTTTGATAGTATCAACACTGCGTCAGCATGGTATCTATAGTGTTTTGACAACGCCAGACAAACTCAGTATTGATGTTATCAATAAATACCTGGAAATGAAGCAAAGACAAATCTTAACATAGTAAGTCTTACTTATTTCCTAACAAATAATGTAAGGTTCACTCCTGCAATACCTAAAACTAATGGGCTGATATCCGATTGTGGATTTCAGCCTTTATTGTTGTTATACATAGATGAGGTGCGATATGTGCTTGATATTTGGCTCATGTTTGATAGATTATAGTGGGCTCTTCTGTTAAAGTGTAGATGCTTTTCGTATAGCTTTAACGAAAGAACCGAACGTACTCATTAAACAAAAATAGACCTAAGACCCTCAATGCTCTATTCTATTATCATCCCCTGACATAAAAACTTTTCATTTTAATACTTCGAAAATCCGTAAACAAGGTTGTGAAAAATAATTACATAATTTCAAATAGAATACCTACAAACAAGGATAAAAATACGTATTAAAAGTAGGTTTGTAACCATCAATGAATCAATTAGTTATAAAGTGGCAATGTAAAAGGTGCCTAATTGGACTTCAAAAGGGCGTTAGTTAGACTCTAAAAGGGCATCTATTGCAAGTCAATTAGGCGTCTTTTAGAAGCCTAAAGAGCATATACTGGTTTTGAGTCGCATGAAAATAGTTTACAATAGTCAATGTTATGGGAATAATTTGTTTGTATAAGACGCATACTTCTTATACCAACTTACATTTGTCTTGTATTTTATCTTTCTTTGTTAGGTTAACTAATTTGGGTTAAAATCACTATTAATGGGTATTGTGTTATAATGGTGTTTTTTATAATTTTGCACTCAATTAGAAATTAATATAAACAGAATCAGTAATATGAGAATTAAAACTTTATTTCTTTCGCTTGCTGTTACACTGTTAGCTTCCATGAGCGCACTCTCTGCCTCTGCTGCTGACTATGTGAAAGTAAGTGACAAAGATGGCAAAGACACTTATTTTGCTCTGTCTGAGAAACCTACTGTTACTTTCACTTCCACCGCTATGATTTTGACTGCTGGAAGCCAAACAGTAGAGTATCCTCTGACAGATTTTCGTGCTTTTGCCTTTGCCGACCAACCAACAGGTATTGGAACGCTGGATGTAGAAAGCAACAATGCTGTCTTTTCTTTTGGTAACTCCTTGAAGGGAGAAGGGCTGAAAGCAGGTAGTCAAGTAGCTGTTTACACAATCAACGGACAGTTGGTAGGTCGTGCCACCGTAAGCCAGAACGGTTCTGTTGAGATTCCTCTCGACGGACAGACAGGCGTTTTTGTAGTTAAATCATTATCTAAGACATTTAAATTCATACGTAAATGAAAAAGTTCTTTACTTTAGTAATCGTATCTTTATTGAGTGCACTCGCAGTACAAGCACAGTCATTAAAGGTAACCAAGACAGATGGTAGCGTTGTAACTTATAACGCATCTGATATTTCAAAGATTGAGTTCTTACCAAGTGAGTCGGCCTCACAACCAAAGTTGATACACGAGTTTACAGGCTATCTGACTGTAAAGAATAGAGTACTCGACAATGTTCGTTTTGACACTGGAACTAAGATTAAGGTGTTGCAGGACGGTACTAAGTTCCTTGCTGAATTCTCTGACGCTCAGTGGGGTACTGGTTCTTTCGTGATAACAATGAATAAGCACGCAATTAACGGTACTGGTAAGATAAAGATTGCTAACCCAAGAGCTGGCGGTGCAGTGGAGGAATATGATGCAACAATGAGTGGTTCGATGAAAGAACTCAAGATTAGTGTTCCATCACTTATGGGTGGTACTGATATTACTTGGCATTATAATGAGGCGTCAGCAGCGTCAAAGGTGGCAGGAAATTATTCTGGTACGACATCATTGAAGGTTGGTCCAACTATGGGTCCTTTCGTTTCAGCCACTGTTGGTTATACGATTACTGCTAATAATGATGGTACTATCAATGTGACAGCATCTGAAGAGAAGTACACAGGTGTTACAATGATGCAGAACTTGACATTAGGAACATATACCGTAAAGAATCTTGCTTACGACAAGGCAACCAATAGTTTTAGTCGTGACTATAGTAAAGACGGTATCAAAGTACACTTTAAAGCGACTGGTGGTATGATGGAAAGGGATGAAAATTACGAGTTTGGAGAAACAAGTAAGATGACCGTTACACTTGCTGAGGATGGTACATTGACCATAACTAATAATTATAAGGTAGGCAGAATGCCATTCCCAATCTCTGCAACATATACTGGCAAGAAGGCTAAGTAAAACGTTATACGCTCATGCACAGAGTATTTCGCCCTATTTCTATCCTTGCAGGCTGTGCCATCATGATGTTGGTAACAGCCTGCAACGGCATTTTTGAAGATATATATGATGAGGCACCAGCCACTGCAAGTGTGACAACGGAAGGTCAACTCCTTGTTAATGCCGCCAGTTGGAAGGATTGGTATTATGTTGACTTTGATTCTTTGCAGATGTATATCGAGCGCAAGGATACTGCTGGTTTGCTAAAGGCACAGACTAACTTCACGCATTATGCCATTCCAACGAGTCTGACATCGGGTAGTAATGATGGAAAGACAGGTTTATATACTTACTGGTTTGATGTTTTCGGGAAAGGTATTTCGGTAAATGAAAAGCGTGGCTTTACAGCTACTGATGCACAGCCTGAACCTCAGTCATGGAGCTTAGCCTTCCATCGTAACAATGTAAGAACAAACGGTGGGGCAGTACTTGAAACAAAGTACACTTCCATGAATGACATCCCGAAGAATAGTTCTTCCTTCTTGGGAGCAACATTTCAAGAAGATGAATGGACAGAGAACGAGGTTTGGGAAGACCAGTCGCAGATGCTCTCGAGCCTAATAGGGTGTCAAGGGATAAAAATTAATAAGGTCCTTTCTTCTTGGTTGAAGATCGAAATTCCCCCAATGCCTCCGGCTTTTACCATGAACAATCATGTCTTTATTCTTCGTCTGAAGAATGGTAAGTATGCTGCTTTGCAGTTGGAGAACTATATTGGTGCCGATGGAACCAAATGTTGGTTGAGAATCAATTATAAATATCCATATTAAACAGAACACAAAACCTTTTTGCAATCGGTTCTTTTGAAGAATAGAGATAAGGTTATGAGATTTTTTGATTGGTTATGAAAGGAAAAACCATTATACTGTCAGCATTTGTCTGTCTACTTCCTACAACGATGTTGGCGGATGAGTTGCCTGATTCTATTTATAAATCCTTAGAGTTAGAACAGGTTGTAGTGACGGGAACACGCACACCGAAACTGCTTGCCAAAACTCCTGTGTTGACGAAACTCATCACAGCTGATGATATCATGAAGACTGATGCCACCAATCTGCGTGATGTTTTGCAGCAGGTAATACCAGGTATTGAGTTCTCATACGCTATGAATCAGCAGGTACACATGAACTTCTCTGGCTTTGGTGGACAGAGTATGTTGATTCTTGTAGATGGTGAACGCCTTGCTGGTGAGACGATGGACGATGTCGATTTTACTCGTATCGGTATGGATAATGTTGACCATATCGAGATTGTGAAAGGTGCTGCTTCAGCTCTTTATGGCTCTAATGCTGCTGGTGGAGTTATCAATATCATCACCAAAAAAAAGCCAAATCCATGTGCACTTAACCTTAACATGCGCTTTGGTCGCCACAACGAGCAACGTTATGGTATGTCATGGCAATACGCAAGAGGTAAGTGGAACAATCTGTTTACAGTTAATAGGAATAGTTCTGACAACTTTAATGTACACAATGGACCCAATCCAATTACGCGAGTAGTTTCAACTATCTATGGTGATGCTGTTTGGAACTTTAAGGAACAACTTACTTTTAGGTTGAATGAAAAGTTTCGTTTGACAGGGCGTGCAGGCTATTTCTATCGCCAGTTGGTACGTACATCAGAGGTCCCAGAACGCTATCGTGACTTTTCGGGTGGTCTTCGTGGAATGTGGACACCAGACCTTGTCAATAGTGTTGACTTCTCCTATGCTTTTGATCAGTATGATAAGTCAGACTATCAGCGTATCACTCGCCTTGATATACGCGATTATTCAAATGTACAGAATAGTATTCGCTTACTTTATAATCACACTTTTGAGGGAGATAACGTCCTTTCTGTAGGTGCAGATTATATGCATGATTATCTCTTTAACACCAACTTAGAGGGACGAATCCGTAAGCAGGACTCTTTCGATGCCTTTGCACAATACGACTGGAATATCAGTCCAAAGTGGGAGGTTGTGGGTGCCTTGCGTTACGACTACTTCTCAGATGGACGCATCTCACGCTTGACTCCGAAGGTAAGCGCACGTTATCAGCCAATTCATAACTTGAATGTTCGTTTCAGTTATGGTATGGGTTTCCGTGCTCCTACATTGAAAGAGAAGTACTATAACTTTGATATGTCGGGTATATGGATTGTCGAAGGCAACCCTTCTTTGAAGCCAGAGGTAAGCCAAAACTTTAATGCTTCGGTTGATTATACTAAGGGACGCTATAACTTTACAGTAAGTGCTTATTGCAACAGAATTGAAAACAAGATTGCAACTGGTGCACCTTACTATAAGAATCCATCAGACATTATCCCACGTCTTCCTTATCTTAACTTGGATAACTATATAGTTAGTGGTGGAGAAGCTACGGCACAAGCACGTTGGACAAATGGTCTTACAGCTCGTTTAAGCTATGCTTATACCCATGAACGCCTACCAAAAGACAAGAATAGTAACTCTGTAAACAATCAGTATATACCTGCGCGTAAACACTCTATGACAGGTCATATAGATTGGGACCATCAGTGGACGAAGAACTATGGAACGAACATCGGACTTGATGGACGTTTCCTCTCTGCTGTTGACAATGAAGAGTTTGTTGATTACTATGACATCTCTAAGGGTATAAAAACGATTCATTACCCAGCATACGCACTCTTTAAGCTCTCCTTGGTGCAGCGCATTGCAAAGGGCGTGAAGGTAAGTGTAATTCTTGATAACATTTTTAATTATAAACCAGAATATTATTATTTGAATTGTCCATTGACTGACGGAACAAATCTTATGATTGGAATGTCTGTTGATGTTGATAAACTATTTTAAAGCTCTCAATACCTTTTTAATTTATGGGAAATAGTAAAATCTATTTATGGCGAACACTCGCCTCGTTTATCCTTGTGTTGTTCACGATGCCTTTGGGTCATGCTCTTATGATTATGATGGAAAAGACCATGACTACAGAAGCTGTGCATTATGCTGGCTTTGCTATGGGATTCGTAGGATTGGTAATGGTAATTATCGGTGTGTTTGTCAAAGGTGATACTCGTCAGACACTCTGGGGACTTATAGGTGGTCTGCTTTTCTGGACCGGCTGGGTGGAGTTTCTCTTTCAATATTACGCTCACCGCTTTGGTGTACAACCAGAGATTGAAAACGGAGAGATTGTAACGAAGCCAGAGTATTTGATTCTACCAGCTTCTTTTGGTTTCTGGATGATGATGATGACAATGTATATTTTTAGTACACGAAACGGTTGTAACTTTATCACATGGATTCAGAAACGACTTTTTGGAAAGCGTAAGAATGAGATTGCTTTTCAGCCAATGACTCGCCATACATCTATTGTTACCTTTATGGAGGTGAACATGATTCTTTGGGCTTCTTATCTTTTGCTGATGTTCTGCTATGATAAGAACTTCCTTGGCGACCATCATCCAGTGACCTTCTTAGTGGGTATAGGCTGTTTTATCGGTGCACTTTATATGTTTAAGAAGCAGCTTTACATTGCTTCATGGGGTGCAAATATCCGTATGGCAATCGCTACTGTAATCGTATTCTGGACTCCAGTAGAGATTCTCGGACGTATTAATTTCTTTAAGGAGTTCTGGGTTCACCCACAAGAATATGCTGTACAGCTACTTTGTATCTTGGCTGCTTTCATCTTATTGATGGGTTATATGTGGCTGAAAGGTTCTAAGAAAAAGCATAGTGCTAAGTAAATATAATGGCTTTGATAGGAGAAATGCTATAATGTAGCCTATTTGTAGAAAGAGCTACGTATAAATTTAAGATTACTTGTCAGCAACTTTAAGGTTGTCAGCAAGTAATCTTTTTTTATTTATATAAGTGCTTCTTAGTAGCAGGTAAAGGTCTGTAAAACGGTGTTTTATATGAGCTATGTATGGGAAAGAAGTCTTTGTAAGGTTGGAAGGTAGTATTTATTATCTCTAATAAGGTTCTAATAGATTAGTTCTTACTGCTTTAAATCAATGTGCTGATGGTTCGCACATGTGGTGCTAAGGCTTCGCACATGTGGTGCGGAGTACTAACACCAATTGTGCTAAGCGTCAAATATAGGGTAGTAGCTCATAGAGTAGAGTTGTGTTTACCATATTTTAGAAGCGAGTTGTATATCTGAAAGCAGTTAATACTTATTTGATTAAAAGGCTGTTTGCCTTTCAAAGATGATAGAATTAGATAGAATGATGAGGGTATGTAATTACTTAAAATCGGTTAAGATATATGCTTGTGACTTTCTTCGACTGTTTGTTCTTTGTTTTATCGTATTTTTTTCGTATTTTTGTAGCAGCAATATAATTAAAAACTATGAATAAATTATTTTTATCCCTTTGTTTGTTGTTGGTCAGCTTTGCAGCGTCTGCACAAGAACGTCTGCCTAAAGTGATTCTTAAAGACATAGAAGGAAGAACCGTACAAACCGACACTATTTCTAACAATGGCAAGCCTATTATCATAGCTTTCTTTGCTACTTGGTGTAAGCCTTGCAACCGTGAACTCACAAGCATTGATGAAGTTTATGACGATTGGCAGCAAGAAACGGGTGTTCGACTCATTGCTGTGTCTATCGATCAGGCGCAGAATGTCAATAAGGTGAAGCCGATGGTTGACCAGAATGGCTGGCGTTATGATGTTTTACTTGATCCTAACGGCGAGTTACGTCGTTCGTTGGGTATTCAGTCTGTACCTTATACCGTGTTGCTTGACGGACAGGGCAAGATAGTTTACAAGCACAATGGCTATACCGATGGTGCTGAAGTAGAGCTATATAAAAAAGTGAAAGAAGTAGCAGGCAAGTAATTCTATGAAAAGATGGATGATGATAGGACTGCTCATCGGTATGGGTAGTACTTCTCTTTGTGCACAAGAGGAATCCGATAAACTACGCCTTTCTGGAAGCATTCAGAGCGATATGCTGTTGGCTCAAAAGGACAGTACGACAGGTGCTGAGGCTACAGATGGTCGTTTCTTGACAAATACTTATGTCGACTTGAAGCTATCGAGTCGTTATGTTGAGGCTGGTGCACGACTGGAGTATTTGAAGCATCCGCTTCCAGGATTCGAGAACGATTTCAAAGGTTGGGGTGTCCCATACGCTTATTTGAAAGGTCGTTACAAGAATGCGGAGCTTACCTTGGGTAGCTTCTATGAGCAGTTCGGCTCTGGATTCATCCTACGTTCTTACGAAGAGCGTAGCTTGGGTATTGATAATTCTCTACAAGGTGCACGATTAAACTATCGTCCTTGGGCTGGAGTTGCGGTGAAGATGTTGACTGGTCGTCAACGTCGATATTGGAATCACAATAAGAGTTGGATGACAGGAGCTGATGTTGAATGGAATATTGACGAGTTGTTTAAAACTCTTCAACAGAATAATACGTATATAACCTTAGGTGCTTCCTATCTTAATAAACATGAGAGAGACGAGGTGATAATGGTTGATCCAACTCATCGTTTGCGTCTTCCGCTTAATGTTAATGCCTTTGATGTTCGCTTACGAGTGCAGCATCGTGCTTTTAATGTATTGGCAGAGATGGCAATGAAGTCGCAAGATCCCTCTCATGATAATGGTTACATCTATCGTAATGGTTACGTTGCAATGCTTTCGGGTTCCTATTCAAAGCGCGGAATGAGTCTGCTTTTGCAGGCAAAACGCAGTACGAATATGGGCTTCCGCAGTCGTAGAGGAATGGAGGGAATCTCTTCTTTTGTCAATCATCTGCCCCCATTTACGATGGAACATACCTATACATTGGCTGCTCTCTATCCTTACGCGACCCGTCCTGATGGTGAGTGGGCTTATCAAGCAGCAGCTGCCTATACCTTCCCTAAGGGTTCAACGATAGGTGGTAAGTATGGTACGACAGCGAAAGTGAACTTCTCACATGTACACTCTGTACGTAAGAATGGTGCAGGAGAAATTGGAACAGATGGCTATGGTAGTCCGTTCTGGGCGTGGGGAGATGATACCTACTATCAAGATATAGACTTTCAGGTAGAGAAGCGAATTGCTAAAGACACGAAACTCAATCTTATGTATATGTATCAGCGTTACAATCAGACGCTACTTGAAGGACATGGAGGAATGCTTAATTCGCATATCTTTGTGGCAGATGTCAAACAAAAGCTTGCGTCTAACACAACATTGCGTGTGGAAGGGCAGTATCTTGCTTCGAAAGACGGCGACAAGGACTGGTTGTTTGGACTGGCTGAGCTGTCGCTTGCACCGCATTGGATGTTTACATTGAGTGACCTTTATAATGTTGGTAATACTCGGGTGCATTACTACCAAGGCTATGTAACCTATAGCGGTGGTGCCCATCGCTTGCAATTAGGCTATGGTCGTACCCGTGCAGGCTTTAACTGTTCGGGTGGTGTATGTCGTTATATCCCTGCAACAAAGGGTTTGACACTCTCTTATAATTATAACTTCTGATAGAAATGAAAAGTTTTTATATATGTCTTTTGGCTGCAGTCGCCTTTCTGACAGGCTGCGATTCGGTTGGATCTGACGAGCGACTGATAGAGATTCCGGCTGCTACTGTTCAGCGTAATGTGCTGATAGAGGACTTTACAGGACAGCGTTGCATCTTCTGTCCAGCTGCTTCTGATGCTATAACAGAGCTGCAAAAGCTTTATGGTGCAGACAAACTGATTGCCGTTGCCTTTCATGCTGGTCCGCTCTCAGTCAAGAGTGGAAGTGGGTTTGTGGGTCTACGCACTGATGTCGGAGATACTTATTACAAGTATTGGGCAGTTCCAAATGTACCAAAAGCCATTATCAATCGTCGTGGAGGTGTACTTGCTAAAGATGCTTGGGCAGGACGTATCTATGATGAGTTCGCTCAGACAACAACAGTCTATATAGATCTTAAATGTCAGTATGAGGCTGCTACACGGCAGGTTGAGATTGAAAGTGACTTGAAGACCTTAGCAGAAGATGTGAAAGGGAAGCTACAGCTATGGTTAGTTGAGGATAGCATCGTTGCTCCACAGATGTTCCCAAACAATAAAGTGGAGAAAGAATATGTGCATAATCACGTGTTCCGTGCAGCTATTAATGGGGAATGGGGCACAGAGTTAACGCTCTCTACAAAGAGTGTTCATAAGGAGAAGACAACATACACACTTCCTGAAGGAATCCAACCAAGCAAGGCATGGATCGTAGGTTTCTTCTATAACGAAAGCGGAGTACTGCAAGCTGTGCGCCAAAAGGTTACGCTTTGATAAACGAATGAAAATCAATTAAGAATATTAATATTAAAAATAAGAATATGAAATTACGTTTACTCGTTTTTGTTGGTCTATTGACCAGTCTTTTTGTTAGTGCACAAGCACAGACAAGTTCTAATGATGTTGCTTTCCTCGATGAGCAGGGCAGGGTTATTCCTAACGGTACAGTAGTTGTCTTGAATAAGGCTGTTCCATCCGAATTTCCTTTTGAAGGGAATAAAATAGTAGGAAAAGTGCATCTTCAAAACAAGTCGGATAAGCCTTTAAATGTTTCCCTTTCCTATATCATTAACAATATAGATGAAGGCGAAGTGCAGGTTTGTGCGTTTGAAAAGTGTACTAATAATTCAGAAATAGGTAGTTACGAGGTAGGTGATAAGCTTTTTTCTGTAGGTTCAGACAAGGAAGCTATTGACATAGAACACTTTTATGGAGAAATTGAGAACTGCTCAATAACGCTTAAACTTAAAGTAAAAGAATTTGGTTCTGAGCAAGAGAAGGACGGCCCATCGATTATAGTTAAGTTTGATACTAACGCTACAAGCATTGCTTCGGTAGCATCACAGAAGGGCGTTTCGTTTGATGTTTACAATACTCAGGGTGTGTTGTTGCACAAGCAGCTCACGTCTTTGTCAAATCTTCCTAAGGGTATTTACATTGTGAAGCAGAAGGGTATTGCTTCTACAAAGAAGTACGTTGTTCGCTAAACAAACACCTTTAATAACCATAATCTGATATGTTAAGTAAGTTTTATATACAGTTTCTTACGTTCATCGCAGTCATCTGTTATGCGGTAAACGTTAATGCACAAGGCCATAGTCTTATTGCTGCTGCAGGGCAGAAGGTATATGTACCTCTCTCGGCAAAGACAGTAAAGGGGAGAATGACAGTTTCTAATTATGGTAGAACTGTTGTACGAAACTTTGACTATACACTTTCTTTTAATGGGCAGGAAATAGATTCAAAGCACTATGTTCTGCCCCAAGCGTTGAATCGTTATGATGATACTACGATAGAAGTTGATGTCCCACCATATACAGAAATAGGTGAAGATGATCTGATATTTACGATTACGAAAGTAAATGGAGAGCGGAATAATGCTACGATCAACTATGCAACGCTTCCGCGAGTAACTGTTACTAAGGTTCCTCACAGGAAAGTTGTTGTTGAAGAGTACACTGGAATGTGGTGCCAATACTGTCCACGTGGTATAGCATTAATGGAGAATCTTGCACATAAGTATGGTGATGATTTCATTGGTATTGCTATCCATACGGGACGTGGTTATGAGCCATTAAACTGTGAGGACTATGCCTGGAAGGCGGCAGAATATAAGAGTCGCCCTTCATTGACCATGAATAGAGACCTAACGCTTGGTTCTTATATGGCACAGACTGAGTTTGAAACAGAACGTTCAAAAGGTGCTTATATGGATATAGAGGTGTCAGCAATGTGGGACAAGGAGAAGAATAATATCACAGTGACTCCCAGTGTAACCTTCCGACTGGACCGAGAAGAAGCTCCTTATGGCTTCGCTTATGTTCTGACAGAGGATGGAATGTCAAGCCGCTACTGGAAACAAGCTAACTATTATACTGGACGCACGGAGTATCGTGGCATATCAAAAGAACTCGATTATTTTGTCAATGCCCCTGGAACTATTTATAATCTTGAGAACAACTTTGTTGCTATTGCAGCAGATGGGGTGTCGTCTGCTCGAACAGGTCACCTTAAAGCACCGATTAAGGCTGATGAAACACAGAGTCACACGTATGTTTTTAAGAATATTAAAAGTAAGAATGTCATACAGAAGAAGGAAAATCTACGTGTCTGTGTCTTGCTGATTAATACAATTACAGGTAAAATAGAGAACGCTGCTAAGTGTAGTATTTCAGAATTTGGCACCACTGGAATATCTTCTGTTTCAGAAGGAACTCACACCGTTGATGAGGCAGAACGCTACACACTTGATGGTCGACGTATCACGACTCCACAAAAGGGAATCAACATAGTGAAGTACAGCGATGGTCGTGTGAGCAAAGAGGTGGTGACGGATTAGTACCCCTTGAATATTATATTTGTTTACGTATGAATAAAGATTTGACTGATTTGTATCAGCGTAAGGCAGAAGAGACGGGCAATATGCTCGTCTCTCTCCGTAGCCGTAGTCGGTTTTTCATCCTGACAGAAATCGGTTCTTTTTTAGTTGCCATTGGTTTTGTAGTCCTCTACACCTTATTGGCAGATTCAGCTTGGACACTTTTCTGTGCCTTAGCTGCATTATTGTTTTATCTTTACATTCGTCGTCGTGACGTGCTGAACGACCGAAAGATAAAGACGGCAGAGGCTCTGCAGCGAGTTTATCAGAATGAGATAGACTATCTAAATGGCAACTTCTCGGGCTTTGAAACTGGCGAACAATATGTTAATCCGCAACATCCTTATACCTTTGATATGGATGTTTTTGGAACTGGTTCACTGTTTCAAAGAATGAATCGCACTATCTCAACGGGTGGTAGTGACCAGTTGGCAGCTTGTCTATCTACGGAGTGGGGAAGTGCAAAGAGAGAGGAACTTGTTGGGCAAATACGTCAACGAATGGCTTCTGTTGACGAATTGGGGAAGGCTGAACTATTCTTGTCAGAATTCAAATCTTTAGGTGTAAAGGAACGAATCAATACGAAAGAAGTGTTGAAAGCATTAACGGATGTTCACCGCCAAAGCTTTCCAAAGTTTTTTCATAGCTCTCTTTTACGTTATTTCTGTTATGCTGATTTACTCGGTTTCTATGTGAGTATTGTGCTTTCCATTGTGGGATTGGTTCCTTTCCTATTGCCTGTATGGTGGGGAATATTTAACTTTATGTTCTCTTTTCTTTGTGGGCATAAGCACATGCCTGTCATTTCTGAGCTGATAGCAAAGGTACATACGCAGGTAGATGGCTACTTACGTGTATTGAAATTGGTCAATAAGACTGAGTTTAAGTCTGCCGAACTACAAGCTTTGAAAAAGAAACTTGCGGGTGCAGAGGAGTCTTTCGAACAGTTAGAACTTATCTTACAAAAGATAGATAACAGAAGTAATGAGGTGGGTGTCTTTGTCTTTAATAGCTTTGCTTTGATTGATATTGCAATCGTAAGACTCTTCCTTCGTTGGCAACATACGTATGAGCAGCGTACGAACGAGTGGATAGATAGTCTGAATCTCTTTGACGCTTTGGTGTCAATGGGTAATTATCGACTGAATGAAGATAGGGCAGTACAGGCAGAAATCAGCGAGGAGAATAAGGTAGTTTACGAGGCGAAAAATCTTTATCATCCGTTCCTCGGTGAGAAGGCTGTTGCAAACGACTTCACAATCCACAACCATGAGTATTATATTGTTACGGGTGCGAATATGGCAGGTAAGAGTACCTTCCTACGCTCGTTGGGTATTAATTACCTCTTAGCGATGAATGGTTTGCCTGTTTTTGCTGAACACTTGAAGGTTTCAGTGTTCCATTTATTTACGAGTATGCGCACGACGGACGACCTTACCCATGGTATTTCTTATTTCAATGCAGAGCTACTTCGCTTGAAGAAGTTGTTAGGCTCGCTGCGTGATGACGTACCAAGTCTGATTATTTTGGACGAGATTTTGAAGGGAACAAACTCACTCGATAAGTTGAATGGCTCTCGTCTTTTCTTACAATATATCGCTGAACGCAATGTAACAGGCGTTATTGCTACTCACGACCTTGAACTTTCAAAGATGGAAGAGGAATACGCAGGGCGTTTTCATAATTATTGTTTTGAGATAGAGTTAGGCGAGGATATCACTTATTCGTATAAGATTACAAAGGGAGTAGCACGTAATCAGAATGCTACATTCTTGTTGAAAGGAATCTTAAACCCCAATCGTATTTGAGTGATAACCCTTTCAGATCGTAGTTTAAACGCTTTTTTACTTAGAAATTTATTTACAATCCAATAGCCGTTTTTACCTTATTTTTAAGGTAAAAACGGCTGTTTTTGTTTCCTTTATAAGTATCATGTATTCAGATAGTTACAAAGTAGTAAGGTAAAAGGTGCTTAATTGGACTTCAAAAGGGCGTTACTTAGACTCCAAAAGGGCATCTTTTGCAAGTCAATTAGGCGTCTTTTAGGAGCCAAAAGAGCATGTATTAGTTTTGAGTTGTGTGAAAATAGTTTACAATACCGACTAATAAGCAGATAAGTTGTTTGTAGAAGATACCATCTTAGTTCATGTTCTCTGGTGAGAGGATAAAGCGTTCAATGACGTGTGCAACACCATCTTCTTCATTCGATAAGGTAACGAAGTCTGCCTCACGCTGAATGTCTTCTGCTGCATTGGCCATAGCAACACCAAGTCCGGCAAAGCGAATCATGCTAAGGTCGTTATAACCATCACCACAGGCAATAACCTCTTCACGGCTGATACCGAGCGATGAGATAAGACGGTCGAGAGAGCGCGCCTTGTCGATACCGAGTGGTACACATTCAAGGAAGAAGTCGGCAGAACGATAGACATCCATCTTTCCTTCCAACTCTTTGGCTAATCTCAACTCCAGTTCGTGGAGTGGAGTTGGGTCACCAACAATCAGGCATTTGTTGATAGGATAGACTAACTGATTGAGGAAATCATCATATTGCATGACAGGCATCTTATTGATAAAAGCCTCGTGTTGTACGTATTTGTCATCTTTGTTAGTAGCAGCAATGCCCTCACCTTGATAGGTTAGGATTTCCATTCCAGCTTTCTTTGCCTCTTGATAGAGGATAGGTACAAGCTGTTCGTCCAACTTCTGTTCAAAAAGAACTTCGTTGTTGGTGCAGTCGATAATTTTTCCTCCATTAAAGGCAAGGATATAACCACCACTTTCTTTCAGTTTCAATTCCTCAGCTAAAGGGACGATACCGTATGTAGGTCGTCCAGATGCCAAAACTACGTGTACTCCTGCAGCCTGTGCTTGCATGAGAGCTTGTTTTGTACGTGGGGTTATTTCCTTTTTATTATTGGTCAGTGTGCCGTCCAAATCGAGCACAATCATCTTATACTTCATATCGTTTTAATAATTTTTCCATTGTAATCTCCCTTGTGGGTGACGACTCATCATTATCAAGTAATATTAATCTATTTGCAAAGGTAAGGCTTTTTATGGATTAAAGACAGCGTTTTGATTGATATAAAACACTAACTTATAAAAGTGCACGGAGAATACAATAAATCGTGAACGTTTACGTTTGTATGGGAAATTAACCGTTTCAAAGGCGTTTTAAACTAAAAAAATAATATTAATTTAATTGTAGAGAGTTATGAAGAAGTATTTAGCCGAAATGATCGGTACAATGGTATTAGTCCTCATGGGCTGTGGTGCAGCAGTATCTTTGGGTTGTGATCCAGTTAACAATCAGGCAGCAGTAGTTGGTACAGCAATGGCATTTGGTCTTTCTGTAGTTTCAATGGCGTATGCTATTGGTGGTATCTCAGGTTGTCATATCAACCCAGCAATTACACTCGGTGTGTTCTTGAGCGGTCGTATGAGTGCAAAGGATTGTGCTATGTACATGCTTTTCCAGTTTATTGGTGGCTTAATTGGTGCAGCTTTGTTGTTCCTTCTTGTTACCAACGCAGGTAGTGGTTTTGCAGCAGCAGGAGCTGGTTTGGGTGCTAATGGCTTGCAAGATGGTATTAGCGTAGCAAGTGGTTTGCTTGCAGAGATTATCTTTACTTGTGTGTTTGTACTCGTTGTGTTGGGTGCTACCTCAAAGACTAATGGTGCAACTGGTAAGTTTGCAGGTTTGGCAATTGGTTTGTCACTTATCCTTGTTCACCTTGTATGTATTCGTTATACAGGTACATCTGTGAACCCAGCACGTTCATTTGGTCCTGCTATCTTCGCACAGCTTGCAGGTGGTCCTGCAACAGCATTGAGCAATCTTTGGATCTTTATCGTAGGTCCATTCGCTGGTGGTGCACTTGCATCAGTAATCTGGCGCGTTATTGAACCATCTGAGAAGTAATTAACTTATCAGATAAATGTTTAGTTAGGCTTATTAGGCTGTCAAGTCTAATAAGCCTAATTATCTTTTAGTTCGAACACTATTGTCTTTTATTACGGATTTTAACATTTGAGGTTTATTAAATATGTACGATGTTTTGGCTATCAGAAAATAAAACCGTACTTTTGCATGTGTAAATAGGTATAGACTTATTAATTTTAAAAGATTATAAAAATTATGGCAGTAGATTACAAGAAATTAGGTCTCGTGAACACACGTGATATGTTCAAGAGAGCAATTGACGGCGGTTACGCTATCCCAGCATTCAACTTCAATAACCTCGAGCAGCTTCAGGCTATCATCAAGGCTTCTTCTGATTTGAAGTCACCAGTTATCCTTCAGGTATCTAAGGGTGCCCGCAAGTATGCTAATGAGACTCTTCTCCGCTACCTCGCTGAGGGTGCAGTAGAGTACGCTAAGGAGTTGGGTTGCCACCATCCAGAGATTGCACTTCACCTTGATCACGGTGATAGCTTCGAGACTTGCAAGAGCTGTGTAGACTCAGGTTTCTCTTCTGTAATGATCGACGGTTCACATCTTCCATACGAGGAGAACGTTGCTCTTACTAAGAAGGTTGTTGAGTATGCTCACCAGTTCGACGTAACTGTTGAGGCTGAGCTCGGTGTTCTCGCTGGTGTTGAGGACGATGTAGTAGCTGAGGTTTCTCACTATACAAAGCCAGAGGAGGTTGTTGATTTCGCTACTCGTACAGGTTGCGACTCTTTGGCTATCTCTATCGGTACTTCTCACGGTGCTTACAAGTTCACTCCAGAGCAGTGTACACGTGACCCAAAGACTGGTCGTCTTGTTCCTCCTCCATTGGCATTTGATGTTCTCGCAGCTATCGAGAAGCAGCTTCCAGGTTTCCCAATCGTTCTCCACGGTTCTTCTTCAGTTCCTCAGGAGTATGTTGATATCATCAACGAGCATGGTGGTAAGATGCCAAACGCTGTTGGTATCCCAGAGGAGCAGCTCCGTCAGGCAGCTAAGAGTGCTGTTTGTAAGATTAACATCGACTCTGACTCTCGTCTCGCATTCACCGCTGGTGTTCGCCAGACATTTGATGAGCACCCAGAGTACTTTGATCCACGTCAGTACTGTGGTAAGGCTCGTGAGTACATGGAGGATCTTTACAAGCATAAGATTACAGACGTTCTTGGTTCTGAGAACAAGCTCGCTAACCTCGACTAATCATTTGTTGAGGTCGGCTTGATTAGATAAAACATTAGCGGCAGCTTTCCTTTGTGAAGTTGCCGTTTTTCTTTTGTTTTGCTTTCTACGAGGCAGTGCCTCGTAGGTTGGGATAGAGAACAAGCAACAGCCCCGCATGGAAAGAACCATGCGGGGCTGTTGCTTATACTTGGAAGGCTTATTACCTATCAACAATAGCCATAGAATGAGAAGACTTCGTCAATCGTCCAAAAGCTTGAAGGCTTTAGGGAGGTAATTGATGATGTCTCCTGCAACAAGGCTTTCCTTACCTAACTCTTTTACAGCTAAATCGCCAGCAAGACCATGGAGGTACATTCCTACCATACAAGCGTTCTGTTGGTTGTAGCCACGAGCAAGAAGAGCTGTGATGATACCAGTGAGTACATCACCACTACCAGCTGTTGCCATGCCACTGTTACCTGTTGAGTTAAAGATAACGTTGCCATTAGGTAGGCAGAGTGCGCTGTTGTGTCCTTTGAGTATAATGTATGCTTGTAAAGACTTTGCTAACTCACGTGTACGATGGAGGCGCTCATAGTCTGCATTAGCAGGAGAACCTGTAAGGCGGTCGAGTTCTTTTGCGTGAGGGGTCATAATAATACCCTTTGGCAGTTGTTGCATCCATGCACGATGGCTTGCAAGAATATTAAGAGCATCAGCATCCGCAACGATAGGACATTGTGCACGTCTTATCTGTGCTATCATTGCAATCGCTGTAGGCTCCTGTCTGCCTAAGCCAGGGCCAATTGCAAGTGTATCGAAATCATCCGTATCAACGGCTTCGGTAAAAGCTGTTTCCTCGTGGTCCATTTGTAGGATAGCTTCAGGAACGGATATCTGCATGATATCGTAGTTCTTCTTAGGAGTATGCACTGTTACCTTGCCCACACCGCTACGCAAACAAGCACGTGTTGCAAGTATAGCTGCCCCCGACATACCATAACTACCTGCGATGATAAGGGCGTTACCCATGTCTCCTTTGTGTGAAAAGTCATCACGATGGAGTAAACGTGAGCGAATGTCGTTTTCCTCTAAGATGTAATATTGCGCCTCAGTCTTCTGAATAAACTCCTGACTTAGACGAATATCGAGTACTTTCAGTCTGCCAATGAACTGCTGTGCATCAGCAAAAAGGAAGGACAACTTACGTTCGTGGAGAGTTAGTGTGAGTGTTGCGTGGATGATATTAGCACGTACGTTATACGTGTTGTCCTCCGCCATCAAGCCAGATGGAACATCAATACTCACAATCTTTGCAGGACTTTGATTGATATACTTCACTAAAGAGGCAAAACCACCAGCCAAAGGCTTGTTGAGCCCAGAGCCAAATAAACCATCAATAACCAATGTGTCTGCGGTCAATTCAGGTGGATCAAACTTTGCAGTGATTTCTGTAAAATCCTTTGCATGTTTGCTGTCGAGCAAACGTTGACGGTTTGTTACACAATCTTCCGATAGATGATTGGTGATATTAAAGAGGTAAGTAGTCACCTTATACCCTTCATTTAGCAGCAAACGTGCCACAGCAAGGGCATCACCACCATTGTTACCAGGTCCTGCAAAAACAACAATTGGCGTATGTATAGACCATTCCTCCATGATAGCACGGGTAATGGCTTTTGCTGCACGTTCCATTAGGTCAATCGACTTGATAGGCTCGTGTTCTATAGTGTATCTGTCCAGTTCATGAATCTGGGCACTTGTAAATATCTTCATATCGATGGCAAATTTACAAAATAAATGCGGATAGTTTGGTATTATTTTCGTAATTTTGCGCTAAATTATAAATAAAGAAGCATGAGTCGAGTAACAATTAAGGACAAAACGTTTGAGACTTCTATTCCTGAAGCCGAGATTCTGGAAAGAGTAAAGCAGGTAGCTGATCGTATAAACATGGATTTTGAAGGTAAGACTCCGCTCTTTCTTGCGGTGTTGAACGGTTCGTTTATGTATGCTTCTGACTTGATGAAGCATATCACTATTCCATGTGAGATTTCCTTTGTTAAGTTAGCTTCTTATCAAGGTGTTACCTCAACGGGAACTATCAAAGAGATTATCGGTTTGAATGAGGATATCCGTGGTAGAGAGGTTATTATTGTTGAGGATATTGTTGATACAGGTGCAACTATGAAGCGTATGCTCGAAACACTTGGTACACGTGAACCAGCAGGCTTGCATATTACAACTTTATTGTTGAAACCAGGTAAGCTGACAGTGCCTTTGGATATTGAATATGCAGCAATTGAGATTCCAAACGATTTTATTGTTGGTTATGGACTTGACTATGACCAGCAGGGTCGTAACTTGAGAGATATTTATACTTTAGTACAAGAATAATGAAGAATATTGTAATTTTCGGTGCGCCAGGTGCTGGTAAAGGTACTCAGAGCGACAAGATGATTGAGAAGTATGGCTTCGGTCATATCTCTACCGGTGATGTACTTCGTAATGAAATTAAGAATGGTACGGAACTTGGTAAGACTGCAAAAGGATACATTGACAATGGTCAGCTCATTCCAGATGAGTTGATGATTGATATTCTTGCAAGCGTATATGATAGCTTTGGCAAGGAGCACAAGGGTGTTATCTTTGATGGTTTCCCACGTACTATCCCACAAGCAGAGGCTTTGAAGAATATGTTGGCCGAGCGTGGTCACAGCGTTGCAGCTATGGTTGAACTCTTTGTCCCAGAGGATGAGTTGATGAAGCGTCTGCTTCTCCGTGGTCAGCAGAGCGGTCGTTCTGATGATAACGAGGAAACAATCAAGAAGCGCCTCAATGTTTACAACAACCAGACTTCTCCATTAATTGATTGGTATAAGGGTGAGAATATTCATCATCATGTAGAAGGTCTCGGTACTGTAGACGAAATCTTTGCACGTATAGAGTCTGTTATTGACAGTCTTTAATATATTTGTCTGATAGGTGTTGGGTGTTAAGGGATACATAGTGTATCTACTTCTTCCCATCTCCTATCAGTTTTTTGTAATTTAGACCTTGAAGAGGAAAAGGTCTATTGTTTTATATAAACTATTATTCATTCCATTCCCCTAACACCCATCACTTGCTATGGCTGATTCGAATTTTGTTGATTACGTAAAGATATATTGCCGCTCTGGTAAGGGTGGTAGAGGTTCTATGCACCTTCGTCATGTAAAGTATAACCCTAATGGTGGACCAGATGGTGGCGATGGTGGTAAAGGTGGAAGCGTTTATCTCCGTGGTAACCACAATTATTGGACACTATTGCATCTGAAGTTTCAGCGTCATATCTATGCTGAGCATGGGGGTAATGGTGGCCGTGATAAGTGTCATGGTACAGATGGTAAGGATATTTATATTGATGTTCCTTGTGGTACTGTTGCCTATGATGCCGA
Source organism: Prevotella melaninogenica (assembly GCF_003609775.1). Lineage (NCBI taxonomy): Bacteria > Pseudomonadati > Bacteroidota > Bacteroidia > Bacteroidales > Prevotellaceae > Prevotella > Prevotella melaninogenica. The sequence continues at coordinate 522,103 of NZ_AP018049.1, forward strand.
AACTGGTAAGTATGTCTGTGATGTTATGCATGACGGACAGACGGTTTTGCTGCTGAAAGGTGGACGTGGTGGATTGGGCAACTTCCAGTTCCGTACAGCTACGAATCAGGCTCCACGCTATGCACAACCAGGTGAGCCGATGCAGGAGATGACTGTTATTCTTGAGTTGAAGCTGTTAGCGGATGTTGGTCTTGTGGGCTTCCCAAATGCGGGTAAGTCTACTTTACTGTCTTCTCTCTCAAGTGCAAAGCCAAAGATTGCCAACTATCCTTTCACAACGATGGAACCATCGTTAGGTATTGTCAGCTATCGTGATAACCAAAGTTTCGTTATGGCTGATATTCCTGGTATTATCGAAGGAGCCAGTGAGGGTAAGGGACTCGGCTTACGTTTCCTCCGTCATATCGAGCGAAACTCTCTTCTACTTTTTATGGTACCAGGAGACACCGACGATATCAAGCGCGAATACGAGGTGTTACTAAACGAGTTGCAGCAGTTTAATCCAGAGATGCTTGACAAACATCGTGTCTTAGCAGTAACGAAAAGCGACCTTCTTGATGATGAACTCATTGAGATGCTGCGTGAAACGTTGCCAACCGATCTTCCTGTTGTCTTCATCTCAGCTGTCACCAGACAAGGACTTGATGAATTGAAGGATATCCTTTGGAAAGAACTTAATGCAGAGAGCAATGAGTTGCAAAGCATTCTTTCAGAAGATACCCTTGTCCATCGCGACAAGGATATGTCACGTTTTGCAGCTGAGTTAGCGGCTGAGGACGCTGATATTGATGATGTTGAAGAGGTGGGTATAGACGAATTGGATGAGGTAGAAGACCTCGAAGATTTTGAATATACGAATGATTAAGCCTGTTCTATATTACTTTAATCTTGCCGACGAGGTAGTCAGCTTTAGCACTACCCGTTATGGCGGAGTTAGCAAGGGAAAGCTTGCCACACTCAACATTAACCCTCATCGGGGTGATGAACCTTCTGCTGTAGCCGAGAATCTGCAGGCTGTGGCTACTGAGATAGGTGTTGAGGCTGATAAAATTATCCGTCTACATCAGATACACGAGACACATTGTCTGACCGTGACGGATGCTTTTTTTCATCTTTCAGCCGCTGAGCAGTATGAGATGGAAGAAGGGAAAGATGCTGTCGTTACCGATTGTCGTAACGTCTGTATCGGTGTTCATACGGCTGATTGTGTTCCTATTCTTTTTTATGACCCAGTTCATCATGCCATTGGTGCAGCCCATGCTGGTTGGCGTGGTACGGTGCAGCGTATCACACAGCACACACTTCGCAAGATGACAGAACTATATGGTACCGACCCAAAGGAACTCAAGGCGGTTGTAGGACCTTGTATTTCACAGAAGAACTTTGAGGTTGGTCAGGAGGTTTATGATGCTTTTTCGGCTGCAGGCTTCCCTATGGAACGCATTGCACGTATGTATGAAAAATGGCATATCGACCTTCCGCTCTGTAATCAACTTCAATTAGAAGAACTTGGTGTGCCTGCAGCTAATATCTTTCAATCAGGTATCTGCACCTATGATAATGCTTCCGACTTCTTCTCTGCACGTATTCTCAAAGAAGGATTCGGTACTATTTACACTGGTATTGCACTGAAGTAAGTTCCTAATTTGTGGTTGTTATCGAATTATTTTCACGTAAATAAATATTTCTTGTCGTGAAAATAAATATTTTCTTTCATGAAGATAAATCTTTATTTTCATGAAAATAATTCGCAGAGGACTGTGATTTCGATCGTATTTGTGTTAATAGATTTATCAAATAGGATAATTTTTCCTTTGCATTTAACCCTTCATTATTCTTGAAAAAGAAAAATAAATCAATAACAAATGCCCTCATTTGTCCGTCCCTATCAAAGTGAACTGGAGAAATGAGGGCATTCGTTGTTTTCTTTACTTGTGTCGGTTAGCACGTTGCTGACGGTATTTAGCCTTCTGCTTTGCACTGCCAGAACCGTGTGCACCAGTAATATACTTCTTTTTCTTGGCTTTGGTTTTCACCTTGCCGTCGTCGACTTTGGGCTTCGAGGCACCTCGAAACACCATGCCGCTTTCGATAATATCATCTATTTCACTCATATACAATTTTTTTAATGATGGAATAAACGCACACCGGTAAATGCCATTGCGATGTTGTATTTGTCACAAGTGTCAATAACATGGTCGTCACGAATACTTCCACCAGCCTGTGCTATATATTCTACACCACTCTTATGCGCACGCTCAATATTGTCGCCAAATGGGAAGAATGCGTCAGAACCGAGTGCAACACCCGTATTCTTGGCAATCCACTCTTTGCGTTCCTCACGTGTCAGAGGCTCTGGGCATTCTGTGAAGAACTGCTGCCATACACCATCCTGCAGTACATCTTCATACTCATCAGAGATGTAGATATTGATAGTGTTATCTCTATCAGCACGGCGAATATCCTTCTTAAATGGGAGGTTCATAACCTTTGGACACTGGCGCAACCACCATTCGTCAGCCTTACTACCTGCTAAGCGGGTGCAGTGGATGCGACTCTGCTGTCCAGCACCAATACCAATAGCCTGTCCGTCCTTGACATAACAAACAGAATTACTCTGTGTGTACTTCAAGGTAATCAACGAAATGATGAGATCACGCTTAGCATCCTCGGTGAATGTCTTGTTCTTTGTAGGCATATTCTCGAAGAGTGCTGGGTCATCAAGCTTCACCTCGTTGCGGCCCTGTTCAAATGTAATACCGAACACCTGCTTCTTCTCGATAGGAGTTGGTACATAGTTAGGGTCAATTTTAATGACATTGTATGCACCCTTACGCTTATCCTTCAGAATTTCTAAAGCCTCTGGAGTATAGTCAGGTGCGATAACACCATCACTAACTTCACGCTTAATCAGCAATGCAGTCTCCTTGTCACAGGTGTCACTGAGCGCACAGAAGTCGCCGTATGAACACATACGGTCGGCTCCACGAGCACGTGCGTATGCACTGGCAAGCGGTGTAAGCTCGAAGTCAACATCATCGACAAAGTAAATCTTCTTGAGTGTATCACTCAAAGGAAGACCTACTGCAGCACCAGCTGGGCTGACATGCTTGAACGATGCAGCTGCAGGAAGCCCCGTAGCGGCCTTCAACTCTTTAACGAGTTGCCAGCTGTTGAGTGCATCAAGAAAGTTAATGTAGCCGGGACGACCACTAAGAACTGTGATTGGGAGTTCGCCTTCCTCCATATAGATACGTGAAGGCTTTTGGTTTGGATTACATCCGTACTTAAGAGCTAATTCTTTCATATAACTTATGTGGTATATGTAACTTGGTAGTGCAAAGATAAGGAAAAATAATGGAATACGTCGTTATGCTTGTTGTTTTTAAGTAAATTAGCCGTAGAGGTTTGTTTCTTTTGAAGAAAATCTGTACTTTTACACTCGAAAAGAAAACAATCTTTGGAGCGTGAGGGCTATCCAGCGCAGGCTGAATTCCCTCTGACTCCTTTAATCCCTTTAAATTACTTAAAGATATGCAAGCATTACACACAGACAAGGCACCTGCTGCAGTAGGTCCTTACAGTCAGGCTATCGAAGCCAATGGTTTTATTTTCGCATCTGGTTCACTTCCTATTGACCCAGCTACCAATGCTTTTGTTGAGGGTGGTGTGAAGGAACAGACTCGCCAGTCACTCACTAACGCGCGCAATGTGTTGGCTTCTGCAGGTGTAGACCTGTCTCATGTTGTTAAGACAACAGTATTTCTTTCTGATATGGAGAACTTCGCTGCGATGAATGAAGTTTATGCCGAGTTCTTCAAGGAGCCTTATCCTGCTCGTTCTGCATTCGCTGTAAAGGCTTTGCCAAAGGGTGCGCTTGTTGAGATTGAGTGCATTGCAGTGAAATAAGTCGATTTGATTAGCCTAATTGCATACTCTTTCTGATGATGCTATTCGGTTGAAATGACGGAATATAAGAGTTCTTTTGTAATGGATAATGTTCTATTTCTATCCTTATAAAAGGACTCTTTTTTTATCTTGTTATTGTTTTCTCATACTTAAACAAAATGTTTAAATGTTGTTCTGTCACTGTAGGTAATAGTTCATTAGGTTTAAGAATTGGGTTGCTTCGTCTCTTCTCTATTGTTGTGCGTATGTCCCGCACGTGAGGTGTTGATGCTTAGCACGTGTCGTGCTAACGCTCCGCACATGATGTGCTAAGTACTAAACGTCACTTGATAAGCCGTTTGGATGAGGTTAGGGAGAGGTAAAGAAAATGCCATTCTATCCTCAGTAATACTTGTTTAATTCTGGGTTTGTTTATCCCAAAATGATAGAATGTTTTTTATTTCAAAGAGATTCCGCACCGCAAAGTAAGTAATTTAATCTTACACTCTTTGTTTACAAGTTTAATTAACATATTTAACGTTAAGAAAAGTCGTTGAATATTACTTAATTAGACAATCTTTTATTACTTTTGCAACACGTTAGTATATGTTGAAAAATGAGGTATGAAAAAGAAGCTTAGAACCATTATCGAGGAGCTTGGTCAAAAGGCGCATATCCGCAAAGAACTGGCTTCTGATTTGGAGAGATTGTCAAGCAGGTTAGCATTTCATCACATTCACTTGGAATCGTCATCTTTGAAGAAAGTTGTTGACTATTTCAAGGGGAAGGAAAAACCTTCTAAAAAAACATTAGATAGGCTGGCTCTGTTTGCAGGTTTCCAAAACTGGAAGGATTTAAGTGCAGCTTTGCATGGTGAAAACGATGCTGGGTTGAATTATGAAGATTAATTACTCTGTAGAGATATAGAGTAGATGGTAATCATGGAGGGGATGCTCTGAAGGGTTATCTGTGAAAGATTGTAGGGACATACGGTATGTTTATCCGCAGGAGATACCTGTCATGAGATAAGCAAAGCGTATGTCCCTACATTATTTATATGGTTCCTTGTGGTGAGAACTCTTTTTCTTAATGCGTAAGGAAACTAATAAGAAGGAGTTTTGTATAGCTCAATATTAAAAGTCTTTTCCTTCTTCTTTTATTGGCTTTACCAACAAAGAAACTCTAATGAGCCTATTAATCGGTAAATAAAAAAGCCCGAAACCAAAAGTTTCGGACTTTTATTTTCTTGGATTTCCAAGGGCTTACTTCTCAGCAGCAACGGTTCTTTTCTCCTTGATACGTGCAGCCTTACCTGTAAGATTACGGAGGTAGTAGAGTTTCGCACGACGAACCTTACCACGCTTGTTCACCTCGATAGAATCGATGTTTGGTGACTCGATTGGGAAGATACGCTCAACACCGATGGTGCCTGACATCTTACGAACAGTGAAACGCTTCTTCTCACCATGACCAGAAATCTTGATAACTACGCCACGGTAGAGCTGAATACGCTGCTTGTTACCCTCGACGATTTTGTAAGCGACAGTGATAGTGTCACCAGCCTTGAACTCTGGGAACTGTTTGCCGGTTGCAAATGCTTCTTCAGCAACTTTAATTAAATCCATTTTTCTATTAATTAAATATTGTTTGTCGTTCCAACGTAACGTAATCCATGACTCTTCCATGTTCAGCGGTTACGCCGAAAAGCGGTGCAAAGTTACTGCTTTTTTCTGAACCGACAAAGTAATTCTGTGCTTTTTATTTTGATGTGTACTATGTGTGATAATTAGATATTTGTGTGCATAAGCTTTTTATTTCTTTCGGTTTACCGCAATAAACAATTCTATATAGTGGGTAAGAGCATGGCAAAAGGAATAGGTAAGGGGAATTTATAGTTGACACTCTCAATAACAGTAAACTGCTAACATCTGGCTTATGAGAAAAGGAATAATAGGGTTGCTATAAAAACATCAGACCAGCAAGGCTCAAAGAGTCTGGCTGGTCTGTTATATGAATGTTAGTACTCGGGTGGATAAATCTTAATACTTAAAGACCGCTGTCAGGGTTATCTTGCGTCCGTCTGCATGAGCATACTCTGCATTACGTGCCATCATCATAGACGCTGGTGTATAATAGGTGTAGTTTAATAAGTTGGATACTGCTAAACTTAAGTCGCAAACCTTCATCTTTACGCCTGCAGTAAGGTTTAGTAAGTTGATGCGATTTACGATTCCTTCACCCTCGTTATATACTCCTGATGCGTTAGGGGTAAATCTGTCACGCTTACCTGTGTGCATGTATTGTAACTGAACATAGGTGTTCTTTACAGGAGCATAGTTGACATACATTCCCAACTTAGCGGCTGGAATGGAGATATTCGACATGTATGTGTCCCAATCTCCAGATGCTGATTTGAGCTTACCTTCGAACCATGAGAGATTAGCACCAGCCTTTAAGTTACTGAGGATTTGTGCATCTGCACTTAATTCAACGCCATATACCTTCTGTGGAGTACGGTTTACTATCCAGAAACCATTCTCAATCTTGAGGTCACTTCCAAGCTTAGAATAGGTGTAGAAAACAGATCCATTCAACTGCAACCAATGGTTAATGTCAGAGTAAACACCAATCTCGTAGTTGTTTGTTTTTACAGGTTCTGTTGATATCTTAGAGAGTACATCAGCCTTGGCAGCACGTAATGTACGTCCTAAATCAAAGATAGAAAAACCTTGAGAGTAGGCTACGAAGGGTTGAAAAGCAGGATATTTGTTATAAGAAATACCCACATTAAAAGACATATTATTATACTTTAGCTTTCCTCCCTTGACCTGAACCTGTGGGTCAGAAAGCTTATTGCGTAATACATCGTAGTCTGGTACGTTTACATTAATGAAGTCGTAACGTCCTCCTAATTTGAGGCTTAGGTGTTGCCAAAGTGTGGTCTTCACTTGGATAAAGGGTGCATGATTGTTACTTGTTAACCATGGTACCCAATATCTACCATCTACCAATGGTTGAGATGTCTTGTTGTAGAGATAGTCATAACCGTATGCTAAATGTGCAAAAGCATTCTCTGAGAATATAAGTCGAGTGTTAAACTGAGTGCGGAAACCAAACTTACGGTCTTTAACAGCCGACTGTCCGCTTGTTTCTTCCCATCTTGGCTTTGCTGGGTCAGCCTTACGGAAGTCAAAGATAGTATATATTCCCGAACCATAAACAGATGCTTCTAAGTCGGTATGTTTGAATATATCCTTTGATGTAAACTTGAGGTAGGCATTGTGATTGTATCTTGTTCCCTCGTCAACAGCCTGTGGGTCCTTATTACCAATTATACCAATAGAAGGACTTTGTAGGTACTTTCCACCGAAAGGAATCAATTTCGTATCTTGCAAACTACGATAGTAATTATACATCAATTCGATTCTGTTCTTTGGAGATAGGGAATAACCGAGATTAACAAGTACGTTTGTTGTATAGGTATCACCGAGTCCGTAGCGTGGAGAGATAAACTTTCCATCACCATCAATAGCACTACCTGTACGTCCGAAAGCCCCATTTACGAGATAATCAAACTGTCCCACACGACCATAAACTTGCTGGTTGATGCGATAACCTTGCCCTTTCCCGTGACGGAAGAAATTGTAAGTTGAACCTGAGATAGTCGTCTCTCCAGCTACAGACTTGTTTGTGTTATTCTTCTTAGTTATGATGTTTATCAATCCACCGATAGCTCCATTACCATAGAGAGCGGTAGAACCTTTTACTACTTCTATATGGTCGATAGCAGCGATATCGATGGTTCGGATATCACGGTCTGTTGAACGTAAAGGAGTTGATTGAGGTATACCATCAATCAGGATGAGTGCACTTCTTCCACGAAGTGATTGTGCGCGAGAGCTTGTGGTATTACTTGATAGAGCCATACCAGGCGTGAGCATGCCCAAGAGATGGGTGATGTCGGGAGCTGCCTTGCTCATTTCTGCTATTTGCTTTTGGTCAATAATCGTAACTGTTGCAGCCGCATTTTGCTTTATTTCAGGCATACGTGTGGTACTGATAGTTACTTCTTCGAGATGTAATGTGGAGTCTTTTATCTCTTCTGATTGTGCATTACAAGGTATTGTTGCCATTGTAAGCATTGCGAGAGATAGATAAATTGTTTCTTTCTTCATATAAATACAATCCTATGAGTGTTAATAAACTTCTGCAAAAGTATTTATATTCTATAGAACGTGCAATACCTAAAATGAGGTATATGTAGTTCTATGCGCTTTATTTTGAACGTATTTTTCCATGTGACAATATATCTTTAATAATGCGACAAGCATTTGATTCGTTTTTTTTTCTTACTTTTGCATTATCTTTTTGAATATTATCGACTTCCGATGTTACCTAAGCATAGTAGGGTGGTTGACGTTGGAAGTTAATCAAAGTAGGGCTATTTCCTACTCTGATAAATATTTATGAGAACTATAAAAGTCATTATATATGTATAAAAAAACGGTTTATCTGTCTGGATTAACAGCATTATTAGCGTTGACAGGATGTTCTTCTCATTATGAGTTGGCAGGCATTCAGCGTACACGTGTGCTGGTTGATAATCGATATGATGCTACTCCTGATGCAGGGGCTGCAAAGTTTATGGAACCATTTAAGCACAAGGTTGACTCGGTGATGGGACCTGTTGTGGGAGAGGTTGACCACGATATGGTGGCACACCGCCCAGAGAGCGATCTCTCTAATCTGTTGGCAGACATCATGGTGTGGGCTGCACGCGATTATAATGAGAAGGTTGACTTTGGTGTTTATAATATGGGTGGTATTCGTGCAGCACTCTCTAAGGGTAAGGTTACCTATGGGGATGTGTTAGATATTGCTCCTTTTGAAAATAAAATATGCTTTGTAACACTTTCTGGTGAGAAGGTTTTGGAACTGTTCTCACAGATGGCGCATACTGGTGGTGAGGCTGTTAGTCATGGTGTAGAACTTGTTTTTACACGTGACCATAAGTTAAAATCAGCTCGTTTGCATGGTAAGGAAATTGACCCAAAGGCAAGTTATCGTATCGCAACGCTCGATTATTTGGCACAAGGAAATGATAAAATGGAAGCTTTCAAGTCGGCAACAAGTGTTGTGTCACCACAGGAAAGCAGTAACAATACACGCTTTATCATCATGAACTATTTTAAAGAGCAGACAGCTCAAGGTAAGGTGGTTAATGCTCACACAGAAGGACGTATCCGCGTGGAATAAACAATTAAGGAGTTAGGAAAATGAAAAGAAACATATTATTGATTACTTTCTGTCTCATGGCGGTTGTCGTTTTTGGACAGAATAAGAAACTGACAATCCTCCATACTAACGATACGCATAGTCAGATTTATCCGCTCAGTCCTAATCTTGCTGATACGATGAAGGCTGATCGTGGTGGTTTTGTACGTCGTATTGCGATGCTTAAAGAGGAACGTGCGAAGAACCCTGACTTGCTGCTTTTTGATAGTGGCGACTTCTCGCAAGGCTCACCTTATTACACAATGTTTAAGGGTGATGTTGAAGTTGGGCTGATGAATCAGATGCATTATGATGCTGTTACGATTGGTAATCATGAGTTTGACTTCGGGTTGGAGAATATGGTACGCCTCTTCAAGAAGGCAAACTTCCCAATCGTTTGTGCAAATTATGACTTCAAGGGTACAGAGTTAGAGAAGTTGGTTAAGCCCTATATCATCTTGAAACGCAACGGACTGAAGATTGGTGTCTTCGGACTTGCTCCAAAATTGGATGGTTTGGTAGTGAAAGCTAACTATGGCCCAATTGTTTATAACGATCCTGTCGCTTGCGCACAGAAGATTGTAAACGAATTGAAGGCTAAGAAGTGCGACCTTATTATCTGTATCTCTCACCTTGGATGGAATATAGAAGGTGTCAGCGATGAGGAAGTTATCGCAGGAACTCGCGGCATAGACCTTGTACTCGGTGGTCACTCACATACTTACCTTAATAAATTGGAATATGTAAAAGATCTCGATGACAAAATGATTGGTGTCGATCAGAATGGCAAGCATGCTATTTATGTGGGTAAGTTAGTGCTTGATATGAAGAAGAAAAAGTAAGTCTTTTAATCGATAAGACCTATATAAATAATGTGGGCTGTATCAGTATGATTGTCAATGGCAATCTTATTGATACAGCCCATAGGTTTTTATGCTCTTTAATAGCGTACTTATAGCATACGAATATATGCTTTATATAACTACTTCTTCATACCTTTTTAAGGTTCTTCTGTTAAATGGATAGTTAGAAATAGAATAAAGGTTTTATACTTATATAGTATGATTATCCAAAAACAAATGGTCTTATAAGGGGGCAAGTTACAAGATAAAATATAGGAAAGGCAAATCAAGACAATCTCTATCTATTACCATGTCTTTTCGCTTCTTCAAACAACTTGTTCTTATTCTAATTGATATTTGTAAACTATTTTCGTGTGACTCGAAACTAAGACATGCTCTTTTGGCTTTGAAAAGAGGCCTAATTGACTTGCAATAGATGCCCTTTTGGAGTCTAAGTAACGCCCTTTTGAAGTCCAATTAAGCACCTTTTCTTGTGCGACTTCATAACTAATTGATTTACTGTTGATTGCAACCTTGCTTTTTATACGTATTTTTCTGCTTTATTTTAGGTGTTTTATACGAATTTATGTAATGATTTTTCAATGTCTTGTCTGCAATTTTTTGACCTGTTTAAATAAAAAGGTTCTCAGTGCTGGAGGATAAACAAAAAGACAACCAAGGCTGTCTTGATTGTCTTTTTGTTTAATGTATATCTTTGGCTCTTCTATTAAAGCTATACGAAGAATATCTATGTACTTGATAGAAGACCCTTTTATAGCGTCTCTTGGAAATTGTTAAATTTAGGTATAACAAACTTTATCTTATGTAAATCTGCCCAGGCTTCTTGTCACTCTTTGCTTTCTTCATATTTTCCTGATGCTTTTGAATAAGAGGCTTCAGATACTTTTTTGATTTTGTTGTAATGCTAATGATACCGCCAGTGCGTGGATAAAAGATTCTTGTCAGCGCACTATTCTTGATGACATCTACACTGATAATATCTTTTTGGTCAAGGTTATCAATACTCTGCACTTCAACTCCATCTATAAGATATACTGGTATGTTTAGACTATCTTGCTTTTCTTTTGTTTGCGCATTCATATTCAAACTTGCTATGAGTGCGATGGTTAGGATAATAAACTTCCTCATAATTTCTTTAGTTTTTGAACTTTGGTTTGTTATTCAGTAAATGTGTAAGTTTATAAGTCTAATCGAAGCGATTTTGAACTTACGCTCCAAAGTTATATAAATAAAGACATTCGGACAAGTAAAATTGATATTTTAATAAAAAACCTACGCAATTTTGAAGTTCGACTTCAAAGTTGCATAGGTTCTGTTTGTTTTCAGTAAGTTTTTTTTCGATATTTAACTTTTATGCCCAATCTGTTTATTTGGCAAATAAGGGATCTACTCGAAGTAGAAAGTAAGGGCTATCATCTTTGCTCGTGTTTCGTTAACAGAGTTTGTGTACATGAGCATATTCTTGTCTTGGAGGTTCTTTGCATGACTCTTGTCAAGACTGTTCATAAGACTGTACATGAACTTTAACTCTGGGCGTAGCTTGAAATAAGGGAGATAGAAATCGCAGCCGAGTCCCACTTCTAAGAATACTTCGCTACGTTTGAGCTTGATATAATCATTGTCTTTACCTGAGAGATTGAGCATAGGATTCAATCCTAACATCACGTATGGGCGATGATTATTAAAGCGAGGAGCGGCTGCAATGAGGTCGAAAGCGCAAGAAACGTATGCTGTTTTGAGTTCTTGCACCTGCTCGGTAGGCTCTCCTTGTGCATTAAGGTCTGTTATATTACGGAAAGTTAGATGTCGTGTGCCAAAGTACATGGCAGGAGCCATACGCAACTGAAAGGTAGAATTGAGTCGTAACTCACCCAATACACCCACAGTGAATCCAGCATCCCAACGGTCTTGGTCGGCTGAAACAATCTTCTGAACCAATCCATTGCCATCGTCAAGGTCGACCATCTGTAGTCCAACATTATTGAGCTCAAGGTCTTGTAGATGTGTACCAACGAGCACACCGAAATGGAATTCGCGCAGATCCGTGTAAGGTCGGTTCTGCACTCTTCGTTCCTGTGCTTGGCTTGTAAGTACGGAAGCCAATAGGGTGAGGGCTATTAATATTCTTTTCATAATTAATCTTCAAACGTATTTCTTCTTGTTTTATTGTCTATATGATTGAAGTTGTTGTCTATCTTTTAGGTTGTGTCATCCTTTTTAGGTAGGCGTTAATTAGAATGTTTTTATTTAGAAAGAGACAGAATGGCTTTCTGATAGTAAAGGTTTAGTTTATTTAATTATCATGTTATCAGTGTTTTATATTTGTTTTTGACCTATACTTTTTATTTTTATGTCGTCTAAATATTTGTAATTTTTACTATTATGCTTAGGAATTCAAGAAATTATTTCTACCTTTGCATCATCAAATTTAGGTATTAAGCCTATTTGTAATACAAGAACATTATTAACATTATAAATTATTTATATTATGGCTTACGTAATTGGTAATGATTGTATCGCTTGTGGTACATGTATCGACGAATGTCCAGTAGAGGCTATCTCTGAGGGTGATATCTATAAAATTGATGCAGATGCTTGTACTGAGTGTGGTACTTGTGCATCAGTTTGTCCAAGTGAGGCTATCAGCCTTCCATAAGGTTTTATAACCTGTTACTGATTAAATTCACAAGGCGAGTCGAAAGGCTCGCCTTGTAAGTTTTATGATAGTTTGTAATGGGAATTATTGGTAGGAGCTATTGCGAACGCTATGAATAGTTGCTACTTCCTGATAAGTTTTCGTAGAACAGTAGATTTTTAGTGTGGATACACATTTAGTTTGTGGAGCTGCTTGATTAATTGTTGAAATTTAATTTGCTGTCACTGCTGTCATTTGTTGTATGTGCTTAACTTGTTAGTTTACAGAGAAATAAACGAAGTGTTAAAAGTGACAGGAAAATGAAACAAAAATATTCTTGTAAGATATGTGTATGTACAATGAAGTTAAGAATAGCTATATAATAAAATCTTTTTCTGTCTACTTAAACTCATGTTGAGACGTGCATTGGGGTGTATAGAAAACAAAAAAGGTTGGTAATCATAATGATTATCAACCTTTTTGTAGCGGGACGGGGCTACGATCCCCGGACCTCCGGATTATGAATCCGACGCTCTAACCAACTGAGCTATCCCGCCGTCCATTTAACTTTCGTTCTTGAAAGCGGGTGCAAAGGTATGAAGAAAATGTCATACTCGCAAATATTAAGTCATTTTTTTAACGGATATTCAAGAAAAAGTTTTATATTTGCATTTGATAATAGGAAGGAATAGCTATATAACATGTTGTTAGCTTGTATGATAACTACATTTCATGTCTTGTGATAATGTTTGCTAATTTATCTGTCGGTTATGCTCGAAGGCAATAAAATAGGGGCTTAACTCGTTGAAAGAAGGTCTATCTGTTTGGTACAAGAAAAGAAGAATGTAGTTTTAACATGATATCAACAATGTTATTTCTAACGACTATTTGTACAACTGCTAAAAATGAACTTATATGAAAATGTCATTAAGTGAAAAGTCTTTGGAAAGTAGATAGCAGAGAAAAGAGAGTTATAAATTGAATAATATTAAACGTAATAATTGAAGATGAGTAAGAGAGTCGAACTGGAATACGAATTGAAGACACGGTCGGGTAGTGCTGTGTGGGCACTGATTAGTACGCCAATTGGTTTGATGAAATGGATGGCAGATGACGTTACAATAGAGGGTGAAGTGGCAACCTTTATTTGGGGCGACCCACTTCGTGAGCACGATACGCATACTGCAACAGTGGTAGATATGGTGAAAAACAATTACATTCGTTTTCATTGGGATTCGTCTGATAGTGATTCTTATTGGGAGATAAAGATGTTTCACAGTGAGATTGCTGGCAACTATCATCTGCTTGTAACTGATTTTGCAGAGGACGATGATGTGGAAGGGTTGGAACAACTCTGGAATCAGAATATTGATCGCCTACATCGTATAACAGGAATGTAGTTGTTTACAAATATATTGTAGTGAGAGTAGGGTGTATGATGCTATCTTAATTTAGTCGTTCATATACTCTATTTTGTTTTTCTGAGGCTTTGTAAGGTTCTTTCCATTATCATAGTAGAAGATGAAAAAACCTCTTCGTCTTTTGTTGTAATGAAGTATTGTTTCTTGATAAAATAAAAGTATGAAATCAGGAGATAATAACATAGGATTGTTGGTGTTGTTATAGGAAAGACACAGGTCAAAGAATAAAAATGCTAAAAAAGACCATTACTCTGATATTTTTATGTAATTTTGCAAAAGGTAAGTCGTAGTCTACAGATTAAAAACAATAATTCTTTGTTTTTGTTTGTAATAGCTTCGCACATAAAATAAGGGAGGATAAGATTCTCGTTATTATATTATGTTTCAAATCAAGAAGTTAGATATATTCATTGCCAAGCAGTTTGGTATGCTTTTCGCAGGAACATTTTTCATCAGCTTATTTGTGTTGATGATGCAGTTCTTGTGGCGATATGTTGATGACTTGATTGGAAAAGGATTGTCAATGGATGTTCTTGGACAATTCTTTTGGTATATGAGCTTGATGATGGTGCCACAAGCGCTTCCTTTGGCGATTCTTCTTTCATCACTTATTTCTTATGGTAACCTTGGCGAGAGTTCAGAGTTGACAGCTATTAAGGCTGCTGGTATCTCGTTGATTCAGTCGTTCAGAGGACTGATCGTTATTAGTATTTTTATTGCTTTTGGTTCTTTTTATTTCCAGAATAACGTAGGACCAATAGCGCATAAACACATAGCCCAGCTGCTTATCTCTATGAAACAGAAGAGTCCTGAACTGGAAATCCCAGAAGGAATCTTCTATGATGGTATTCCACAAACAAACCTTTATGTAGAAAAGAAAGACCTGAAGACAGGACACCTATATAATATTATGGTGTATCGAATGACGGATAGCTATGAAGATCAAGCTATTATCCTTGCTGACTCAGGTATGTTGCAGTCTACAGCGGATAAGAAGCATCTCGTTCTGAACCTATGGAGTGGGGAGTGGTTTGAGAATATGCGCTCACAAGAAATGGGTAGTAGTGCCAGTGTTCCTTATCGTCGAGAGACATTTGCACACAAGCATATTGTTCTTGACTTTGATGGTGACTTCAACCTTACGGATATGGCTGGTATCTCAAATGATGCCCGTACGAAAAGTATTCAGAAGATACAGCGTGACAAGGACTCTTTGATACATGTTTATGATAGTGTGGGCAATGCTTTTTATAAGGATGCACAGACTGTTTACTATCGAGAACCTAACCTTAAAGCTGCTGAGAAGAAGCAGGCTATAAAACTATCGAAAGAAAAGACTTTTAATGTAGATTCGGTATTCAAAAAGCTACCTGCCGATCAGCGTCGTTATGTTGTTGATCAAGCTTTGTCAACCGTTCAGCAAGAGGTTAGCGACCTTGATTTCAAGAGTATGATAACCAAAGATGGCGACAGATTAATCCGTTTACATGATATTGAGACGATTAATAAGTTCACATTGTCGCTGATATGTATTATCTTCTTCTTTATTGGAGCGCCACTTGGTGCTATTATCCGTAAGGGAGGATTGGGTATTCCAATTATTATCAGCGTTATCGTGTTTATTATATTTTACATCCTCGATAATACGGGCTATCGAATGTCACGTCAGGGAGACTGGGCTATATGGTTTGGTAAGGGACTATCTATGGCTGTTCTCATCCCGATGGCAATCTTCTTTACCTACAAGGCAAACAATGACTCAACAGTGTTCAATGCTGATATGTACAAGAACTTGTTGATGAAGATGCTTGGAATACGTGTGAAACGTAGTATAGCAAGTAAGGAGGTTATCTTACATGACCCTGATTATAGTAAGGCCGCAGAGCAACTTAGCGACTTGAACGTAAGGATTGCAGAATATGCTAAGACACGTAGGCTGAAGTCTGCACCTAATGTAATAAAGGTGTTCTTCCGCTATCATACAGATCATGTGATTGAGAAGATTAACGATGAACTTGAGAATGTCATAGAAGACTTGGGTAACACACGCAACAAAGTCATCATGACAGAACTGAATAAATACCCAATATTAGCAGTAAAGGCACATACAAGACCATTCGATCATAAGTGGTCGAATATTCTTGCGGCAATTATAGTACCTGCTAGTATTTTCTTCTACTTCCGAATGTGGCGTTTCCGCTTGCGTCTTTATCGTGATCTTCGTACTATTATTAGTTGTAATGATACGATTATTGCAGAGATACAACGTATAATGGGAAAAGAAGAATCAAAGGGCTATTGATAAGAAATAATATAAATCAGTAACTATATGGAAGATTTTAAACTCGATAGCATCGAAGATGCACTGAAAGACTTTCGGGAAGGAAAGTTCGTTATCGTAGTAGATGATGAAGACCGAGAGAATGAGGGTGACCTTATTATGGCGGCTGAGATGATCACGCCAGAGAAGGTTAACTTTATGTTGAAGAATGCACGAGGAGTTCTATGCGTACCTATTACGCTCTCACGTGCAGAAGAATTGGATTTACCTCATCAGGTTTCTGATAATACGTCAGTATTGGGAACTCCATTTACTGTTACGGTTGATAAGTTAGAAGGTTGTTCAACAGGTGTGTCTACACATGATCGTGCAGAAACAATTAAGGCGTTGGCTGATCCTAACTCTACTCCTCAGACTTTTGGACGTCCAGGTCATGTCAATCCTCTTTATGCTCAGGATAACGGTGTTTTGCGTCGTTCGGGTCATACAGAGGCTGCAGTCGATTTGTGTAAACTTGCAGGCTGTTTCCCTGCTGGCGTGTTAATGGAGATTATGAATGAAGATGGTACGATGGCTCGTATGCCTGATTTGCAGAAGCGTGCAAAGGAGTGGGATATGAAGATTATTAGTATCAAAGACATTATCGCCTATCGCCTGAAGAATGAAACAAGTATTGTTGTTGGTGAGGAGGTAGAACTCCCTACTGAATATGGTATGTTTCATCTGATTCCATTCCGTCAAGCAAATGGCTTGGAACACATGGCACTTATCAAGGGTACATGGAAAGAAAACGAACCAGTACTTGTACGCGTACACTCATCATGTGCAACGGGTGATATTCTCGGTAGCCAGCGTTGTGATTGTGGGGAACAGCTTCACAAGGCAATGGAGATGATTGAGAAAGAAGGCAAGGGTGTTATCATTTATATGCAGCAGGAAGGTCGTGGTATCGGTTTGATGAATAAGATAGCAGCCTATAAGTTGCAGGATCAGGGATTTGATACTGTTGAGGCTAACCTTCATCTTGGTTTCCGTCCAGACGAACGCGATTATGGTTGTGGAGCACAGATGTTGCGTCATCTTGGGGTTCATAAGATGCGTTTGATAACAAATAATCCTACAAAGCGAGTAGGCCTTGAGGCTTATGGCTTAGAGATTGAGGAGAATGTTCCTATTGAGATTACTCCAAACAAGTTTGACTATCGCTATCTGAAAACTAAGCGTGACCGTATGGGACATGACTTGCATCTGTAAGCAAAATAGTAATAGGAAGACTTGCTAATAAGTCTTATAATGAATCCCACTATAGAGAAATGACTTGTTTCTCTGTGGTGGGATTCTTTGTATGTAGACTTCAAAAGCATCCTTATTGTACCCTTTTACATTATAGAATATGCTTTCTATGATTGGATATATTGGTTTGCTACAATTTTGAAATAGCTAAACACGGATGGTGCGAAGGCTTAGCACTATTTGTGCGGAGGCTTAGCACACATTGTGCGGACGATATGTACTAAACAAAAGGATTGTTGACAGAGGGTTATTTTTAGTCTTTCGTGAATATTATACGATATGTATATAAATGAAGGAGTATAATTACAGCTCGTATAGTTTCGTTTATAAAGACTGCATTTATTATATAATTCTTTGATTTAAACTGTCAAATCGGCAGTAAAAATGTTATTTAGATAAAATAAGGAAAGAAAAGTTGCGTTATCAAAATGAATTTGCGTACTTTTGTACTTGATATTATTTAAAAAGAAAGATAAAGTTCGAAATGGCACAACTATCAGATCGTTTAAATCGATTGGCACCTTCTGAGACATTAGCAATGTCGCAGAAGAGTAGTGAAATGAAAGCGCAGGGAATTGATGTTATCAACATGAGTGTGGGAGAACCAGACTTCATGACTCCTGATCATGTTAAGGAGGCAGGAAAAAAGGCCATTGATGATAACTTCTCAAAGTATTCTCCTGTTCCTGGTTATCCTGCTTTGAGAGATGCTATCTCAAAGAAGCTGAAAAAGGAAAACAATCTTGATTATGCCGCGTCGGAGATTATTGTCGGAACAGGTGGTAAGCAGGGTGTTTGCAATGCTGTTTTGGCTTTGGTGAATCCGGGCGATGAGGTGATTATTCCTGCACCTTATTGGGTAAGCTATCCACAGATGGTAAAACTTGCTGGTGGTGTGCCTGTTGTTGTTTCTGCTGGAATTGAGCAGGACTTCAAGATTACTGCTGAGCAGTTGGAAGAGGCGATTACGCCAAAGACAAAGATGATAATTCTTTGCTCTCCAAGTAACCCTACTGGTAGTGTCTATTCTGCAGAAGAGTTGGATGCTTTGGCAAAGGTTGTATTGGCACATGAGGACTTGTTTGTTATTTCAGATGAGATTTATGAACACATTAATTATATAGGCGGTCATTGCAGTATTGCGTCTTGTCCAGGTATGAAGGAGCGTACGATTCTTTGTAATGGAGTGAGTAAGGCTTATGCTATGACAGGATGGCGAATAGGCTGGGTAGCTGCTCCAGAGTGGATTGTGAAGGGACTCAACAAGCTGCAGGGGCAATATACATCAGGTACATGCAGCGTTAGTCAAATGGCTTCTGTTGCAGCGTACGTGGAGGATCAAACTTGTGTAGCAGAGTTTCGTGAGACATTCCGCCGTCGTCGTGATCTGATAGTTAGTTTGGCAAAGGAAATCCCTGGTCTTGAGGTGAATGTGCCACAAGGTGCGTTCTATCTGTTCCCAAAATGCTCCAGCTTCTTTGGAAAAACTGATGGTAAGCATGTAATTAATAGTTCGTCAGATCTTGCTATGTATATTCTCGAAGAAGGATGTGTAGCGACAGTGGGAGGTGATGCCTTTGGTGCTCCAGACTGCTTCCGAATGAGTTACGCAACAAGTGACGAAAATATAAAGGAAGCGCTTCGCCGCATCAAAGATGTACTTTCAAAACTAAAATAGAGTCCGTAAGAGTAGATAGTAATAAAAATGAGGTGGAAACAGTACATTTTTAACTGTTAAATGTTATTAATCGTGTTTGTAGTTTTCTTTTAATTACTATCTTTGCGGAGATAAGAAGCCATGGCGAACTCTCATTTACGATGGGAATCACATACAAAGGCTTATAAATCAGAAAGATATTAACAAATTAATTCATTAATAACCTAAAAATTAAAATTTTATCAAATTATGGCAACTACACAACAAAAACCAGCCCCACAGAAAAAGGCTGAGGGCTTCACAGGAGTTAGAGGTGCATTCTGGATTATCGTCGTTTGCGCTGTCGTTGCGTTCACATTGTTCTACACATGGTTCGGTAATGAAATGCACTTCCAGGATGGAGCTGCACGTGAGAACCCAGCTGACGTTTGGGGTACCATCTTTAAGGGTGGCGTAGTCGTTCCAGTTATTCACACTCTCTTGTTGACTGTACTCGCTATGTCTATCGAGCGTTGGATGGCTTTGAAGACTGCTTTCGGTAAGGGTGCCCTTCCAAAGTTCGTTGCAAACATCAAGAGTGCTCTTAATTCAAATGACCTTGCTAAGGCTAACCAGCTCTGCGATCAGCAGAAGGGTTCTGTAGCAAACGTTGTTAAGGCTTCTTTGAACGCTTACAAGGATATGGAGACTGGTGCTAATGCAAGCCTTAAGAAGGCTCAGAAGGTAGCTAAGATTCAGCAGGCTCACGAGGAGGCTACTCAGCTTGAGATGCCAACTCTGACAATGAACCTCCCTATCATTGCTACTCTCGTAACACTTGGTACTCTTACTGGTCTTCTCGGTACTGTAACCGGTATGATCAAGTCGTTCTCTGCTCTTGCTGCAGGTGGTGGTGCTGACTCAGCTGCACTTTCTGCTGGTATTTCTGAGGCGTTGATCAACACTGCATTCGGTATTGCAACATCTTGGTTTGCGGTAGTATCTTATAGCTACTATTCAAACAAGGTTGACAAGTTGACTTTCGCCCTCGACGAGGTTGGTTATTCTATCGCTCAGACATACGAAGTAAACCACACAGACGAGGCTTAATTTTTGCTGACCCTTTAAAAATTTATCGCTATGGGTAAAGTAAAAGTTAAGAAGAGTGACACCTTTATCGACATGACGCCTATGTCAGACGTTATGACCCTGTTGCTTACCTTCTTCATGCTGACATCTACGTTCGTAAAGAACGAGCCAGTGAAGGTAAATACTCCGGGTTCTGTGTCTGAAACTAAGGTGCCTGAGAATGGTGTCCTGACAATTCTCGTTAGTCCTCAAAAAGGACCTAATGGAACGCCTACTGGTGAAGGCCAGGTTTTCATGAGCTATGATAATACCAATGAGTTGGGTCAGATCGTAGATCAGATGGGCGTAACATTGACTCCTGCACAGAAGAAAACTTTTGTTGCTGAGTCTACATTTGGTACTCCGCTCGATAAATTGGCTGCTTATTTGTCAAAGCCAGCAGCAGAGCGTGGTAATGAACTCCCTAAGATGGGTATTCCTCTCGATAGTATCCAAGGACAGGAGATGACTGAGTTCCAGCAGTGGGTTAACGCAGCCCGCCAGGTGAACCCTAAGGTTAGACTTGCTATCAAGTCAGACGCTGATTCTCCTTATGGTACCGTTAAGAAGGTAATGAGCGAACTCCAGGATATGGATGAGAGCCATTACTATATGATCACACAGTTGGACGCTAAAAAGGCTGCTCAGGCAGCTAATAAGTAAGGAGATCAAAGTATGGAAATGATGGATACAGGAAAAGAAGGCGGCAAGCAGAAGAAGTTAACCGTACGCGTAGACTTTACGCCGATGGTGGATATGCTTATGTTGCTGATTACCTTCTTCATGCTTTGTACTTCACTTAGCAAGCCTTCAACTATGGAGTTGACGATGCCAAGTAATGATAAAACTCAGAAAGAAGATCAGAAGAATGAGGCCAAGGAGTCACACTCTATTACGATTTACATTGCTGACGGAGATAAAATCTTCTACGGTAACGGTAAACCAGAGTATGATAACGCTAATTGGCTGAAGCCAGCTGATTGGAGTAACACTCCAAGTGGTATTCGCTACGTTCTTCAGCATAAGCAGGTGGGTGACCCTTCAACAGGTGATCCAGTTTCTATCCCATATCAGGATATGGATATTGCGGTGAAGGAACTGAATCGTAAGAAGCAGGCTAATCCAGCTTCTTATCCTGATAGCATTTATCAGGCTGAGTTGTCTGCGATCAAAACTGGTATGATTAATGGCAAAAAGGTTTCAACCATGACTGTCATTATTAAGCCAACGGACCAGGCGTCATATCGTCATTTGGTAGACATCCTCGATGAAATGCAGATTTCATATATTGGAACTTACGTCATTGACAAGCTGACAGACCAAGACAAGGCTCTCTTAGCCAAGAAAGGTATCAAAGCTTAATCACTGATTCGTAAACAATTAAAGAAAGAAAACAATGGCAAAAATAGATTTATGCGATCCTAAATGGGTCGACATGGTGTTCGCCGACAAGAACAAGGAGTACGGTGCATACAAGCTTCGTAAAACTGTTTCTCAGCGTAACATCAAGGCTTTAGCTATTCTGCTTTGTGCTGCATTCCTCGGTGGTGGTTACTTAGCTTATCAGATCAAGAAGCATAACGACGACTTGGCTGCGCAAGCTGAATATGCAGCAAAGATGGAGTTAGCAGCTCTTGAGCAGGCTAAGAAGGAACAGGCTGAGCGTAAGAAGCAGCAGAAGAAGGAAGAGCCTAAGAAGGTTGAACCTGAAAAGGTTGTTCCTGAAACTCGTGCAACTGTTAAGTTTACAGCCCCTGTCATCAAGGATGATAAGGACGTTAAGGAAGAGATGCCACCAATGGTCAAGATGAATAAGGAGAACAAGGCAGTCGGTATTGAGAACAAGGAAGGTACGGAAGATCGTACTGATGTTGCTGCTCGTAGCACTGTTGCTACTCCAGAACAGATTGTACCAAAGATTGAGAAGCCTGTTGTTGAAGCTCCAAAACCAGAGCCAAAGCAGGAGGTTGAAAACAAGGTCTTCACAGTGGCAGAGGTTATGCCTTCATTCCCTAATGTAAATGCTTGGTTGGCTTCTCATATCCAATACCCAGCAGTTGCAGCAGAGAATGGTGTGCAGGGACGTGTTATCGTTAAGTTCGTTGTAGGACGTGACGGTAGCGTTAGTCAGGCACAGATTGTTCGTGGTGTTGACCAGGCACTCGACCGTGAGGCACTTCGCGTTGTTAACAGCATGCCGAAGTGGTCTCCAGGTATGAACAATGGTCAGCCAGCAAACGTTTGGTTTACCCTTCCAATTACCTTCAAACTGCAGTAAAAGCAAATTTTATATGAAAAGATCCAGATTCTACATAACAGTAGGATTGATACTATCCCTTGGTTTTCTTCTGTCTGCTTGCGGACAGAAGAAACGCAAGGACGGTAGAACAGATACACCGACGTCAGGGACGATTAAGTTCGCCTCTGACGAAAGTTTTAGTCCTATTATAGAGGAACTGTTACAGACTTATCAGTTCCGCTACCCAGAAACTCACTTGTTGCCAATCTACACAGATGACAACAAAGGTATGCAACTGCTCCTCGACCAGAAAGTTAATCTTTTCTTTACTTCTCATGCATTGACGAAGGGAGAAGATGCGATGTTACGAGGGAAAGGTCCTATCCCAGCGGTATTCCCGATAGGATATGATGGAATTGCTTTCATTGTTAACAAAGCTAATGCAGACTCGTGTATTACCGTTACCGATGTTAAGAAGATTCTCAGCGGTCAGATTGCAAAATGGAATCAATTGAACCCTAAGAATGATAAGGGTGATATTGAAGTTGTTTTTGATAACAAAGCTTCAGCAACATTGCATTATGTAGTCGACTCAATTTTAGGTGGAAAGAATATCAAGAGTGCGAACATTGTTGCTGCAAGTAACAGTAAGTCGGTTATCGACTATGTTCATAACACTCCTAATGCTATAGGTGTTATCGGGTCAAACTGGTTGAATGACCATCGTGACTCTACAAACACTACATTCAAGAAAGATATTAGAGTGGTTGGTCTTTCAAAGACTACCGTTGCACAGCCAGAGAATAGTTGGCAGCCTTATCAGGCTTATCTGTTAGATGGTAGATATCCTTTCGTAAGAACTATTTATGCTATTGTGGCAGACCCACATAAAGCATTGCCTTGGGCATTTGCAAACTTCGTAACCAATCCAATTGGTCAGAAGATTATTTTTAAGGCTGGTCTCTTGCCTTATCGTGGTGAAATTAACATTCGTGAAGTTGAAGTTAAGACCCAGTAGTCAGTAAAGCATAGTGTGTTATTTATTGGCAAATGATAATCTGTTATGATTAATTATAATGTGGTCGTTATAACATTAGAGAAGATTTATTTTGCTTATCAACATTAGTTACAACTCTCATAGAATTAAACTAAATGCCGTGGTAGGCGTCTTAATGAATAAAGTTCACTTGAATTAAAATTTAAAGAGAAAGAATTATGAAGACAAAGAAATATTTAATAGCTGGAGCCTTGATGTTGGCAATGTCAACTCCAGCAATGGCACAGGATGTTGATTACGCAGTAGCTCTTAAGCCTATTGTAGCTGCTATCGAAGCTGCACCAAATGATCCAAAGGCAGCAAAGGATCTTATTAAGGAGTATCAGAAGAACTTCAAGAAGAGTGAAGAGGCTATTGTTGCCTTGGGTAATGTATATCTTTTGCAGCGTAATTATGATGCAGCAACAGAGATTGCAAACAATGTTATCAATAATAAGAAATACAAGGGTAGTTTAGCTTATGTCCTCTTGGGCGATATTGCTGCTCTTAAGGATTCTATTGGTAATGCAGGTGCGGCTGCTACACAGTATCAGAATGCAATTACTGTTGATCCACAGAACGTAACAGCTTACGAGCGTTATGCAAAGGTTTTCCGTCATGTTAACTCTAAGGTTGCTGTTCAGAAACTTGAGGAACTTCGTAAAGTTAAGCCAGATTATCCAGTAGAGGCAACTGCCGCTGAAATTATGCTTGGTGATGGCAAGTACAAGGAGGCATTAGAGTGGTATGCAAAGGCTAATCCAGCTAATATGTCTGAGGACAACTTCTATAACTATGGTTTTGCTGCTTACATTACAAAGGACTATCAGAGAGCTTTGGATGTTGTAAAGCAGGGCTTGCAGAAGTTCCCTAACAGTGAGTACTTGAGCCGTATTGCAATGATGGCATCTGTAGAGTTGAAGGATTATGCTTCTGCTATCAACTATGGTAAGGTAGTATTTGCCGGTTCTGGTAAGAAGGTAGCTAACGACTACGATGTATATGCAAAGGCGCTTTGCGGTGCTCAGCAGTATGACGAAGCTATCAACACTGTTAACAAGGCACTCGAGGTTGATAAGAACAATATTGAGCCTTTGAAGACTTTGGCTGCTATCTATGCTGCACAGGGTAATGATGACAAGGCACTCGAGGTTCAGCAGGAGTATCTTTCTAAGAGTAAGAAGGCTACTAACAATGACTGGGCAACACTTGCTAACACATACGTTACTAAGGCTGAGGGCTTGACAGATCGTGCTGCTAAGAATGCTGTTCTTGCAAAGGCATTTGATGTTTACGAGCAGATGGTTGCTAAGTTCCCAACAATCTCTGACTGGGTATGGTTGAATCAGGCTAATGTGGCTCAGTTGATGAATGATCCTGATAAGGTAGCTGAGATTTATCAGAAGGTGGCTGCTTATGAAGAAGCTAAACCAACTCTTGATGAGGATAGCAAGAGCTACTTGGAGAACGTTTACTATGGTCTTGGTTACTATTACTCAAAGAAGGGTAATAAGCCACTTGCTGACGAGTACTTCAACAAGGTGCTGAAGGTTAATCCTAACAATGAAGGCGCTAAGAAGGCTTTGGGTATGTAATTATCTGAAACAATCATTAGATATAAGGGCGATGGTCGTAATGACTGTCGCCCTTTCTTTTTATGTTCTTTTGATAATGATTTGCTTCGTTTGTTGATTATTATTTAGAGCTTCTGCTTATTGCTTTCGAAAAATGGTTCTTTCGTTATGTGTATTGACATTTTTCGTATAGCTTTAAATGAATAATTGAAGTTATTTATTGAACAAGAACATAACAAAGACTGTCTTGTCAGTCTACTTTATTTATCCTTCGACACAGAAATCCTTTTCATTTTAATTCTTCTAAAAGTCTGGAAGTGATACTTTGAAAAATAATTACATAATGCTGGGTAAAGTGTCTTTAAATAAAGAAAAAACACTTGTAAAAAGCAAGTTCGTAACCAGTAGTAAATCAGTTAGTTATATAGTTGTGTTGAAAAGATGCTTAGTTAGACTTCAAAAGGGCGTTAGTTAGACTTCAAAAGGGCACCTTTTGTAAGTCAATTGAGCGTCTTTTCAAAGCCAAAAGAGCATGTGTTATTTTTGAGTTGCATAAAAATAGTTTACAATTATCAATTGGTTTAGGGATAAGTTGTTTGTTGAAGGTGGAGAGAAATGGTAATTGATAACCATAGTATCTTTTGTCGTTTCTGAGTTTTAACTTGTAGTTTATCTCCCTTTGTAAATCCATCTAATTGTGGATAGTCATTCGGTGCAAATATATAAGCCTTTATTCTATTTTCAATCTGGAAGAATTTGTAATTGACAAGATTGCATATTACTTTTAATGTATAAAAATATACTTCTCGTGAATATAAATAGAAGCATATCACTTTGATTGTAGTTCAACTTTCGTCAGTGTTATGCTTCTTTATTGTGTTACTCTATGGTTCTCTATGTTCAATAGAGAGGGTAGAGTGTATTAGAGTCTTTCAATCATTATTTGTTATGCTTATTCTTAGTGTTTATGGGCGTAAATGATAATATAATGAATTAAACCCTCATGTTCACAAAGATAAGCTAAAAATCTTAATGGCGCTTTCAAAAAAAGTGAAAATCATTGGTTTATAATGTATAATTTTTATTTTTATTCTTTTTAGTGAGTGTATTCGCATCTTTTTCTCGTTAAATTTATGTATCTTTGTCATCGTTTGAAAAGACACAAAAGGATAGTCTGCACTGATGTTCGACTTGTCTATCTAATCCTATCTGTTCCTTTTGGTTACACGATTGGTGTATCTTTTATAAGTTTGTTGATAGTAGGCTGTGGAAAACGGACATCTTGTGAGCAAGACAGATAATAACAGAATTCAAAAACGCAATAAGCATTGAAAACAGAAAGAAAGATAACCCCATGGGCATGGATTCCTTCACTTTATTTTGCTGAAGGTCTGCCTTACATTGCCGTAACCGTATTATCTCTGCAGGTCTATATGCAAATGGGCTTGTCAGATGCTGAAGTAACCTTTTATACTTCATGGCTTTACCTCCCTTGGGTTATCAAACCTCTGTGGAGTCCATTTCTCGATTTGATTAAAACAAAGCGATGGTGGATCGTCATTATGCAGTTGCTTGTGGGTGCAGCTTTTGCAGGTGTAGCCTTTACGGTCAATACTTCGTTATGGCTTCAAGGAACAATCTGTTTCTTTTGGTTGCTGGCATTCAGTAGTGCGACACATGATGTTGGGGCTGATGGATTCTATATGATGGGACTTAATCAGCATGATCAAGCATTCTTTGTAGGTATTCGTTCAACCTTTTATCGTATATCAATGGTTGTTGGTAAGGGTGGACTGATTGCACTCGCTGGTTTTTTACATAAGAACTTCGATATTCAGTGGGCTTGGTCGCTTGTGTTTTATGGTTTGATGGCTCTTTTTATGGGTCTCTCCCTTTATCATCGCTTTATTCTACCTCGCCCGTCCGAAGACTCAGAGAGGAAACAGGTGTCAGCCAGTCAATTGCTTCGTAGTTTTGGAGAGACATTCATCTCTTTCTTCAAAAAGGAGCAGGCTTTAACAACGATTTGTTTCTTACTTCTCTTCCGTCTGCCAGAGGCTTTGATTATACCTATTTCTCAACTTTTCCTTCAAGCACCGAAAGGAAAGGGAGGATTGGCACTTTCAGAGATAGAATATGGTACGGTGAATGGTGTGATAGGTGTTGCAGGCCTCTTGATAGGTGGAATTATAGGAGGAATGATGATTAGTCGTGATGGCTTAAAACGCTGGATATGGCCAATGACAGCAGCTATTACATTGCCTAATTTAGCATACGTCTATTTGGCTTATATGCTTCCTGATAACGTGATAGCGATTAGTGCAGCTGTATTTATCGAGAATTTCGGTTATGGATTTGGTTTTAGTGCCTATATGCTCTTTATGATTTATTTTAGTCAGGGCGAACACAAGACCAGTCATTATGCCCTTTGTACGGGCTTTATGGCGTTATCAATGATGATTCCAGGATTGTTTGCTGGTGCATTGGCGCAGGCTGTGGGTTATAAATGGTTCTTTGTTATCGTGATGATAGTTTGTATCTTCCCATTCTTAGTTGCCCATCGGCTTCGTATTGATGAAGACTTTGGGAAGAAGTAGTCGATGGGTGCGCCTTGAAGAGAGAAGAAGGAAGAGAAGGGATGGCTACGAGGCAGTGCCTCGTAGAAGCGGACCGTGGGATAGATGGCTGAAGGATGGCGGAATTTAGACTGGAACAGCGTTCAGTAAAACCTCAATTAGCCGTGGTAAAGCATAGTTATCGAGATCTTGCTTTTCTATCCAGATGAAATCTGAGGGCAGTTGTGGGCGGTGCTTAGGCTGCCAAAGGTAAATGTCTGCAAGGAGAATTTGATGGGTAAGAATGTGTTTTATTCCTTTTCGTAATAGTTGCGCTTCTGTTTTCCAGATAGAGTTTTTAGACGAAACAAGCTGTTCTGCTTGTGGAAATTCCCATAATCCTTGCCAAATATCACCTGCACCACGTTGATGGATAGCTATTTCTCCTTCATATTCAATATACAGATAGGTGAAATGACGTTCTCGTTGTTTCACTTTCTTGCTTTTTACAGGCAGTTCATTAATACGTTGTTCGCGGAAAGCAACGCAGGTTTCGCACAGTGGACAAGTTGTACAAGATGGAGAAGATGGTGTACATTGAATGGCACCAAAGTCCATTATGGCTTCGTTGTAATCAGCTGGTTCGCTTGTTGGTAAAAGAGATTGAGCAAGTGTTTGAAACTCCTTTTTCCCTTCGGTACTATCAATAGGAGTGTCGATGCCGTAATAGCGAGAGAGAACACGATAGACATTGCCGTCTACAACAGCTACAGGTTCGCCAAAAGCAATAGATGCAACGGCTGCAGCCGTATAATCGCCTACACCCTTTAGTGTCTTTAATTCCTTGAAGGTTTGTGGAAATGCCCCTAATTCAACTATCTGTTGTGCAGCCGTATGGAGGTTTCTTGCACGAGAGTAATAGCCCAAGCCCTGCCAAGCCTTCAGCACCTCGTCTTCCGTGGCAGCAGCAAGGTCATTTATCGTAGGCCATTGCGTCATGAAACGTTCCCAATAACTCATGCCCTGTGCGATACGTGTCTGTTGTAGAATGACCTCACTAAGCCAAATAGCGTATGCGTCATTCGTCTCTCGCCAAGGTAGAGAACGTCCATTGTTTTTGAACCATTGAAGGAGTGTTGCTGCGAAATTCATGGAACAAAGGTAGTTAAAAAGTAGAAAAAGAATGAAAAGTAAACTGATGTTTTGTTGGTAAAGTCATTATTATTTCCTATTTTTGCGACGACTATTACCCTTAAAAGGCGGAATTTGACATTACTTTTATATAGTAAGATATTATAATTACAAGCCAAGAAAAGGGAGATTTATTGTAAAATTAGAAGTTATAAAAGATGAGAAACAAGGTTAAGAAAATGCTTATGGGTTTTGCCCTCATTGTGGCAATGCTTTCGGTTAGCTCATGTGCAACACGTGAGTCAGCTATTAACGACTTAGAGAAATTTTCATACGAACTGCGTGATAACAGCCAGTACTATACTGCTAAGAAGTGGCGTAAAGCCGTTGATAAGTTCGGTAAGATACGTCGTGAAATTTCACGCCATGACTATACTATTGCAGAACGCCAACATATCGGTAGACTCGAAGGCGATTGCGCACGTTATATGGTACGAGGTGCGAAGGAGGGCGTGATGAATAGCGTCTTTGGTCTTGGTAGTGAGATACAAGGCATCTTAGATGCTTTTGGTGTTAAGCGTAAGGATTAAGCTAAATAATGCCTTTGATAGGCACAATGGAAACAACCTTCAGTTCTAAGAAAGCAGAACTTGAAGCAGACATAATAAAACAAAAGGTTGCAGCTTATTAGACTTTAAGCAAATAGTTGGCAACCTTTTGTTTTTTTTTGATTTAAAATATTGTTTAGTCGCTTATAATTAGTAACTTTGCAAATCAAATCCATAAAATGTTTTACAATGGCTGGTAAAAAACAAATTAAGACTGCTCTTATTTCGGTCTTTCACAAAGATGGACTTGAGGATTTGCTCAAGAAGTTAGACGAAGAAGGTGTGAAATTCCTCAGCACAGGTGGTACACAGGAATTCATTGAATCATTAGGTTATGAATGTCAAAAGGTAGAGGATGTTACATCTTACCCTTCAATTCTCGGTGGTCGTGTGAAGACACTTCATCCAAAGGTTTTTGGAGGTATTCTTTCTCGTCGTGAGAACGAAGGTGATCAGGCACAGATGAAAGAATATGAGATTCCATTTATCGACCTTGTTATCGTCGACCTATATCCTTTCGAGCAGACCGTTGCAAGTGGTGCCAGCGCAGAAGATATTATTGAGAAGATTGATATAGGCGGTATCTCACTGATACGTGCAGGAGCAAAGAATTTCAAGGACGTTGTCATCGTACCAAGTAAGGCAGAGTATCCAGTGTTGCTCCAGATTCTCAATACCAATGGCGCACAGACAGATATTGAAGATCGTAAGATGTTCGCAGAACGTGCTTTCGGTGTTAGTAGCCACTACGACACAGCTATCCATAGTTGGTTCACAACTGAATAAGCACACTTAAGTTAAGAATATACATTTATAAAATACACATATATTAATGGGATTATTTTCATTTATCCAGGAAATTGCTATGGACCTGGGAACGGCAAATACAATTATTATCAGCGATGATAAAATTGTTGTCGATGAGCCATCAGTAGTAGCACTGGATCGTCGCACAGATAAGATGATTGCTGTAGGTGGTGATGCAAAGATGATGTACGAGAAGGAACATCCCAATATTCGTACAATCCGCCCTTTGCGTGATGGTGTTATTGCCGACTTTACAGCTTGTGAGCAGATGATGCGTGGACTTATCAAGATGGTTCACAGCGGTAATCGTTTCTTCTCACCTTCATTGCGTATGGTAATTGGTGTTCCATCAGGTTCTACTGAGGTTGAGCTTCGTGCCGTTCGTGACTCAGCAGAACACGCTGATGGTCGTGATGTTTACCTTATCTTTGAACCAATGGCAGCAGCTCTTGGTATGGGTCTTGATGTAGAGGCTCCAGAAGGTAATATGATTGTTGATATTGGTGGTGGTAGCACTGAGATTGCAGTTATTTCTTTGGGTGGTATCGTATGTAATAACTCTATCCGTGTAGCAGGTGATGACCTCACTGCGGACATTCAGGAGTATATGAGCCGTCAGCATAATGTAAAGGTCAGTGAGCGTATGGCAGAGCGTATCAAGCTTCACGTAGGTTCAGCTTTGACAGACCTTGGTGATGAAGCACCAGAGGACTATATTGTACACGGCCCTAACCGTATCACAGCTCTTCCTATGGAGGTGCCTGTATGCTATCAGGAGATTGCTCATTGTCTTGATAAAACAGTCGCAAAGATTGAGAATGCCGTGCTGTCTGCATTAGAGAATACCCCACCTGAGCTTTATGCAGATATCGTAAAGAATGGTATTTACCTCAGTGGTGGTGGTGCTTTGCTTCGTGGTATCGACAAACGTCTGACTGATAAGATTAATATTCCATTCCATATTGCTGAAGACCCATTGCACAGTGTGGCTAAGGGTGCAGGCATTGCATTGAAGAACGTAGACCGTTTCTCGTTCTTGATGAGATAACAATTAACGTTCATGCACAATCTGACTGAGTTCCTTGCTAAGTACAAGCATTGGTTCTTGTTCGTTGCCCTGGAAGTCTTGAGTATGGTTCTTTTGTTCCGATTCAATGACTATCAGGGCAGTGTGTGGTTCACGTCAGCGAATTACGTGGCAGGTTTGGTCTATGAAGGAAGCTCAAAGATTACCTCTTATCTAACGATGGGTGAGGTGAATGAGGCTTTGACCAAACGCAATCTTGAACTGGAGCGTCAGGTGAAGGAGTTATCAGCTCAGCTGTATGATAAGACAAAGGATTCAACTTTCCTACATAAGGGACAGTATCGTTTCCTTTCAAAGTTCCGATTGATACAAGCTAAGGTTGTAGCCAATTCGTTAGATAAACCTAATAACTTTATCACCATAAACAAGGGAACATGGGATGGTGTACATAAAGATATGGGTGTTGCCTGTGGTAATGGTGTTGTGGGTATTGTCTATATGGCGGGTATTCATTATGCTGTTGTAATCCCAGTACTAAATTCAAAGTCGAATATTAGTTGTTCTATTCAGGGACGCGACTACTTCGGATATCTTCATTGGAATGGTGGTGCGCGTGATGTAGCTTACTTGGATGACGTTCCTCGTCATGCTAAGTTTAAGTTAGGGGATCGTGTCGTAACGAGTGGATATTCTTCTGTATTTCCAGCTGGTGTGTTGGTAGGTAAGATTAAGCATGTCTATAATTCGGAAGATGGACTCTCTTATCGCCTTCAGATTCAGCTGTCAACTGATTTTGGCAATCTTCGTGATGTCTGTGTGATTGATGATGCCTCTATACGAGATCAACGTCAAGTTATTAAGGCAGCACAAGATTCTATCAAACCTCTTGAGAGTCAGATAGGGAATAGGGTACAGTAAGTAAACTGTTTACCTGTATAATTAAGTTTGATGGGAGGTAGGATAACCGCACCTTGTAGTTTAATTCTTACTTTGGTGTGAACCACTTATCCCCCTTTGATTTACGAATAGAAAGAATGAATATAGATTTCCTAAAACGTTTGCTTTGGTTTGCTGTATTGACAGTGACTCAGGTGTTTGTACTTAATCACATTCATCTGTTTGCTGTTGCCACGCCATTGCTTTATATCTATTTTATTCTTCTGTTTCCTCGTAATTATCCTCAGTGGGCTATTCTCTTATGGGCGTTTTTAATGGGTCTAACGATTGATACCTTCTCAAATACGCCAGGTGTAGCTGCTGGTTCATTGACTTTAATAGCCGCCTTACAGCCTTATGTATTGCAGCTATTCATTCCTCGTGATAGTAGTGAGAATTTCCAAGCAGGTATGGATACGCTTGGCATACCGCAATATACGTGGTATGTGGCTATTCTTACCTTGATATACAGTGTGGCCTTCTTCTCTTTAGAGATGTTCAGTTTCTTTAATGTGATTGAATGGTTGCAGTGTATTGGAGGTAGTTCATTGCTCACGCTTATTCTTATTCTTGTTGTTGAGAACGTAAGGAGGCGATAAGAAATGAAGAATTACGATTTAGAGAAACGTCGCCTCGTGCTTAGTGCAGTTGCAATAGGCATCGTGGTGATATATATTATACGACTTTTTGCTCTTCAGATAGCCAGTGACGACTATCGGAAGAGTGCTGACTCTAATGCTTTTTTAAAGAAGATAGAGTTCCCTTCACGTGGTTCTATCACTGATAGGAATGGTAAGCTGCTGGTTTATAATCAGCCAGCTTATGACATCATGGTAGTAACCAACGAGATGAGAGGGCATCTTGATACGCTTGAGTTTTGTAAGGCACTGAACATAACTAAGGCTGATTTTAACAACCGAATGGCTAATCTCAAGGATAGGAGTAAGAACCCGGGTTACTCTCGATTCACACAACAATTGTTCTTGAGTCAGTTGAGCGATAAAGACTTTAGTGCTTTTCAGGAGAAACTCTATCGTTTTCCAGGCTTTTATATTCAGAAACGTAGTGTTCGTCAGTATCAGCGAGCTATCGCTGCACATGTCCTTGGTGATGTTGCCGAGGTAAGTCAGGGGGATATTGAAGAAGATGAATACTATCAGCCAGGCGATTATATCGGTAAGATGGGTGTTGAGCGTGAGTATGAAAAAGACTTACGTGGAGTAAAGGGGGTACAGATTCTTTTACGTGATGCCCACGGACAGATACAAGGTCGTTATCAGGATGGTAAGTATGACCAACGTCCACATCCTGGACGTGATATCCAACTTGGTCTTGATGCAGAACTTCAGGCACTTGGTGAACGCCTAATGGAAGGTAAATTAGGTGCTGTTGTGGCAATCGAACCAAAGACTGGACAAATCTTAGCAATGGTTTCCGCACCGACTTTCGACCCTCGTTCGATGATAGGTAAACTGCGTGGTAAGCATCAGCATGAGATGACACTCGATCCTGCAAAGCCTTTGCTCAATCGTGCTATTATGGGACAGTATCCTCCTGGTTCAACGTTTAAGACAGGACAGGCTGTTACCTATTATTCAGAAGGAATTGTAAACGATTCTACTCGTTATCCATGCCATCATGGATTTAACTTTAAGGGTCTTCATGTCGGTTGTCATGCACATGCATCTCCTATCTCATTAGTACCTTCAATTAGTACCTCTTGTAATAGTTATTACTGTTGGGGACTATATCAGATGCTCTCTAATCGTAAAAAGTATAAGTCTTTAGAGGATGCTATGAATGTGTGGCGCGATTACATGGTATCAATGGGATTCGGTTACAAGTTAGGTATTGATCTACCTGGAGAGAAGCGAGGCATGATTCCAAATGCTAAGTTCTACGACAATGCTTTTAAGACGTGGAATCCGCTTTCAGTCATTTCAATTTCTATTGGACAGGGTGAGGTCAACCTTACTCCATTGCAGATTGCCAACCTTGGTGCAACGATTGCCAATCGTGGTTACTACATTACACCGCATGTTGTACGTAGTATTCAAGGAAAGAAGCTTGATAAGAAGTATTTGGAGAAGCACCATACAAAGGGTAGTCTGAGGTCTTATCAGGAAGTAATTGCGGGTATGGTTTCATCAGTACGTGGCGGAACTTGCGCGCGTGCAGTCCATCCAGGTTACTCATTAGCTGGTAAGACGGGTACAGCTCAGAACCGTGGTAAGGACCACTCTGTGTTCATGGGCTTTGCACCTGTTGATACGCCAAAGATTGCTATTGCTGTTTATGTCGAGAATGGTGGCTTTGGTGCTGACTTTGGTGTGCCAATCGGTTCGCTGATGATAGAGCAATATATCAATGGTAAGCTTACGCCTGGCGATGAAGCTCGTGCAACTGCGCTGCAGAATCGCCATATCTCATATTCTTTCAAGCGTCCTTTGTCACGTGCTGACTCTCTTCGTCTCGACTCTATTAAGCGTGTAAATACTATTAGAGATTCGCTGAAGAAGGTAAAGGAAAAGCAAGACTTAGCAGAAGCCGTAAGGATAAAAGAGGCACAGGCAAGGAAGGATGCTGAAGAAAAGGAAAAGAAGAAGCAACCACAGAACGAACCTGCTATTCGTGTAGAGCCAGAAACAAAGGTTAAGACGGAGAAAAAAGACAAGGACAAGGGAGGCGATAAGAAGGAAAAAGAGAAAGAAAAGAATAAAGATACACGAAAGGAAAATAAAGATAAGCCTAAGGTTAGTGATAAACCAAAGGAGCAACCCAAAGATAAACCGAAAGAACAACCTAAGGTAAAGCCTAAAGAACAGGTAAAAGAAAAGCCCAAGGAGCAGCCTAAGGCTAAACCGAAGGAGCAAGTAAAAAATAAACCAAAGGAACAACCAAAAGCGAATTCTAAGGTTCAATCCAAAGATAAACAAAAAAGCAAGGAGAACGTAAACCGTGCCAAGTAATTATACAGCAGACAGACAACCAGGTGTACTTCGTTCATTAGATTGGTGGACGATAGGTATCTATATTGCATTGCTCACCTTTGGATGGGTAAGTGTCTGTGGTGCGAGTTATACT
This sequence comes from Prevotella melaninogenica, assembly GCF_003609775.1. Lineage (NCBI taxonomy): Bacteria > Pseudomonadati > Bacteroidota > Bacteroidia > Bacteroidales > Prevotellaceae > Prevotella > Prevotella melaninogenica. The sequence continues at coordinate 557,519 of NZ_AP018049.1, forward strand.
TATGGCGATACAGAAATATTCTCACTTTCAACTCGTTCGGGTATGCAGATTGTGTGGATAGGTACTTCTATTTGCTTGGGTTTTGTGCTTCTCATGATGGACGACCGCTTCTATGACACCTTTGCTTATGTCATCTATGGTTTGTTAGTGCTTCTTCTCTTTGCTACAATCTTTAATCCCCATAGTATTAAAGGTTCACGTTCGTGGCTTGTTATGGGTCCACTACGATTGCAGCCTGCCGAGTTTGCCAAGTTTGCAACGGCATTAGCAATAGCCAAATTTATGTCGGCTTATGGCTTTACGATTAAGAATTGGAAGCATTTTGCTGGTGCGTGTGGAATTATCTTTCTGCCTATGCTATGTATTGTCGGCCAGCGTGAGACAGGTTCTGCCTTGGTTTATTTCTCTTTCTTCCTTATGCTTTATCGTGAGGGAATGTCTGGTGCGTTCCTCTTTACTGGACTGGCAATGGTCATTTATTTTGTTGTCGGCATAAAGTATGAGGAAGTTTTGCTGTGGGATACGCCCACGTCCTTAGGAAAGTTTGTTGTCCTTTTACTTGTTCAAATATTCTCCTCAGTTATGGTGTGGGTCTATGTGGGTGATAAAGGACGTACGCGCTTGTTACTAACTTATGTCTTTGGAATTACGGGGCTTGCCTTACTCTTTTCAGAGTTTGTTATTCCGTTTGACGTTGTTTGGGTACAGTTGGTTTTATCGGCATGTGTTATTGGCTATTTAGTCTATAATGCTATGAATACTCGCTTTGCCAACTACTTCTATATAGCATTGTTTGCTTTGGGTTCAATTGCCTTTTTCTATTCAGCAGATTATGTGTTGAATGAAGTCATGCAGCCACACCAGCGAGTGCGTATCAACGTACTTTTAGGCTTAGATGAGGACTTAGCAGGAGCAGGATATAATGTACATCAGAGTGAGATTGCTATCGGATCGGGTGGTTTGCAGGGCAAAGGTTTTTTGAATGGTACGCAGACTAAGTTGAAGTTTGTTCCAGAGCAAGATACTGACTTTATCTTCTGTACTGTAGGTGAGGAGGAAGGCTTCCTCGGTTCAGCTTCAGTTCTTGTGCTGTTCCTCTTCCTTATACTCCGACTAATGTATCTTGCCGACCGACAACCTTTCAAGTTTGGACGAGTCTACGGCTATTGTGTCGCTGGAATCTTCTTATTCCACGTCTTTATTAACGTCGGAATGGTATTGGGTCTAACACCAGTTATTGGTATTCCGTTACCTTTCTTCAGTTATGGAGGTTCTTCTCTTTGGGGCTTTACGTTGCTTCTATTTATTTTCCTCCGTATAGATGCTGGGCGTAATCTTATCCGTCAGTAGGGGATAGGATTACGCTTGGATAGTTTTAAGAAAAGGAATACAATTTATCTTTTTGATAGATACTTCTCTTTTTGTTTAGGAGAATAAGTCTATACATCAAAAAGCGTTTTTTATTATAGAGTGGTATAGCTTTCTACTAATAATAAGTTGGTTTTGTTTGCACTATTTTCTGCACGGTGTTTTGTGCTCCGCACCATTGGGGTTAAGCCTCCGCACCACACGTGCTAAGCATCAACACCCCTTGTGTTAAGCATTATCACCATTTTAGAATATGGGAAGTTGAGCAACTTATTATCATGAGATGAAGGAGAGTACGATACTAATACTTGCTAAATATGATATTATAGCTTAGACTGGTGCTACTTAGGCTTATTCCTGTATAGAAAATGGCTACTTCATGACTCTAATGTATGGAGGATGAAGCAGCCTTTATAGTTTGTCTCTAATGTTTACTTCTTGAGAAGTCTAATACCTACATCGCTGATACCAGGAAGTGACTCACGGTTCATGATATGATGTATCGTGACGTGCATGGAGTCATTTCGGTTGAGGCGGAAGGAGGTAATTGCTTGGCGTATCTCGGTACTTGTGATACCTTTCTGTCCTGCTAATATTCCCTTGTCGTTAACAATCTCACAATTAATGGTATCATTGTAAGTCTTTTCACGCTTCTTACGTTGTCTGTAGTAGATTACTGTCCGCTCAATAATCATACTTATATTGCGGTATGGATAGGTCTGTGCAGCACGTAAGCAGAGGTCTAACTGATATTTGCCCTCCCATTGTCGTGGAATATCAAAAGTAAGCGTATCTTTGCGTGACCAGCCTTGTAGTGACACACTTTTATATCGGTTGTATGTGCGTGGATCACTGCATGAAGCAACACCCATGGTGATAACCATGAGTGCTATGATATATAATAAGGTGGAAACCTTATGTTTCATTCTTGCGTTCTTTCCGTTTGCTGAGGCTGTCTGCCTTCATTTCTATTGTTTTGTGAAGTACCTTCATTCTGCTGATATGCAGGACGAGGACCGTTATAAGGACGGCGATTACCATTCTGTGGACGACGGTTATCGTTTTGTGAACGTCTGTTGTCGTTTTGCTGACGGTAGTTGTCCTGTCCATCACGCTGATTACGACGGTTGTCGCGTTGTGGTCTACCACCTTGCTGTCCGTTGTTGTTGCGTGGTTGGTTGTTCTTTTTGCGCTTCTTAGCCTTATCAAATCGACTGAGGTCAGCACCAGCAAGGAGGTCAACAGGCTTCTTGGCTGGTTTTGCCTTACCATCTTCAAGGAGTGAAAGTGGCTTCTCACCACGTCGGTTCAGTTCGATAATTTCCTTTGCACGCTCAGCACTGATTGTCTCGAGATTGGCTGCAAGGTTCTTATCGGTAGAGTAGGTGCATTGACCATTAAGAATATCCGTCTTGAAGAGGTGGTATTCACCATCCATTGTCTCCAAGACAACCTCCCTACTTGGAAGTTTTCTGCCAGCCTCCATATAGTCATCAACCTCATAGTTCAGACAACACTTCAGTTTAGCACACATACCAGCCAGTTTGGTTGGGTTGAGTGAGATGTCTTGAATACGGGCAGCTGTGGTCGAAACACTGGAGAAATTCTTCATCCATGTAGCACAACAAAGTTCACGACCACATGGACCTGTACCACCAATACGTCCTGCTTCCTGTCGTGCACCAATCTGTTTCATTTCGATTCGTACGTGGAAGGCTGCAGCAAGGTCCTTAATAAGCTGACGGAAGTCGACACGTTCGTCGGCAATATAGTAGAATATAGCTTTGTTTCCATCGCCCTGATACTCTACGTCACCAATCTTCATCTTCAGACCTAAGCCTTTTGCAATCTGTCGACTTTCAATCATTGTTGCGTGTTCACGTGCTTTTGCTTCGTGATATTTCTGCATATCAACTTCTTTGGCAAGACGATAGACACGCTTGATATCGTCTGGTGACTTTACGCTTGACGACTTCTTAATTTGTAATTTAACGAGACGTCCAGTCAGCGTAACAACTCCAATGTCATGTCCTGGGTTAGCCTCAACTGCCACAATATCACCTTTCTTCAAGTCAAGGTCATTGACATTGTGATAGTATCCCTTACGTGTATTCTTGAATTGAACCTCAACAAGGTCAGTTGTTTGATTGTTTCCAGGCACGTCAGCTAACCAGTCGAATGTGTTCAACTGGTTGTTTTGTCTGCCACAACCTTTATGGCATAAGCCTCGGTCACAACCATGCCAGACCTTGAATTTCATATCTTTGTAATCCATTGATTATTTTCTATTTGTTTTTATATATATTGGAAGCCTCCATGCTTCTCTTTGATAGAGGAGTTTGGAAGGCTGTGATAAGCAATTATAAATTATATTGTACAGGTTTCAAGCATATAAGTTGTCAACTTATCCACCTGTTTACTCGTCCACTTGTCTACCTGTCTACTTCTTCAAAAGTAGTACAATGAGCTTCAATGCCATGTCGTAGAAGACAATCTTGGCATTTGCATTCTGCCCAATATCACGATTGGCACGCTGGAAGAGTTCGTTGATTTCAATGACGTTTGCCTCGTTGATGAATCGTGCAAAGTTCTTTGCGAAGTTCTCCTCTTCCAAAGTCATGTAGTTGAGTTCGGGATTTTGGAAGTTAAACATAAAGTTCTCGCGCACCTGCTGTTGGAAGTAAGTAAGCATACGACGCTCTTTTTCACGTCCATATCCAGCAACAACCTCGCTCCAACGCTTGAGATCTTTTACGTTACGGAGGTAACACAGACGCATAAGCATTTGGAACATGTTATGGAACTCACGGTTTTCATTGCCTGAGTCTAACGATTCCAATGCTTTCAACCAACTACCATTTGCGATACGAGCAATGCGGTGTGCCGCATCAGTATCAATCCCCCTTTTGTTGATGAGTGCTTGTTTAATCGCCTCATCGTTGATGCGTTTCACATCAATACGCTGTGTACGGCTAATGATGGTTTCGAGAAGTTTCTCTGGTTCCTCGCATACCATGAGGAAGATAGTACCCTGTGGTGGCTCCTCTAATAGCTTTAACAACTTGTTGGCAGAGGTGAGATTCATTCGTTCTGGCAGCCAGATGATAGACACCTTATAGCCTCCCTGACTTGATTTCAAAGCCAAAACGCGTGACAACTCGTCGCTTTCTGCACCAGTAATGATAGCCTGCTGCGTGGTAGCTCCCATCTGGTTCATCCATTGGTTCATGGTGAAGTAAGCCCCTTGCATGATAAGTCCGTGCCATTCCTTTGCAAAGTCTGTGCTTACAGGTTGGTGGTCACTACTCATACTTGGTAGCTTGATGGTCGGATAAGAGAAGTGAAGGTCGGGATGTTCCCAGTTTCGAAGCATGGCACGAGCATTTGATACGCTTGGCGATGTTGCTTCCTCAGCTTCATCACCAGCAAGTAAATAGCTGGCAAAAGCCATTGCAAGCGCCATCTTACCCGTTCCATGAGGTCCGCAGAAGAGCAAAGCATGAGGCAGACGGTCTTCTTTAACCATCTGAATAAGCCGTTCCTTCACTGCTTCTTGTCCTATAACTTCTGAAAAGTTCATCTTCTCTTGTTTTCTTTTTTATTAGCTGTTCTTTTGCAGAAGACCAGACTCTTCTAATCGCTTCATCACCTCGTGTACACTGCTTACAGCTGAAACAGTGTAGAAGTGTACGTTATTGAAACCATGTACATAGAGGTCTTTCACCTGTTTAACAGCCCATTCGATACCTAATAGGCGTGCTTCTTCATCCGAATTACATTTTAGTGCCAATCCTGCAAGCTCTTCTGGGATGTCACAATGGAATGTCTTTGGAACGACGTTCAACTGAGATAACTTTGCGAAAGGCTTTATACCCGGTATGATAGGAATGGTAACGCCAATCTTTCGAGCCTGATCAACGAAGTTATAAAACTTCTCATTGTCGTAGAAAAGCTGTGTAACAGCAAATGTTGCACCCAAATCCTGCTTCATTTTGAGGTAACGTAAGTCTTGTTCAAGGTTAGGTGCCTCCTCATGTTTCTCAGGATAGCACGCCACACCATATACGAAAGGCTTACCAGGGTGCTTCATTGTAGACCCATCAGTGAATACACCTTCGTTGAAACTGTTTACCTGTTCAATCAGTTCTGTTGTATGACTATGTCCGCCCTTTGTCGGTTTGAACATACGATCTTCACGTGCTTTATCGCCACGCAGAAGCATCAGATTTTCTATACCAAGGAACTGCAAATCGAGCAATTCGTACTCAATATCTTCTTTCGTTGCACCTGAACATATTACATGAGGGATGACAGGGATGCCGTAGGTCTGCTGAATTGCAGCAGCAATGGCTATTGTTCCTGGGCGACGACGTATGCTCTGGCGTTCCAGTAGACCATCTTCGCGCTCGTGATAGACGAACTCACTGTGGTGAGTGGTGATATTTATGAAGCTCGGATTAAACTCCTTGAGCTGATCAATATTGCGGAAAAGAGACGCTGTTCCATTACCTTTCAAAGGGGGAAGAACCTCAAACGAAAAATGTTTCTCGCCAGTCTCATCGTTCAGCAGTTGCTTTATATCTGTTATGTTGTTGCTCATTTGGCTACAAAGTTAGTAAATAAATGTGAGAAAAGGGGTAGGTTTGGACAAGTAAAACGGTAAAAGAATAAAAAGTAAAAGTGTTTTTATTCGGTTCTTCCGTTAAATGTGTAGATTGTTAATAGAATGAGACTAATCCACATACATGGTATGGTTAGCCCCCAATTAAATGGTTATATAAAGTAGAATAAATAACATGATAAATGTAATTGGGTGCGATGACTATTTGTCTTCTACAAACAACTTATTCCTTTGTTACTTGAACTTTGTAAATTATTTTCGTCCAGCTCAAAACCAATACATGCTCTTTTGGCTTTTAAAAGACGCCCAATTGACTTGCAATAGGTGCTCTTTTGAACTCTAACTAACGCCCTTTTGAAGTCCAATTAAGCACCTTTTACTCTGCTACTTTGTAACTAATTGATTTCCTTGTGGTTATAAACCTACTTCTTGTATGTACTTTTGCCGTTATTTATAGAGTTTTTATTTGAAAATATGTAATGATTTTTCAATCCTTTGCCTGCGATTTTTTGAAGTCTTAAAGTGAAAAGTTTTTCAATGAGAGAGGATGTTAATAAGATAGGTAGTTGACAGTCTTAGCCTTGTTTTTGTTTAATGAGTAACTTCGGTTCTTCCGTTAAAGCAATACGAAAAGTGTCCGCGCATTTATGCGGAAAAATCATTTATTCTTCTAAAAGTAGTAATGTGTGTAAGGGAAAAACTTGCTTTAGGTGTATTAATAAGTAGATGCATCTTCCCTGAAAGGGAAACAATGCTCGTAAAGTTGGTAATATTTCGACTTACTACTAATATATGAAAAGAATTTTTATGGCAATTATTGCCTTGACAATGGCTGTAAATATGATGGCCGGTGACTTTGTGAAAGTAAAGAACGGACGCTTTGTTCGTGGTGGAAAACCCTACTATTACGTGGGAGCAAACTTCTGGTATGGACCTATACTTGGTTCTGAAGGACCAGGTGGAAACCGTGCGCGCCTTCGTCGAGAACTCGATGAGATGCAACGTTTGGGTATTGATAACCTTCGCATCTTGGTTGGTGCAGATGGTTTGCCCGGTGTTGAGGATAAGATAGAACCTGTTTTACAACCTCGTCCGGGTGTCTATAACGATTCTATTCTTGCAGGATTAGACTATCTTTTAACTGAGATGAGTAAGCGAAAGATGGTTGCTGTACTCTATCTCACCAACTCTTGGGAATGGAGTGGTGGCTATGGTGCCTATTTGGAGTGGGCTGATGAAGGTCCAGCTTTGATACCACGTAGAGATGGTTATGGTGCTTACACAAAGTTTGCCAGCAAGTTTGCAGCTAATCAAAAGGCACATTTAATGTTCTATGAACATATACGTTTCATTCTTAGTCGTACCAATCGATATTCTGGTGTGAAGTATGTTGACGACCCAACTATCATGTCTTGGCAGATTTGTAATGAGCCTCGCGCTTTCTCAAAAGAAGCTTTGCCAGAGTTTGAGAAGTGGCTTTCAGAAGCTACTGCTATCGTGCGCAGCCTTGATCAGAATCATCTTATCAGCCTTGGAAGCGAAGGAGCCTTCGGCTGTGAGCGTGATTATAGCAGCTTTGAACGCATCTGTGCTGACAAGAATGTGGACTACTGTAATATTCACATTTGGCCATACAACTGGCAGTGGGCAAGAAAGACGCATCTAAAGGAGGACCTCAAGGCAAGTTTTAAGCATACTCAAGATTATATCGATAGTCATCTTGAAATCTGCAAGCGTATTAATAAGCCGCTTGTACTTGAAGAGTTCGGTTATCCTCGTGATGGTTTCTCGTTCTCGTTGAAGAGTACAACAAAGGCGCGCGATGCTTATTACAAGTATGTTATGGATGCTGTGGCACAGAATGCAATGAATGGTGGACTTCTTGTTGGTTGTAACTTCTGGGGTTGGGGTGGTTACGGAAAGCCTCGTCATGAGCGTTGGCAGGCAGGAGATGACTTTACCTGCGACCCAGCGCATGAGCCACAAGGATTCTACAGTGTGTATGCAACAGACAAATCAACATTGAAGATTATTCAGAAGCAGACAAAACGAATGTCTGAGATTAAGTAAAATGATATCTTAAAGCTGTTGTTTGAGCTTTGTAAAGTATAGGTTTCATAATTCTAAACCTATCCTTTACTGATCTCAAACAACATTTTTTTTATGATAGAAACTCTGATGTTCAAGTTGATGGATATATTTGTTGTTATCTATTAGCTGGAATGTTGTTAAAGGAAAGTTGAAGGGCAACATCTTAATGGGATAATATTATTCTTTTTTCCCATTCTTTTAATGAGGGATTAAAGAATGGCTTTCTATCAGTTTTCTTGGTAATCTACTGATTAAAGTGTAACTTTGCAGTACAAATGAGACCACAGGTTGGTTTCAGTATTAGGAAGTTTGAAACATCAAAAAAAGCAATAAAAATGGAAATGTTTAAGTTTAATCCTCTTTTAAAGTCTATCCTTTGGGGTGGAGAAAAGATAGTTCCTTTCAAGCATTTGACTTCTGATCAGAAGCAGGTGGGCGAAAGTTGGGAAATTTCAGGTGTTAAGGATAATGAAAGTGTTGTGTCTAATGGCGAGTACAAAGGCTGGACACTGAATAAATTAGTTGACACATTGAAGGATAAGTTAGTGGGTAAGGAGAACTATGCACGTTTTGGCAATGAGTTCCCTCTGCTTGTTAAATTTATCGATGCACGTGAGCAGCTTTCTATTCAGGTTCATCCAACAGACGAGCAGGCACAAGCACAGGGTTTGGGTCGTGGTAAGACAGAGATGTGGTATGTAATGGAAAGTAATGCTGATGCTTCTCTTCGCAGCGGTTTGAAGCAGCAGATTACACCAGAACAATACAAGGAAATGGTTGAAAATGATACTATTACTGAGGCTTTGTGTGAATATCCTGTAAAGGAAGGTGATGTGTTCTTCTTGCCAGCAGGTCGCATTCACTCTATCGGTGCAGGCTGTTTCTTGGCAGAGATTCAGGAGACAAGCGACGTAACCTACCGTATCTATGACTTCAAACGTCAGGATGCAGAGGGCAATTATCGTCAGTTACATACCAAGGAGGCGGCTGAGTGCATCGATTATACCGTCTATCCAGACTATCGCACACAGTATGAAGCACGTCAGAATGAGCCTGTAGAACTCGTTAGCTGTCCTTACTTCACCACTTCTGTCTATGACCTTACAGAGCCAATGACGCTCGATTATAGCGATTTGGACTCTTTTGTCATCTTCGTTGGACTCAAGGGTGAGGGTGAGATTACTGATGCTGAGGGCAATACTATCTCATTCCGTGCAGGCGAGAGTGTACTCCTTCCAGCTACAGCAACCACTGTTAAGGTTTCGGGAACAGTTAAGTTCTTAGAGTCTTACGTATAAATAAGCATATTAAAGACCACTTTAGTCGAGTTTTCATGCTGTTGATAAACTGCGAATAGTGGTGTAGATTGCATAAAAATAGCTCTCTTTTTCGTGTGAAAATGAGAGCTATTTTTATTTTATCGCATTGCTGTTTGGTGATTTTATTCCTTCTGTTAGTTAGTTATTAGTGTCATACTATCTTCATTATAGCGACCTTAATACCCCTATTTTTCTATCTTCAGTCGATGTGGTAAGGTACCGCACACATGGTGCTAAGGCTTAACACACATGGTGTTCATGGTAAACACCATTGGTGTTAGTAGTAGATAGCATTAAAAAGAAGCCCCCTTTCCATATGAAAAGGAGGCTCGTTATAGTTCTATAGATACTATCTTTGTTTATTCTTTTTCCTCTTTCTTATCCTCCGCAACAGCAGGTACATTTTCTGTTTCTACCGCATCACCCTCCTTCGTTACATATCTTTGCCAGTAAGCAATGATAAGTGTTGTGAGTGGTAGGGCAATGATAAGTCCGATAAAACCTAAGAGTGCGCCCCATATAGAGAGGGAGAGGAGTAGGATGGCAGGGTTGAGCCCCATTGCTTTACCCATAATCTTCGGAGTTATTACCATATCCGTAAGCAACTGTACGACGGCAAAAACAATCAGTGCAGAGGCAAAGATAATCCAGAAGTTCTGTCCTGTATCAGCAGCTTTGAGCAATGCAAGAAAGGCTGTTGGTACAAGGGCAAAGGTGTGAAGATAAGGAACAAGGTTAAGAATACCAATAAGAATACCCATGCCGATAGCTATTGGGAAATCAATAATGGTAAAGCCAATGCAGAAGAGTATACCCATACAGAGTGAAACCAATCCTTGTCCACGAATATAATTATTTAATTCTCGCTCAGCATCTTCTGCTAATCCAGCCCAGAAAGGACGTACGTTCTTTGGGAATATCTTAATCCAATTGTTAGTCAATACCTCATAATCAAGCAGGATAAAGAAGGTATAGAGTAGGGTGATACATGATGCAATGATAGAAATCACGATACTTGCCGTCTGACCTATTACAGAGAATAACTTCGGCATAGCGGTCTTAATCGTGTTTGTGAAGTCTGAACTTTTTAAGAATCTTTCTATTTCTGTCTGATTCTCCTTAATCCACTTCTGCACCATTGTTGCTATATCATTGGTGTGTGTAGTCTCATGTAGATAATGATTGACAATCGTCATAAACTTATCAACCTGATTGATCATTGGTGGAACGATGAACATGAAGATGGCAGTAAAGAGTGCTGCAACCAATATAAAGGTGATGATTATGCTCAAAGCTCTGCCTGGAATGTGGAGTTTATATTGTACAAACTTCACGATAGGATAGAGGAGGTAGGCAATTAGCCATGCTATAAAGAATGGTAAAAGTACCTCAGAAAGAGCATTGATAATAAATCCTACTGCTAAAACAGCAAGAGCAATTAATGCCCAACGTATGAATTTATCAAAGGTAATTATTTGTCGCATAAGAATATTTAGACTTTAGTATTAACTTCTTCTTGTGTAGCCTTCTTGTAGCACTCACGGCATAAAGGTTCATATTCCTGCTGCTCACCGAGCATAACACGGCGGTCGTCATCTATAAGACGATGGCTCACGTATGCCAAAGCACCGCACTTCACACAGATAGCGTGTACCTTTGTTACCTCGTCTGCAATGGCACAAAGAGCTGGGATTGGACCGAAAGGAACACCCTTAAAGTCCATGTCGAGGCCCGCAACGATGACACGTACACCGTTGTTTGCCAATTTGTTGCAGATATCAGTGAGTCCTTCATCCAAGAACTGTGCCTCATCAATGCCCACAACGTCAATGTCTGAGGCAAGAAGAAGAATGTTACCAGATGAGTCAATTGGTGTGGAATGAATCACGTTCTTGTCATGACTGACAACATCCTCGTCCGAATAGCGTGTGTCAAGAGAAGGTTTGAAAATCTCAACCTTCTGTTTTGCAAACTTTGCACGTTTCATACGACGGATGAGTTCTTCGGTCTTACCAGAGAACATACTTCCACAAATCACTTCAATGCGTCCTTGACGACGTCTTTCACCGTTATGGTTGTCTATCTTTGTCATAATCAATGCAAAGATATATAATAAAAAAAGAATAGATAAACGTTAAGCGTTAAAAGTTATTGAGGAAATGTGTTCTCTGTCTTGTTTATGGAAAAGTAAGGAGGATTTCATATTTATTTATTGTTGAAGGGTGCATTTTTTTCGTAGGAGGTAGTGTTTATTTTTTTTAATTATAACATGATTGTTACTATGTCTTTTTCCTTACAAACGGACATAATTGTTATATAAAAAAAGCTAATTTATTTTGTCCTTCTGTTCATTTACTCTACATTTGCAACCAACAATGGGAACATTATATCTCGTACCGACACCGGTTGGAAATATGGAGGATATGACCCTCCGTGCTATCAGAATCCTAAAGGAGGCTGATGTAGTTTTGTGTGAGGATACTCGTACATCGGGTATTTTGTTGAAACACTTTGAGATTAAGAATCGTCTTATGTCTCATCATAAATTCAATGAACATGCAAGTTCTGCTGGTATAGTCAATAGATTAAAGGCTGGTGAGACGGTTGCACTGATCTCAGATGCGGGAACTCCGGGTATCAGTGACCCCGGCTTCTTCCTCGCTCGTGAGGCTGCAGCCAATGGAATAACTGTTCAGACGCTTCCGGGAGCTACCGCTTTCGTACCAGCATTGGTGTCAAGTGGTTTACCATGCGACCGCTTCTGCTTTGAAGGATTCCTCCCTCAGAAGAAGGGACGTAAGACTCATTTAGAGAGTTTGGCAGAAGAAACGCGTACAATGATATTCTATGAGTCACCTTATAGAGTTGTGAAAACCTTGGAACAGTTTGCTGAGGTGTTTGGAGCTGAGCGACAAGTCAGTTGTTGTCGTGAGATTTCAAAGCTGCATGAAGAGAGCGTTCGAGGAACATTGGATGAAGTAATAGCCCACTTCAAAGAGACAGAACCACGTGGTGAGTTTGTCATTGTAGTGGCAGGAAAAGAAAAAGTAAAGTCTTCTGAAAGGAAGAAACAAACGGATAAAAAATTATAATGTATGAATAAACTATTAGTTCTCGCAGTATGTGGAGTACTTGCACTGGCATCCTGCAATCAAGGAAAGAAGTCGGCTTTGAATCCATCCGAAATACAGAATGATTCATTGCGTAATATTATCGACGCACGTGATCACGAGATTAACGATATGATGGGAACGCTGAATGATATTCAGCAGGGTTTTGCTGCTATCAACGAAGCAGAGAATCGTGTGACAATAGCTAAGAATGGTGAGGCTGCTAACAAGACAGAACAGATGAAGGAGAATATCCAGTTCATCGCTCAGCGTATGCAGGAAAACCGTGAACTCATTAAGAAGTTGCAGCAGCAGTTACGCGAGACAGGCTTTAAGGGTGATGCAATGAAGGAAACCCTCAGCCGTCTGACAAGTCAATTGAGCGCGAAGGAGACTGAGTTGAAGCAGTTGCGTGCTGAACTTGAGTCAAAGAACATCCATATTAAGGAACTTGATGAGACAATCACTGGTCTGAATACAGATGTTACTAATCTCAAGACTGATAAGGAGAACCTTACAGCAGAGAAGGAAAACCTCACCAAGGAGAAAGAGAATCTCCAGACAGAGAGCAACCAGAAGACTGAGACAATCAATACTCAGGACAAGCAGTTGAACACTGGTTGGTATGTATTCGGTACTAAGAGCGAGTTGAAGGCACAGCGCATCCTCGATGGTGGTAAGGTTCTTCAGGGTTCTTTCAACAAGGGTTACTTCACAAAGATTGATATCCGTGTTAACAAGGAAATCAAACTTTACAGCAAGAGTGCACATCTGTTGACTGCTCACCCAAGCAGCAGCTACACCCTGACAACTGATACAAACGGACAGTATGTACTCCGTATCACTGACCCACAGACATTCTGGAGCACAAGCAAATACTTGGTTATTCAGGTTAGATAATCATAAAATACAAAATAAGAAAGAGGAGATGTGTTATAACAGCACATCTCCTTTTTTATTTCTCCAAACTTACTCCAGTCTCACAATTGGATATATTCAGAAGAGGGTAACTATTTCTTCAAAAAGGTTGACGGTTTCTTCAAAAAAGGTAGACCTTTTTGGGCAAAAAGGTCTACCTTTTTTGCAATCGTGCTATCTGTTATGTCAACTTCTACAAAACCCTAAGAAGCCCCTATTGATGTGGTGTTTCGTCTTTTAGATTTACTAATTTCGTGGTAAATAATAGGCTGAGTGTGACGAAGGCTGCGCCTATTGCCAGTCCAATATACTGAACGTTGTGAAGCAAGGTAAGGATGAATTCCGATTTTGTTCCATTGATATATCTATCGAAGATAGTAGGCAGTGTGAAACTTGCAAGCGTGACAAGACAACCCAAAACAACACCAATGACAAGCATCTTAATCGACATCAGTTTGTTTTTTCGGCTCTCCGCACGTTGATATGCCTTAACTTCTTCGATGAGTTCCATCTGTCGTTGCAGTCTTTGTATAAAGGCATTGTCATCCGATAGCTGTGGATGATAGTCCGCCAGTAAGTCTTTTAAGAATTTATCTTCGTTCATCTTTCCAATAAGTGTTTAAGTTGTTCTCGTCCTCGTGAGAGTTGTTTCTTAATCGCATCCTCACTGTTTTCGGTTATCTCTGCAATCTCTTTTATCTGATAGCCCTGCATATAATAGAGCAGAATACTTGTGCGCATTGTTTCCGAGAGCGTTGCCAACGCAGTGTGTAGTTCCTGATAGCGGAAGGCTTCATCACTCTTACTGTTCCCTTGGAGCGTGATAGCCTTCTCAAGGGGTAGTTCCTGCTGGTGTTTCTGTTTGCGGCGCGAGTCGATGAAGACACGATAAGCTATTTTCATCAGCCAAGCCGAGAACTGTCCCCGTTCGTCATATTGGCTGCTGCGAAGGTAGGCTTTGATGAGAGCCTCTTGAGCAATATCGTCAGCTTCAGCACTATTGCCGCAGCATAGAGCCGTCAGGAACCAGCGTAATGTTGCCTGTTCCCGACCGACCTGTTCGACGAATTGTTCTCTTGTCATAATAACCTAATCGTTGTCTTTCAAGTTTTCCAAAGTCTTTTTGGCATTGTTGTAGGCGATTAACAACCCGCATCCTACAGCTAATGGGGCAATGCCGAATACAGAGCCTATAGGGATATATCCTTTGTCAAAACTTTGCAAAATGCTCAAAACTATAATAACCAATATGGTTGCCGCCCCTCCGATAAGGCAAATTGTTCCCCAAAGTAGTTCTTGGTGCATTTTTGTCATCAGTTGCTCTTTGTATGGTTTCTTTGGAGGGTTCAGCTTGTCGAGAAACTCCTGCACGTCAATGTCAGGATTCTTTTCAATAATAGCCGTAACAATCTCGCTTCTTTTGTCTGTTTCGTGTTGTTTGTTACGGTAAGAGAGCCAAGCCATTATGATAGGAAGAACTACTGCAATTGCTATTGGAACGAGACTTTTAATGATTGATTCTAATATTACATAATTCATAATCATTTGTTTTTAATATGTTATACATTTGGTTTTCTTTCTGAACCGATTCACTTGTATAACGTTATTGGTTTGTAAAAGGTGACATCAAAGGCGTAAATTTATTTGTTTTATGGTATTAATTGTGTTCTTGATAATGGTTCTTTTTATGCTTACAATAGCCTTTGAGCGAATTATTTTCATGAAAATAAATATTTATTGTCGTGTAAATAATTATTTTTCTTCATGAAAAGAAATATTTATTTTCATGTAAATAATTCGTTAGCGTGTAGCTATAAGAGGTTAAAAGGGCATTTATCAGGAGTTTATCTCTTACCTCTAATATTCGTAGAGAGCATCGGTAAAATCCTTCCTCCTTTCTTTCTATCTCTTTATTAACATCAGCAACAGAGGTGATGTTTTAACTTCTTTCACTCCTTAATCCCTATCTTCTCTCTTGGAAGAATCGTTGCATCAAGGTGCGACATTCTTCTTCCATAACGCCATAGGTGACGTTAGCTTTTGGGTGAAAGGCTTTGGGTGCATACTCATGATAACCTCGTTTTTCATCAGAACAACCATAGACAATGCGTCGGAGCTGTGCCCAGCCTATAGCACCAGCACACATGATGCAAGGTTCAACAGTCACATATAGCGTGCAATCTTGCAGATATTTACCTCCCAACTCATTGGCTGCCATGGTTATTGCTTGCATTTCTGCATGTGCAGTAACGTCGTTGAGCGTCTCTGTTAGGTTATGGGCACGAGCGATGATACGGTCGCGGCATACCACAACAGCACCAACAGGGATTTCACCTTCTTTATAAGCAGCTTCGGCTTCAGCCAATGCACGTTGCATATAGTATATGTCTTTCTTGCTTTGTTCTTCTGTACTCATACTGCAAAAATACGAGTTTTATTTTGATTTTACGAAAGATTATTCTAACTTTGTGCGTGAATATTAATGTACACAATTCTTGACGGGAGTGATAAAGTTTAAGGATTTTAGAAGAAGTAGGCTATACCTTTGTTTCATCCGTAAATCGATTTGATACGTATAAAGAATTATCTTATCTCCTTCTAATATTCTGAACCTCTACAACTTCTGCAAGTTGAGGAAAGAAAGACGCATGGCATACCATAACGAATTAGGCAAATGGGGAGAGGATGTGGCGGTAAGCTATCTCCAACAGCTGGGTTATGTCATTCTTCATCGTGATTGGGATTATCATCATCGAGACTTAGATATTGTCGCAATAGACAACGGAGAGTTGGTTATTGTTGAGGTAAAGACACGAAAGAATGAACAGTTTGCTGATGCCGATGAGGCTGTTACGGTACAGAAAGTGCGTTCGCTCTCGATAGCTGCTAATGCATACGTCAAGCGATATAATATCAATTTGGATATTCGCTTTGATATTATTACTGTCGTAGGGCAACCAACAGGAACCAATGAAGTGCGCCATGTGAAGGATGCCTTTCTTCCATTCGTATAAAGAATAGATTGTAAATGAAGATAATAGATGCCGTATTAGGCTTTTTCAAGCCAACAGTAGTAGAGAAAGAAAGAGAGGTGAAGGTCGTAAGACTGGATTCTGTCGATAGTACAAATGCCTACCTTCGCACTTACACACCTGCTGAAGATGAGCCAATGACAGTCGTTGTTGCCGATTATCAGACAGCAGGAAAAGGGCAGGGGACGAACACTTGGGAGAGTGAAGCTGGTAAGAACCTGCTGTTTTCAGTACTTGTTCATCCAACGATGCTGCCTGTTCGTAGTCAGTTCCTACTCTCGGAAGCTGGTGCTTTGGCACTGAAAGAAGCTTTAACAGACTATGTGAAAGACGATATCCGTCTGAAATGGCCAAATGACATCTATTGGAAAGATAATAAACTGAGCGGAACACTGATTGAAACAAAGCTCGCTGCGGGACGTATAAAAGACTGTGTCTTCGGTGTGGGACTGAATGTAAATCAGGAAACGTTCCAGAGTGATGCTCCTAATCCCGTTTCTCTCTGCCAGATTTTAGGGCATGAGGTTGACAAAGAAGAACTGCTGAATAAGATTATTAAGAAGTTCTCAGAACTCTATCAGCTGTTAGAGATGGGCGGATATAATGATATCAGTGCAATGTATCACGAAGCCTTGTATCGTCGTGGAGGTTTTCATAAGTTCTGTGATGCTGATGGTGAGTTTGAAGGCGCTATCGTTGAAGTAGAAGACGATGGGCATCTCATCCTCCGTGACAGCAAGGGTATGGTTCGTGAATATCAATTTAAAGAAGTAGAATTTATTATATAATAAGGTCTATGGGGAGGTCAAGGACCCCCCTCAATTCCTTTAATACCAAAAATAATGGCAAGATTTAAAAGAATTCTCTTGAAACTTTCGGGTGAGAGTTTGATGGGAAAGCAGGGCTTCGGTATCGACCCTGAGCGTCTTAGCGATTATGCTAAGCAGATTAAGGAAGTACATGAAATGGGTGTACAGATTGGTATTGTAATCGGTGGCGGTAACATCTTCCGTGGTTTGAGCGGTAGCCAAAAAGGCTTCGATCGTGTAAAAGGCGACCAGATGGGTATGTGTGCAACCGTTATCAACTCTCTTGCGCTTAGTTCAGCACTTGAGGCAATCGGTGTGAAAGCTAAGGTCTTGACTGCTATTCGTATGGAACCTATCGGCGAGTTCTATAGCAAGTGGAAGGCTATCGAGGCTATGGAAGCAGGTTATGTTTGTATCTTCTCAGCTGGTACTGGTAGTCCTTACTTTACAACTGACACTGGTTCAAGCTTGCGTGGTATTGAGATTGAGGCGGACGTAATGCTTAAGGGTACACGTGTAGATGGTATATATACAGCCGATCCAGAGAAAGACCCAACGGCAACAAAGTTCTCTGATATTACATACGATGAGATTTATACAAAGGGTCTTAAGGTAATGGACCTCACGGCAACGACTATGTGTAAGGAGAATGACCTACCTATTTATGTCTTCAATATGGACGTTGTCGGTAATCTGAAGAAGGTTATGGACGGTGAAGATATTGGTACATTGGTGCACAATTAAGCCTGATAGTATTTAAACTAATATTTGTTGCAGCAGGTAGGTGACTATCTGTCTGCAACAACAAACACAAGAAAATAATCGACGAGAGAATAGTTCTTAATCCTTAAAACCTTTTGAACATAGATTGATAAGAAATTAATGGATATAAATATTAAATATATACATTATGCAATGTTATAAAAATAATTTTCTTATCTTTGCAATTCAAATTCTAATAGTATAAAACGATGAATAGAAGAAATACACTACTTTTCCTCTTTACGCTGGTATTTAGCCTCGTGGCTATGGCACAGCAGAATCCTGTTCATTTTTCTGTACAACAGAAGCAGGTTTCCCCAACAGAGGTAGAGGTTGTCTTCACAGCGAAGATCGACCAGGGATGGCACGTATATTCAACTAATCTTCCAGCTGATGGTCCTACATCTGCTTCTTTGCATGTAGACAAAGTGGAGGGGTTAACACCAGTTGGTAAACTCACAACACGTGGTAAAGAGTTGAATGTTTACGATAAGACTTTTGAGATGAAACTACGTTATTTCGAGAATAGCGTTGGTTTCGTTCAGCGTTACAAGATAACTGCCAAGACTTATAGTATAAAGGGTTATTTGGAATATGGTGCTTGTAACGATGAAATGTGTTTGCCACCAACACAGGTAGAATTCAATTTCAAAGGTAATGGACCTGCTTCCGCTCCCGCAGCAACACCAACAGCTGCCAATGCAGAAACGGAAAAAACAACGACAGCTGCTACTGATGTAGCAGCTGATGGTTTATCTGCACTTACCGCAATGACTGCAGATACAGCAAAGAAGGCTGATGTGTTGCCTGTCGATACAGCAGGACCATTAAAGCAAGAAAATGCACAAGTAAATGCAGATGTTAACTTGTGGCAACCTGTTATCAAAGAGTTGTCAGCCTTCAATAGCACCAAGGATAGCACTAATAGCTCTCTTTGGAGTATTTTCTTTATGGGTGTTCTTGGTGGTTTCATTGCTTTGCTCACCCCTTGTGTGTGGCCTATTATCCCAATGACGGTAAGTTTCTTCCTCAAAAGAGCAAAGGATGACCGTAAGAAGGGTATACGTGATGCGGTGTCATACGGCTTGTCAATCATCGTTATCTATATGGCTTTGGCAACGCTTGTCACATGGGCATTCGGTCCGCAGAAGTTGAATGAGCTGGCAACGGATGCTAAATTCAATGTCTTCTTCTTCCTTTTGCTTATTGTTTTTGCGTTCAGCTTCTTCGGATGGTTCGAACTTCGCTTACCATCTTCTTGGGGCAACGCTGTCGACAACAAGGCTTCTGCGACAACTGGTTTGCTTTCTATCTTCCTTATGGCATTCACCTTGTCATTGGTAAGCTTCTCTTGTACTGCTCCTGTCGTAGGTCTTCTCCTTGTTCAGGCAGCGACAAGTGGAGACTGGGTAGCTCCTGCAGTGGGTATGTTTGGTTTTGCTTTGGCTCTTGCCTTGCCATTTACCTTCTTTGCTCTCTTCCCAACTTTGCTTAAGAAGGCCCCAAAGTCAGGTTCATGGATGAACATGATTAAGGTCGTGTTGGGTTTCATCGAGTTAGCATTCTCACTGAAGTTCTTGTCAGTAGCCGACCTCGCATACGGCTGGCATATTCTTGATCGTGAGACATTCCTCTCTATTTGGATTGTACTCTTCGGTCTCTTGGGTCTTTACCTCATTGGTAAACTTAAGTTTCCACATGATGATCCAGACCAGAAGGCTATGCCTGTACCTGCTATCATGCTTGGTCTTTGTTCATTGGCATTCTCTGTTTATATGCTTCCAGGACTCTGGGGTGCTCCTTGTAAGGCAGTTAGTGCGTTTGCACCACCTATTAATACACAGGATTTTAACCTTGCTCCACAGACGGTGCACGCTACTTATACAGATTATGATGAGGGTATGCGCGCAGCTGCAGCAGCAGGAAAGCCTGTCTTAGTTGACTTTACAGGCTTCGGATGTGTGAACTGTCGTAAGATGGAGGCATCTGTATGGACTGATTCACGAGTAGCAGATAAGTTGAATAAGGACTATGTTCTCATCTCACTTTATGTAGATGATAAGACTCCATTGAAGCAGCCTGTTGAGGTGAAACTCCCAGATGGAACTTCACGTACACTGCGTACTATCGGTGATAAGTGGAGCTACTTGGAGCAGACTAAGTTCGGTTATCTTGCTCAGCCATTCTATGTGCCATTGGATAATGCGGGTAAACCATTGAATGGTAGCTTTAGCTTTAAGGAGGATGTACCTGCTTATCTTGAGTTCCTTGATAAGGGATTGGAGAATTATCGTGCACAACAGCAGTAAAATAATAATGAGATAATGTCGCTCTTGGCTGTCTTTAGATAGTTAAAAGTCGAATAGTTATATATCCAATAAAGGGGTTGTATCAAAGAAACTGTTAATAGTTTCAATTTGATACAACCCTTTTCTTTTTTGTAATTGAATGGCTTTTGGTTCGCAATTTTGCTTTTGTGTTATCTAATAAATGCTTTCTAAACGAGTTAATCATACATGTCCTTTATAAATAATAACAACTATAATGAACGGTTCAATCCATTTTTTCTTGGTGTATTGGTGATTAGCTCCCATCGTGTTAATGGTCCGCACCAATGGTGTTAAGCCTTAGCACCATTGGTGCGGAGGGTAAAATGCGTTTCAAAACATAGTGGAGATGTGTGTAAACTGATGTAAGTATTTTGCTATATGACTCTTCTGAAAGTAACAAATGTTTGTTTTGATGAAATTTAGATTTTAGAAATAGGATGCTTTTGTCTATGGTATGTGAATGTTGGTATATATTAAGTGTGTGTTTATATTTGATAGAATAGCTTTGAAAGCATAAAAGTGAAAAAGTAAAAGAAAATCTTATATGATTCTGACATTTGGTTCAAAGTTTACTAACAATTAGTAAAGAAAATAGCATTAAAACGTATATTTCACTATCAAAAATCAATAATAATGGTAGTTTTTCTTTATTTTTAATAATAAAATCGCTTGGATTTTTATTTTTTTTCGTACTTTTGCAGAATAATATATAAATAGGTATTGTCTACCTGTGAAGGTGACTATCTCAATAGTATTAATAGTTATAAAGAAATCTTTTCTTCTCTCTGAACAATTATTAACGTAAGGGTTTTCGAGTTTAAAAGGATTGTATTTTCAAGTAACAAATTCATAATTTTAGAGAACGATGCAGAAGATTAAATTCCTCCAGCGCGTAATATGCGTTCTACTTCTGAACCTTTTATGCTTTGGACCATTAAGTCTCCCCATGTCAGCGCAAGAGCTGAATGGTGCAAAAGTAACTCTCTCTATGCACGATGCCACAGTAGAGGATTTCGCTAATGAGGTTGCTAAGCAGACAGGATTGAATGTAAAGTTTGCAGATGAAGATGTGAAGGCACTAAAAGGTGTAACCCTTGACGTGCGTGATCAGTCTGTTTCAAGTTTGTTGTTAAACTTGGCAAACCAGTTCCCACTTTCATACACAGTTGAGGGTAATACCCTGACGCTTGCAAAGAAGGAAGCTGTACAGCGTAAAGGCGGCGTTCGTGGTCAGGTTACTGATAGTAGCGGTGAGCCTATCATCGGTGCGGTTATCCGTGTGGATGGCGTAAATGGTGGTTATGTGACCGATATCAATGGTGAATATGAGATTAAAACCGATCTTAAAGAGGTACACATGAATGTGTCATATATCGGTTATAAGACTGTTACGAAGACTGTAAAGAATGGTGCTACAGCTAATATTACTTTGCGTGAAGACTCAAAGGAAATGCAGGAAGTCGTTGTAACGGGTTATCAGACTAAGAATAAGAATTCGTTTACAGGTTCTCAGGTTGCTGTAACACGTGATCAGTTGATGAACGTGGGTACAAAGAATGTACTGCAGAGTATTTCAAGCTTCGTTCCTGGTATGGTTATCGCAGATGATAACCTCAAAGGTTCTGACCCTAATAAGGTGGCAGAACTCAATATCCGTGGTCGTGCAACTTTTGAAGGTCAGGCTAACACACCTGTCTATGTTGTAGATGGTGCACAGGTAAGTGCTGAGTATGTTGCCGATATGGATATGAATGATATCGAGACTGTTACTGTATTGAAGGATGCTTCTGCGTCTGCTCTTTATGGTGCGAAGGCTTCTGCCGGTGTTATCGTTATCACGACAAAGACATTGAAGGGTGGTAAGTTGAAGCTGAATTATAGTGGAACAGTACGTTTGTCAACACCTGATTTGTCTGACTATAACTTGTTGAATGCAAGTCAGAAACTTGAATATGAGCGTCTTGCAGGCTTGTTTACTGACACAAGTCCAGCAACTCAATATACACTTGACAAGGATTATGCACGTATATATAATGATGTTCAGAGAGGTGTTGAGACTGACTGGCTGTCTAAGCCACTGCATAATGCCATCTCTCAGTCACATAGTTTGAGTGTAGATGGTGGTGACGACCGTGCAAAGTATAACCTCGGTATTCGTTATGGTAATGACGCTGGTGTTATGAAGGGTTCTGATCGTACCCGTCTTTCAACTAATTTCCGTCTCTCTTACAATATTGCAGGTAAGTTCTTTGTGTCAAATAGTTCGACACTTTCGTCTGTAACAAGTAACGTGTCACCTTATGGTGATTTCTCTGATTGGGTTAAGATGAATCCTTATGAGAATCCATATAACTCTGACGGACAGTTGCGTTCTTCACTCTATCATGACTTGGCGAATCCATTGTATGATGCTTCGTTGGGTAGTTATAGTAAGTCAAATAACTTCGACTTCCTTAATACGACCAGCGTACAGTTGTGGTTTGGTGAGAAGATTCGTTTGGATGGAGACTTTACTGTAAACCGTAGCAAGCAGGATAGACGTACTTTTACATCTCCTTTTGCTTACAGTGAGATTCGTAATAAGTCGGCTGACCAGCGTGGTTCATTGACAGATAATTGGGTGAATAGCACAACATTGCAGGGTAAGGCTATGTTGTCATATAACAACTACTTCTTTAAGAAGCTCTTCCTTACAGCAATGGGAGGTGGTAGTATTGAGTCTACATCATCAGATGCAGCTACTTATACCTCAATAGGCTTCTATTCTGATAAGCTCGGACACCCAGCTTTCGCCACATCGTACGCTGCTACGCGTCCAAGTGGCTCTGATACACAGACAAGAGGTGTAGGTTTCTTTGTTAATGCCAATACAATTTGGGATAATAAGTACTTCCTTGACCTTATCTATCGTTATGAGGGTTCATCTCGTTTCGGTAAGAATCAGCGCTTTGCTCCTTTCTGGAGTGTCGGTGGTGGTTGGAATGTTCACAACGAGAAGTTCATGAAGGGAACACCAGTTTCGCTTTTGAAGCTTCGTGCCAGCGTAGGTTACTTGGGTAACATCAACTTTAACCCATATCAGGCATTGACCACTTATAGCTATAACAGTTCTTACTTCTATGGTAAGGGTACTGGTGCTACACCAATTACTATTGGTAACCCAGACTTGAAGTGGGAGCGTACGTTGAGTACCAATATCGGTGTTGACTTCACTGCTTTCCGTGGACGTGTAGACCTCTCGGCTGATTATTATATCAAGAATACTGATAACCTGCTCTTGGATATTACCAAGGCTCCATCAGTAGGTGTGACAACTTCACGTGAGAACATTGGTGAGGTACAGAACTCAGGTTTTGAGCTTCGTCTGCGTACTTTCCCAATTCAGAACAAGGATTGGCAGTGGTCACTCGGTCTTACCTACGCTTATAACAAGAATAAGATCAAGAAGATCAGTAATTCTCTGCGTGAACAAAACGAGAAGAACAAGTCTGATAATGGCGTTGCACCACTTCCTATCTATGAAGAGGGTCAGTCTTTGACAGCCTTGAAGGTTGTTCCTTCTGCTGGTATCGACCCAGTAACTGGTCAGGAAATATTCATTAAGCGTGATGGTACTTATACCTTCGTGTACGATTCAAATGATAAGGTAATCTTCGGTGATACCAATCCTTTAGGTACGGGTTCTATCACCTCATACCTTACTTATAAGCGTTTTGCGTTGAGTTGTTCGTTCTTGTACTCTTTCGGAGGTTCTCTCTATAACGAGACATTAGCAACAAAGGTTGAGGGATCAAACCCTAAGTACAATGCTGATGAGCGTGTATTGAATGACAGATGGAAGACTCCAGGCACTGTTGCGAAGTATAAGCGTATTGATGATACAACAACTCCATATCAGACATCACGTTTCGTAGAGAAGAATAACTTCCTGCGTATGAGCAGTCTGTCACTCTCTTATGAGGTTCCTACAACCTTTATTCAGAAGTACGGATTGAAACGTATGTTCTT
Source organism: Prevotella melaninogenica (assembly GCF_003609775.1). NCBI lineage: Bacteria > Pseudomonadati > Bacteroidota > Bacteroidia > Bacteroidales > Prevotellaceae > Prevotella > Prevotella melaninogenica. The sequence goes on from NZ_AP018049.1 coordinate 581,887, forward strand.
GGAACTTCTTACCAATGACCTCTTCTACCTGTCAACAGCGAAGAGAGAGCGTGGTTTGAACTATCCATACGACAGAAGTTTTGAATTCTCATTACGTTTCTCACTCTAAAACTAAATAGGATAACAATGAAGAAGATAACGAAATATATAGGAATATCTATGGCGCTTGCACTGCTGACATCGTGCAGCGACTTCTTGGATGTACAGTCAAAAGGACAGCTAACAGATGACGAGATGTTTACTGACCTTACTGGTTATGAGGATGCTATGTTTGGTATCTATGGTAAGTTGGCTTCATCAAATCTCTATGGTAGTAACCTTTCATGGGGTATGGTGGATGAGTTAGGTCAGCAGTTCGGTTATGACAACACACAAGATGTTAGTTATTATCTTAACCGCTATCAATATACCAATCAGCAAGCACGTAACATCGTGGATGCTGTTTGGAACAATATGTACAACAATATCTCTAATGTCAACAATGTGTTGAAGCACATTAATGATATTAGTGCAGGTGCACAAGAACGTAAGATGATTCATGGTGAAGCCTTGGGTCTGCGTGCCTTTATGCATTTCGACCTCGCTCGCCTCTATTGTACAGACTATACGCGCAGTGATGCAAGCACTCTTGGTCTGCCATACGCAACAGAGTTCAATTTGAAGAACCGCCCACGTTACACCTTGCAGGCAACATTCAACCTTATTCTTAAGGACTTGAATCAGGCTGATTCATTGTTGACTGATGACAATGATGTTACATACGATAATACTTTCGTACGTGATTACAGTAAGGGTCGTGTGATACTTTTCAACAAGTATGCTGTAAAGGCGACCAAAGCTCGTGTCTACTACGCTATGGGTAAGTATACAGAAGCTGCACAGTATGCTCGTGAAGTCATCAATGCAACACAGAATTTTAAGCTGAATACAAGTACATCACTTGATTCTGTGATGCGTTTCCCTGCAAGTAAGGAGATGATTTTCGGTGTTTATGCTGCCGACCGTTCAATGTCAATTCGTACAGCGTTCTTGCGCTCTACTGGTTTTGGATCGTTTGTTGAGGGTCGCCGTGATACACGTAGTCTCTATGAGACCGACCTCTTTACAGCACTTAGCTCTGACCTCCGTTTTACCTCTTTCTTTAGAGAGAATACGTCAGGTTCAACCTCATCTTTCAGCTTTATCCGTTTGATTCAGAATGATGCTGAGGCTACAAGAGGTGTATTGAAAGGCTTTGTGTTAATCAGTTTGCCAGAGATGTATTACATCTTGAGCGAAAGTCTTTATGACTCAAATCAGACAGAGGCAATCAATCTGCTCAATCAGGTAAGAAAGAGTAGGGGATTGGGTGATGTTGATGCAACTAAGGTGGCTACACGTTCTCTCTTCGAGCAGGAGATGATGCGTGAACGTATGCGTGAGTTCCCTGGTATGGGACAGACATTCTATGCGTTGAAGCACTACAACCGTAGTTTCACAGACTTCAGAAATATTGACACGTATCAGCCTTCTGATGCTATCTTCAACCTCCCTTGGCCAGAGAGAGAGAAGGAGTATGGTGATCAGGCGGTACACAACGAATAGTTCATATCAAAGAGTCAGTTTGGTTTAGCACTGCTAAATGACAAGAACAAGACAACTTGTAGAAAGCGTTCAGCATAGCTAAATCACTGACTTGAATGTATAAAAGAAGAGTTATAAACATAAAAACGAATATTGTAATCCGATAATACTTAAAAAGTATAGGCTTTTAAATGGGCTGATTAATATGCAGCACCATTGGTGCTAAGCAAGAGCACCATGTGTGTTAGGCCTTAGCACCACCCGTGTTCGACCTTAACACATCGGTAAAACATAGAAAGTTCAGTTTCTTATAAGCCTATATGGTAAGAGAAGAAAGGCTAACCTACATGGGAGATGCTTATCGGATAACACTAAAAAACAAATGATTATGTATAAATCAATCATAAACTTCTTCGCTATCGGTGTCGTTGCACTGTCGTTGACAGCGTGTTCAAACGATGAATACAAAGGCGAATATTCAAAGGATGGTACTTATGAAGGAGGAAATCAGGTTTATTTCGACCTCACAAATGCTTCTGACACATTATATAACTATTCGTTCGGAACACAGCCAGTCAGCGTGACTACTGAAACTGTTACAGTAAAGGTAAAACTTGCTGGAGTAAGAAAGTCACAGGATCAGCATTATAAGGTTGTTGTTGATCCAAGCAGTACTGCGAAGTCTGGTGTACATTATGAGGCAATCAATAGTGATCAAGTAATCCCAGCTGATAGCCTTGCATCAAGTTTTCGTGTAGTACTCTTACGTCAGAATCTTAGTGATACAAGGAACGATAGTATTCGACTTGTTTTGCGTTTAGAGGCAACTGACGACCTTGGTGTTCGTTTCCCTAATGCAATTAAGAGAACGATTACGTTTGACAACGTACTTGAGAAGCCTTATTGGTGGGATAATCCTACGTTGCAGGCTATGGGTCTTCCAGCTTATACACCAGCTAAGTTCCGTTATCTCTTAAGTTTGTATAACTCAGATTTAAGTGAACTTGAGTCAGCAATACGTAACAACAGAAAGTGGACACAGCTCTATCGAAATATTCAGAAGCTGAAAGCTTACTTTGCTGCTAATCCAGAGTAGTCAGGTTCATAGGCATAACCATTAATATAATTGCACGAATTATGGTAAAGAAATATTTATATATCTTAGCTGCTACAGCTCTTACCTTCTCTTCTTGTATTAAGGATGATTCAACAGAAGGAGGCGATGGAGTATCTGTAATCAGTTTGCAGACACCTTTGAACAGCAGCTACACGCTCAATCAGGGTGATACATTGAAGATTACTCCAACAGTATTGCAGAGCAATGGAAAGCAGAAGCTCACTTACGAATGGGAGATTAATCATAAGTTGGTTTCAAGTGATACTGCACTTGTTTATCCTATTCAGAGTTCTGGTACCTATGCTGGACGTCTTCGTCTAAGCAATGGTCAAAATATTCAGATTTATGAGTTCAATGTGAATGTTGAGTATGCTTATACAAAGGGTGTTTATCTCTTGGCTGAAAACAACAGCAAGGCTATCCTTTCATACGTACCAACAGAGGATGTTGATAAGAGCTTCCACCTTGACGTATTGGCTCCAAACAACCCTAACATTAACTTTGGAACACCTTGCTCAATGGCATGGAATAAGACTATCGGTGGTCAGGCAAATAATGTTCTCATTATTGCAGCAGGCAATCCATCAACACTTTATCAGCTTGATGGCTATGAGATGTTGTCACTCTTCCAGACTCCAGTTGGTGAGAAGGTGATACAGGTAGAGGCTAACTCTGATCCAGGTTCACCAAAGACAATGGCTATCACAAAGAATAACTTGTATTCATTGGGTCTGAACACAACCAACTTGATTTCACAGACTTCACGTTTCACAAGTTCTACTGGTGGTTCAGTTACATTTGCAAACTGCATGACTCCATGGTGGAGAGATGACCTCTTCTATGCACATGGCGATGCTTACTTTGACAATGCACGTGGTTCTTTGTTGGCAATGGCTATTGAGAATACATCTGTTCCAGCAGAAATCTTGAAGGGAACCTTCACTGGTGATACATTGGTAGGTATGGGTAGTGTTAACAAGCAGCGTAACCTTGCTTTGATTACTAATCAGACAAGCACTGGTATGTTCTACTTTACATATATCTTCCCAGGCTATTACTCTTCAACAGCAGATAAGAGAATTGCAGCTAATGTACTTTATCGTGTTGCAATGCCTTCTACCTCAGGTATCGCTAACGGTTCTGTAGTACGCTCTGCTCGCAGCAAGAACATTGTTTATTACACCAATGGCAATGCTGTCTATGCACATAACGTACTTGCAAATAGTAACTTCCCAACTGCAGCACTGTTCACAGTGGGTAACAGTTCTGAGACAATTGTCGATATGGCTTTCTCAGATGATGATAATCTCATTTATGTTGCTACAAATGATGCTTCGGCTTCTATGCCAGGTAGTCTTTACTGTTATGATACACAGACTAACTCACTGCGCTGGTCTAAGCAGAATATTACAGGACGCATTGTGAAGGCATTATTCAGAAATAAATAACTTACAAATGATAAGAATGAATTTCTCATTTAAGAACTCTGTACTTGGAGGGGCATTATTGCTCCTCCTTGTATTGCAAAGTACTGTTGCAAAAGCTGATGATGACAAGTCAAAGTCTAAACCAAAGAAGGAGACGAAGTATGACCGCCTCTTCAAGGATAGAAAGACAGAGACAGCACGCAGTATGTTTATTACTGTTCATAAGCTTGACAACAAGATTTATTTTGAGTTGCCACGTACTTTGTTGAAGAAGCAAATGATGCTTGGTGGAGCGATTACCTCAACAACCGACGCATCTACAGTTACTGTTGGTTCAACAAGTTCTAATCCTGTGTTGTTCTATTTTGACATACAGGATAGCTCTGTGGTGATGAAGACTCCAAACAATGTTCTTTTCAAGGAGAATGCAAACTCTGCTGACCTTGATGCGGCATTGGCTCTGAACTATCGTGATGGTATTTGGCAGGGCTTTAACATTATGGCTTATAACAACGACAGCTCTGCAGTTGTCTTTGATGTAACCTCTTTGATGGGTAAGCCAAATAACCTCATTTCTGTTATGCCTACAAAGAATGGTAACTATAGCATCAAGGCTACTCCAAAGTCTGAACTTTCGTTCATTCGCGGCATAAAGAGTTTTGATACAAACGTTATTGTTAATAATGACTTCACTTATGGTGTGTCTACTTCTTTGATGTCTATGCCTATCGGTGGCGAGCGTCCTACAACTGTTGGTGTTAGTTATAGCGTAGCGCTTGTGTCAGAGTCTGCAATGCGTCCACGTATTATGGACTCACGCATCGGTGTGAATTATTCTGCTCGTTTGGGTATACCACAGGAGGGAACTGGTACAAAGCGTATCTTCTTCTCTCATCGTTGGAACCTTGTACCAAAGGATAAGAAGGCTTATGCAAAGGGTAAGTTGACTCAGCCTGCTAATCCAATCCGTTTCTATTTGGATGATACCTTCCCTGAGGCATGGAAACAGCCAATCCGTGAGGGTGTTCTTGAGTGGAACAAGGCTTTTGAAAAGATAGGTTTTAAGAATGCTATTGAAGTAGTTGACTTCCCACAGAAGCAGGGCGATTTTGACCCAGACAACATTCAGTATTCTTGTATTCGCTATATACCAAGTGGTTCTTCATCTGCTCCAAAGAGTGATATCCATGTCAATCCTAATACAGGTGAGATTGTGGCAGCTTCTATGTTCATCTATTCTGATGTAGAGAAGTTGTTACATAAGTGGCGTTTGATTGAAACAGGTGCTGTTGACCCATCAGTACGTAGCAATCGTTTGTCAGCTGCTAAGTTTGCTGAGGGCTTGAAGATGTTGGTTACAAAGGAAACTGGTAGTATGTTAGGACTCTTGGATAACCTTGGTGCTTCAGCTACTTATTCTACTGACTCTTTGCGTAATGCGCGTTTTACCACAACAATGGGACTTGCTCCTTCTGTTATGGATGACGTTCATTATAACTATGTTGCACAGCCAACAGATAATGGTGTACGCCTTGCTCCAACAGGACTTGGTATGTACGACTACTTTACAATTGATTGGAACTATCGTTACTTTGATACTGACAATGTTTCAATCAATGAGGAAAAGAATACACTTGAGGCATTTGTTGACAAGAAGGTAACAAACCCACGTCTTCGTTATTATGCTGAGCGCAATGCTAAGTGGGACCCACGCCTTGTAGCTGGTGCACTTGGTAACGATATGATTGCGAGTGCAAACCTTGCAAATAAGAACTATACTATTGTTGAGAACAATCTCTCTAAGTGGATTAGGAACGATGAGGACACTCGTATCAAGGAGCAATTGTATCTTCAGATCTCACAGAATCGTTACTCTTTGTTTAAGCAGGTGTTGAGTAATGTTGGTGGTATGTATCTCAACAATATGAAGATTTCAGCAGGAGTACCACAGTATCAGGTTGTTTCTAAGGATCTTCAGCGTCGTTCACTCTTGTGGTGTTTGCAGGAGGCGATGAGCTTCAAGAAGTATGCTAACCGTGACTTCGAGCGTAAGGGTTACTTGGCAGTAAGCTATTATGACCAGAGTTTGGAGTTTATGGGTTACGATTTGATGGCAGCACGTATGCGTGTAGCTATCACTTCTTACTTGAACCCAAACAGTTACACACAGAAGGAGTACTTTGATGATATGTACAATACGCTCTTTAAGAGTGTTGCTGAGATGCGCGCACCTTCTCAGGGCGAGCGTGTTTTGCAGCGTGCATTTATGAGTCAGGCACAGAGTGTTGTCTCTAAGGCTACTGGTAACGGTGGCTCAGGTGGTGGCTCTGGTTCAAGTATGGCTTTGAAGGGTGATGACCTCGGTGCTACTCCGGGCTTTGGTGACCCTTCTCAGAATCTTGCTCCAGCTGTTGATATCACCCTCGCAGACAATTCAGAGCTTTACTTCTACAACTGTCTTTTGAAGTTGAGAACTGCTTTGGAGAAGTGTTTGAAGGCTAATTTGCCACTTGAAGCGCGTACACACTACGAGATGATGCTCTTCAAAATCAATAAGACAATGGAGGTGAAGAAATGAAAAAGACTTCATTTTTATCAATGAAATCGGTTCATGTAACCATACTGGCAGTGGGATTCTTCAGTCTTTCACTGTCAGCACAGGCTTTCCCTTTCTTTAAGAAGAAGAAAAAGAAGGCTACAACCACTACCTCTGTGGTGAAGAAAGATGCCTATGAGCGTATTCTAACCGAAGAGAAGACGGATTCTGCAAAGGGACCATTTGTTTCGTTCTATAGAACAGGTGAGAAACTCCTCATGGAGTTGCCACCTTCTTCTATCGGTCGTGATATGCTTATTGGTGCAACGATTTCATCTGTATCAAGCCCACAGTTTGCAGAGGTAGGTACTCGTGCTGGTTCTGTTTCACACGTTCGTTTTGTAGAGAAAGATAGCTCTATCGTTATGCAGGCAATCAATTCAGAGTTGCTCGATGCACTACCAACGGACAAGGCAAAGCAGGCACAGGCTACGAACTATCGTAACCTTGACTTCTATAGCTTTCCTATCAAGGCAAGAAACAAGAAGACTGGTGGTATTCTTTTTGATGTTTCCTCTTTCTTCTTGAGAGAGAGCAAGTACTTCCCAGTTATCGCAAAGGTAGCTGGTCCATATCGTGTGGATGCTGACTTAAAGCCAGAGTGGATTAAGGTAACTTCTTTGAAGTCGTTTGCAAACAATGCTTGTATCTCGATGGAGCGCAACTATGTTACCAACATGAGTGGTAATAGTGGCAATGTTGCTATTAGTAATCATCCAGTTTCTGTTGGTGTACAGTTTACTTTGGCTCTCTTACCAGAGGATAAGATGATTCCTCGTCTAAGTGATACTCGTCTTGGCTACTTCCTTACACCGAAGTCTATCGTCAATGACAGTCTTATCGACCATGCAAGCTTTATCAATCGTTGGCGTTTAGAGCCTAAGGATCCAGCAGCTTACTTTGCTGGTCAACTTAGCGAGCCTGTAAAACCTATTGTGTTCTATATCGATAATGCGTTCCCTGAAAAGTGGAAGCCTGCGATAAGACAAGCTGTTCTAAGATGGAATAAGGCTTTCGAGCGTATCGGTTTCAAGAATGTGATGCAGGCTGTGGACTTCCCAACCAATGATCCTAATTTCGATCCAGATAACTTCTTGTATTCTACTATTCGTTATCTACCTACTGCGACAGAGAATGCAATGGGTCCTTCATGGGTTGATCCACGTACAGGTGAGATTATCACAGCGACCGTATTGGTTTATAATGACGTTGTGAATGTTATCAATAGCTGGCGATTTATTCAGACATCACAGATTGATCCTGCTGCACGTACATTGGATATGCCTGACAGTCTTTTGCTACCATCACTCGAATACATTGTGACACATGAGGTAGGACATACACTCGGCTTGATGCACAATATGGCTTCATCGGCTGCAATCCCAACTGATTCGCTTCGTTCTGCAAGCTTTACACAGAAGTATGGTACAACAGCATCTATTATGGACTATGCTCGTTTCAACTATGTTGCACAGCCAACAGACAAGGGCGTGTCACTGACTCCTCCTGAGTTGGGTGTCTATGATAACTATGCTATCGAGTGGGGATATCGTGTTTTCCCTAACTCAAAGACTTTCCGAGATGACGTGAAGCCATTGATGGCACTCGTAGAGTCTCATGCGCACGATCCAATGTATCGTTACGTACTTCAGCAATCACGCTATCGTTATGACCCAACTGCCATTGAGGAGGACCTCGGTGACGATGCTGTGAAGTCAAGTACATACGGCCTTAAGAACCTTGAGTATATTCTCAGTCACTTCGATGAGTGGATTCCGGATGGTGCTGATGGCACCCGTAAGGCAAAACTCTATCGTCAGATTGTCTCACAGGCATACGGTTACGTTCGTAATGTTTATCCTATCATTGGCGGTATCAAACTGAATCAGAGTACTGAGTCTTCAGGCATACCTCGTTATGAGGTGATGCCTAAGGAGAAACAACGTGCTGCTGCGATGTGGTTGTTACAGGAAGCACGCAAGTTTGGCAAGCGTGGTGTTGAGAGTATCGAGAATCGTCTACCTCAGATTAACTCTCATCCTTACAAGACATTGGCAGGTGGTATTCAGGAAATGGCTCTTTCTGCAACCGCGCGTTTAGCATTGAGCTATTATGCTGACTCTACTTCTTATTCTCCATTGGAGTATTGCGAAGACACGTATAATAATGTTTGGGCTAAGACAATCGCTGGTGATGAGAATCTTGACGATGATGATATCGCCATGCAGCAACTCTATGTTGAACGTTTGAAGGCTAACATTGTTGAGGTTAGACAGGTTGGTAAGGTGCGTAGCTTGCGTGATGACATGCAGGATGTGGCTTTCCTTGGCTTTGGTGTTGGTTATGGTGAACCAGAGACGATGTGGACAGAGACCATCGACCGCACAGCTGAATATGTGTTCCACTATGCACAGAAACTGCAGAAACTACTTGAGGAGCGCATTAAGACAACGAAGGATACGACCGTTAAAGCTCAGTATGAGTTGATGTATGCACGTGTCCAGCGTTATATGAATGATTAATCTTCCGTGTTAACATACATTTCAGAGGGTATATCTTAGACGTTTGTATCTTGGATATACCCTCTTTCTTTTGCTTTTATTATTTGTTGGTTTTCAAATGATATACATTCTTGTGTAAGCATTGCTTAAGTAAGAAATTGTATTGTATCTTTTGAGTTACTTAACACTATCATTTCACACTTGCTTCTATTTCTCTTGCTCTATCTTGGGAGATACCATTTAGTTTGAGGATTTTATCTAAAAGGCGACGTTCTTTTTCTGTAATCTCTCCACCTACTATTATTTCTTTGTATTCGTTTAGATACTCTTGTTCTTCTTCTGTTAGTTGGAGTGTTGTCAAAGAATCTTCTAATTCTTTTGCTCTTTGCTCCGAGATTCCAAATTGAATACGTATTTTGTCTAAAAGTCTTCGCTCTCTAGGTGTTATATCTCCATCTGAAAGAATCTCTTTTAATTCTGTTATATATTCATCCTCTTCTACTGTTGTTATGTTAGAAGATGGTGTCTGAGATTTACTTGTGTTGTCTAAGAGTTGACTGATAGGTGCAAACTTTACTTTGATAGCTAATACAGCATTCTCTTGTTGTGCAAACTTTGATTCTTCAGTCTTATCTATTGCAATATCCATATCAGCATAAAGAGATTTTACTTCAGCCTTAATAGCAGATAACTCTTGTCCTTCTAACATTTGGCTTTTTTTTGTTTCAATTCTCTCTTCGTGTGAAGTAAGACATCCAGAAAGACGCTGTGAAACCAAACGTTGCCATGATGGTTCATTATCATACCAAACCATTCCCTCTGGTATTGTTGGTTTATTGCGAGGCTCAAAAGTTTGACGTAGGCTGACAGAACGACTAAGTTCATCTATCATGTGTCTACTACGTTCAATATGTTGATTTGCTTTTCCATCTACCCATAGAGTCTCAACTGATCCACTATTATTTACCTTAATTCTATTATTCTGATTACTATTTGTCGAGTTTAAACACTCAATAGAGATTTCGGTTGCTCCAAGACTTTGGGCAAGCATACAGAACTCTCTGATTCGATCTTCTACTAATTCTAACTGGTAATTTTCGAAAGGAATGTACTTAGTTGGAGTGAGTGGGTGACCAACATATAATTGATTTGCTATGGGATGCCCCATAGGGAAGTTTATGTTAGGTAAGTTCTGTATGTTAAGTACAGCTACATGCTCTTGGTATAAATCTACGTATTTCTTGACAGGCATAATGACTTTTCTATCATTATATGGAAAAGATAGAAAATTGTCTATATAATTTTTTTCATATAATTGGAAGTCTTTTACAGCCTTATCTTTAATTAGTAAATTGTTATCATCAGTCTGGTCGGTTGCATTTAACATTACATTTAGACAATCTTTACGGGCTTTATTGTTATTGCCTAATTCATGATGAGCACAATACAAACTATATTGTGGATAGATTATTGAATGACTAATGGATTCGACCTCACATTCCTTAATTGCAATAAGAGAATACTCAATGCTTTTTTGCCAATTTTTCATATATCCATATATGTCAGCCATCCATGAATGGAAAAGAAATTGGTATTCTTTGTGGTTTTTAATGCATTCATCGCAAAGTTCTAAAGCTTCTGGATAGTTTTTTTGTTGGATTAGTTTTTTGTGTTTCTCGTCAATAGCCTCAAAAATATCTGATGTGGTCGTAATAACACTTTCTGACATTTTCTTGAATACACGGGCTAGCAATCTACCAATACGTGCTATATGATTTTCATCAGAATTTTTTATAAAATAGCTCATATGAAGCGGTACTTCGTCTCCTTGATTTTTAAAATGTAGACATAACTCTTGGTATGTTATATCGGTAAAACTCTCCCACCCAAAATTAAATAGCTCTGGTTTATCATTATCTACGATACAATAGAAGCCTGCATCTGTGACAACAAGTCCTTGATCGCGCGAATTCCAGAAACCAGTATCTCTAATTAATAAAATGGTTTCATCCTTGCTGATACCAAAGTTAGATCGAGTAGCAGCTCTGTCTTTTTCTGATATTTTAGGATAAACAAGGCAATCACTACCATTATGTTCATCTCTCATGAATGAACATTCTCTCTTAAATAAATCAACGATACTCATAGGGCTTTATTTAAATTAGTTTGTTGTTTGTAAGTCTAATATTCTTTTGTCTTAATTAAGTAATTAGATGTCTTTATACTCTATGTATGAATAGCCTTTTTCTATATTTTTATTACCTCTAATTCTGTGGTGTTCAGGCATCCAGCCTTTTTGATATCAATACCATAAATGCGGTGGAATGCATCAATTACAGGCTGTCCTCCATTTGTGGTAACAGGATTGCTCATACTTTGTGTAATTACTTCTACTTGCATACCTGGTTCTATGCGAATACCATTTACATTTTTTGTATGCTTGGTCCTAATAATAAAATGTGCCATATCAATTTTTTGTTATTTTAGGTTGCCAATGAAGTCCTAATTTGGCTTATAGTTATTTATCTGTTTAGAAAAGCATGGACCTCTATTCTTTCTCCTCGTGTATTAGTTATTCTGAAATAATTATAGGGGAAATGAGAGGTTAGTTGTACATAATATGTAAATAGAATATCCATTTGAGGTTGTTATATTTTACATATTTGGTAGTTCTATTCTCGGTTTACGCTACTATAATTTTGCAGAATGTCTAATATAAAAGTTCATGGTAATATGCCCTTCCTAATGTTTTTAATTTCTTTGTAATGAATCGAGATTATTTAATTAATATGTAGCAAAGATAGTAATAATATTTGAAATAATTAACTAAATGAATAAAAATAAAATTTAATCCTTGTGTAGCATGTTGATTTCGGTAGTTTTTTATAATGTAGTATAAGTTTATTCTGTGATTGAACTAATGTAAATCAAAGTGTTATTTTATTTATAAAAATGCTTTTTAAAATTGTTTATTGTAATCCCCAAACATTGTGTTACAGGTTGTGTATATTCCTTTCTAACCTTTATTATATGCCTGATAGCTGTTGGGCTATGGCTTTTTGCAATCTATAACCTGCCGTTCAGGCTGTCTAACACTAGTTGTTTGTATCCATTATCATACCCATAAAGTCCTTTCTTCTCACTTTTATCCGTTGTGTTGTTGCTGCGCACATGACGTGTTAAGGCTTCGCACATATCGTGCTAAGGCTTCGCACCAATGGTGCGGAGTACTAAACAACATTTAATATCTTATTAAAGCAAAGCCAATTGGGGGTAAGTAGGGAGTTATTCAAGCACAAGTAAACTTAGCCTATTGGGTCATAGGCTAAGTTTACTTGTGCTTTTCTGCCGTCTATAATCTGTTCTTTTCAGCCTGTCCGGCACCTGTGCCCTTGTATTTGCTTCGTGAAGTATTGAACTTATAGGTGACAGTTAGAACAAATTGACGGCTGTCGTATGTACTAATCTGTTGCGTCTCCATTGACTCTGTGTAGCCAATTCCTCCTTCTTTTTGGGTATGGAATAAGTCTGTTCCACCAATGCGAAGTGCAAGTCTATCCTTTAGGAAGGATTTGGTAAGACTGATGTCGACGCTTCCTGAGTTTCGTACAATGGCTCCAATTTCAGCATCACCTCTCTTGATGTAGTATGACTCCATTGACAACAACCAACCTTTTCCAAAGTCAAAGTTGTTGTTGAAGCTGAATTGCCAGATTGGCTTGTTCAGTTTATAAGTCTTTGTACTCGTATGTAATGTGAGCCATTGCTTCTTCATTAATGCCGTGAATTCAGGTGTCCAGATACCGATTGTTGGCGAAAAAGCTAATTGAGTAGATACCGTCTTGATGCTTGGAAGATTCGTGTTGGTAAGACGTGTGATAGCTGAGTTATGGCTGTCTTGTTCGCTCCAGAAGACGATGGCGTGGCGACGGTCATTGTAAGAGATGCCAAATTGGATGAACTTCCACATAGCTCCTAAGCTTATCTCGTGGATATATTCGTGCTGAAGTAGTGGGTTACCCGACTGCATCAAGAAACGATTGGCGTATGTAACGTTATTGCTTAACTGACTATAAGAAGGGCGACGTGTCCTTGCTGCATAACTCAATTGCATCTGTAGGTCTCCTATCTGTGTAGCTGCAGAGATGCTTGGAAATAGGTTGCTGAACGAACGACTTTGATTAGCAATGTGCTGTCCGTTCTCATAATAGTTGAAGCGTACCGCCTCCCATCGCAGACCAGCTGTCAACTGACAGAATGATAGCATGTGTTTGTATTCCATGAAAGGGGCTATATTCGACTCCTTTAGCTGTGCGGATGAGCTTGGGACATAGTTTTCAGGATTGCTATACGTGTCATTGCGGTTCGTATAGGTATATTCTGCACCCACTGACAGATTACCTCCTAAAACGGGATAACCCAAGGTTAGCTTAGAAGCAATGAGCCTATTACGCTCTTGGTTGTCGGAAGTTACGGTGCGACTGACCTTGTTGCGACTTTCTTCTCGATAGGTAGTATGGTCACCTTTCTTGTTGTAAAGATAATCAGCATTGAAGTCTATATCCATCTTTCCTATCTTTCCAACATAGTAGAGATTAATGAATTGGGAAGGACGATGGGATTGCTTGCGTGTTGCAAAGGTGTTAATATGGTCGTAGAAAGTCCCGTTTGCCTTTACATCACTACTAAGAAAAACAGATTTGGGGAAGTCATGAGGGAAGTTAAGCATGTATTTGATACCGACAGAATTACTATCATTTAGCTGATAGTCTGCTCCTATAGTATTTTTGAAGATAGAATTCTTTTCGGGGACTTTTAGCGTGAAGTCCTGCTTCCAAAGAGTGTCAGCGTGAACAATTGTGGTTATTTCGCTGTGTTCGAGGCTGTTGTTAAGTGAATAGCCATGCGCACCAAAGAGTTCCAGATGCTTATGGCGGTATTTCCAGTTAAGCTGTTCTGAGAGGTCTACATTCTCCGACTGGTAGTAGGCAGAGCGTACATCGAAGCCAAAGCCGTCGCCAACAGCCTTCTTTGTGCGTATCTTTACGACTGCTCTTACTGCTGCATTATATTTGCTTCCAGGGTTGCTTATTACCTCAACGCTCTTGATATCGCTTGACTTTAGGCGTTCAAGCTCTGTCGCATCACGCATCTGACGACCGTTAATATAGATGATAGGTGTACCTTTACCAAAGACTTCATAGCCATCTTTCTTCTTCGTCAGTCCCGGGACATGTGCAAGAACATCCTCACAAGTACCGAGCTTGCTCAGTATGGTGTTTTCTATGTTCGTTTGTATGCCCTCAGTTGTCATCTTGTGTAGGGGAGCATTGCCTTTGACAACTACCTCTTTCATCATTTTTGCATCTTCTTTCAGAACGATGGTCAGGTTGTCTTGGTTGGAAAGAACCGTAGTGAAGGGTTCATGACCTACGAAGGAGGCTTTAAGGATATTACCTAATGTAACCTCCTTGAAGTTGAAACTACCATCATCAGCGGTTGTTGTACCCACAATGAAGGTAGAATCCTTGGCTGAAAGAATAATGACATTTGCGTAGGGGATAGGCTTCTTGTTTTCATCAAGTACCTTTCCTGATACGGATTGTGCATTAGCTCGAAGTCCAGTGCAGAACAGAAGGAGGATAAGTAATAGTTTTTCCATAACTCATAAAGTTAAGTGATACGAAAGGTTCAAACTCAGTTATGCTTTTGAAAAGCGATAGGTTTCTATCGCAAAGATATAAAATTATATGATTGCTAATAGAAAAAAAGGAAAAACTTTCAGCTTAATGTATCTTTTTTAGTTGTGAGGTGGTTTAGATGTGAGGTTTTATACATAAAATAATTATCGTGTTGAGCATCAGTGATGTGCGATGTTATGATGTTAGATTACTCATGGATTGGGTGTATCTTTTGTATTATACCTCTTTTATGTGTCTTTTCATAGATAATGTTTTATAATAGAAAGAGGTTTGAAAAACGTGATAAAATGAAAAAAGCCATACCAGAATCCTGTCAAAGGATTACTGATATGGCTTTATATTTATAAGTGTTTAGCTTAGAGCAGAGCGTCGAACTTCTCTTTGAGAACGTCCTTTGAAGCTGCACCAACAAACTTGTCTACCAACTGACCACCCTTAAAGAAGAGGATGGTTGGGATGTTACGTACACCGAAGTCAATGGCTACGTCATCATTCTCCTCAACATCACACTTGCCTACAACAATCTTACCATCGTACTCTTCAGCGAGTTCTGAGATGATAGGACCAATCATCTTACAAGGGCCACACCATGTTGCCCACAAATCAACTACCAATGGTAATTCACCATTCTTGTAAGTCTCTAAATTCTCGTTAGTAATTACTACTTCCATTTTTATTCTGTTTATAAGTTTATTAATATAGTCTTTTCTATCTATTTACTCATCATCAAAGATTGTGCCACTTTCGATTTAATTAATATGGAACTCCATCTTCTCATTCGATGAGATAAAGTCTATCAGCGTACGGTCGACATTAACGCCACCATTCTTACTCCGTAGCATAAGTACAGTGTTGTCAGGCGTTCGCAACTGTATGTAAAGCTGTGTGTTGCCGATGTGTTCTTCTATGACTGTTGCTAATTCCGAAACGAAGGCATCGTCTAATGCTGTCGCATCCATAGAGATGGTAAAGCGTTCCAAACGATTTTGTTTCACGTCATAGAGTTGCTCAATCTTCTGCACCTTTAGCTCTAACATGTCTGGATTATTGCGGTAACGAGGCTGACACTTAGCTGTTATATAAACGGTGTAGTTCATTTTCAAGAGGTTGTTCCATCGTGCCCAATCGTCACCAAACAATGCTAATTCGCCCGTTCCCTCAAAGTCTTCTATCGTGACAAAGCCAAAAGGCTTACCAGTCTTTTGTGAGAAGCGTTCGTTAACGGATGTGACAATACCACCAAATGTCACTTCGTCAGCTTTTGCCAATTCTGTCATATTCGCATTGCGACCAATCTTAGAGCAGCGAGTGTTACACATATTATTCAGTACAACACTGTATTCATCGAGTGGGTGGGCTGACAGATAGATACCAACAAGTTCACGCTCCTTGTTCAATTTCTCAATAGTAGGCCACTTCTCTGCCTTTGGTGCAATAGGATGGACTACATCAATAGCATCCATTCCTCCGAAGAGGGAGTTCTGTTGTTGTGCTTTTTCAGCTTGGAAAAGCTGACCATAACGGACAATGGTATCTAAGAACAAATCACCCTTTGCAGTGACTGCAAAGTATTGTTCTCGCTGTAAACCAAAGCTGTCAAAGCCGCCACTATAAGCCAAACTTTCAAATGCTTTGCGGTTCACATTACTGAGGTCGACACGCTCAGCAAAGTCATATATATCCTTATAAGGGCCATTCTCCATGCGTTCACGTACAATACTATCAGCCGCACTTGCTCCCATTCCCTTGATAGCAGAGAGTCCGAAGCGAATCTCACCATGCTTATTCACACCAAAGCCTATCTGGCTCTCGTTGACATCAGGACCAAGTGTTGCAATCTTCAGTGCCTTACATTCCTCCATCAACTTTGTGATCTCGGTAATCTGACTGAAGCGACGTGTCATCAACGCAGCCATATATTCGGCTGGATAATGCGCCTTCATGTAGGCTGTCTGATAAGCAACCCATGAGTAGCAAGTGGCATGTGACTTATTGAAAGCATAGCTGGCAAACTTCTCCCAGTCGCTCCATATCTTCTCAAGAACTTGTGGATCGTGTCCGTTCTCTTGTCCTTGCTTAATGAACTTAGGCTTCATCTTGTCAACGATAGCCTTCATCTTCTTACCCATTGCCTTACGAAGGGCATCACTCTCACCACGTGTAAAGTTGGCTAACTGGCGACTCAAGAGCATTACTTGCTCCTGATAGACCGTGATACCGTATGTGTCTTTGAGGTACTTCTCCATACATGGGATGTCGTACTTCACCAAAGAAGGATCGTGTTTACGCTTGATAAAGTCAGGAATATAGTCCATTGGTCCCGGACGATAGAGCGCATTCATGGCGATGAGGTCTTCAAACACGGTTGGATGAAGCTCTCGGAGGTACTTCTGCATACCTGCCGACTCAAACTGGAAAGTACCAACGGTTTGTCCACGTTGATAGAGTTGGTAGGTCAATTCGTCATCAATAGGAATCTTCTCAAGGTCAATCACGTCGCCAGTTGTCTGCTTAACAACCTTACAAGCTTCCTTTAATTCGGATAGAGTTTTCAGTCCGAGGAAGTCCATCTTGATAAGACCAGTAGACTCAATCACGTGACCATCATACTGGGTTACAGGTACCTTCTTCTCTGGGAAGTCTGGGTCTGTTGCTGTAGAGATAGGCACCCATTCATCAATTGGGTTACGACAGATAATGAATCCACAGGCATGGATACCCGTTCCACGCACAGTTCCCTCCAGCATCTTGGCGTATTTAATTGTGTTGCGCTCCCTTATGTCTTCACTTACCTCTGCATGCTGTAACTCAGGGGTACACTTGATGGCATTCGTTAAGTTCATCTTCATGCCGTCAGGTAAGCGCTCTGGAATCGCCTTACAAAGGGCATTAGACACGTCTAAAGGTAGTTTCTCTACGCGGGCAACGTCCTTAATGGAGTTCTTTGTAGCCATCGTAGAGTAGGTAATAATATGTGCACAGTTTTCGTGCCCATACTTATCCATGACCCACTGCAGCACTCGTCCGCGTCCGTCATCATCAAAGTCGGTATCAATATCAGGGAGATTGACACGGTCAGGGTTGAGGAAACGCTCAAAAAGTAGGTCGTACTTCAATGGGTCAATCAGCGTGATACCAAGGCAATAAGCCACAACAGAGCCTGCCGCCGAGCCACGACCAGGACCCACCATTACGCCTAATTCTTCTCTTGCCGCATTGATAAAGTCTTGTACTATAAGGAAGTAACCAGGGAAACCCATCGTTTTCATGACATGCAACTCAAAGCGGATGCGGCTGTCAACCTCATCAGATAGTGGTTCGCCATACAGCTTTTTAGCACCGTCATAGGCTAACTTTGCAAGGTAATCAGCTTCAAACTTAATACGATATATCTTCTCATAGCCACCTAAACGATCGATAACGGCTTGTCCTTCTTCAGGTGATAGCGGATTATTTCCGTTCTCGTCCGTTGTAAACTCCTTGTATATATCTTCTTCGCTGAACTTCTTTTCCCACTCTTCTTCTGTTCCAAAGTCTTCTGGAATAGGGAAGAAAGGCATGATAGGACCATGATTAATATTGTAGGTCTCTACCTTATCAAGAATCTCCAGCGTATTTGTCATTGCTTCTGGGATGTCTGAGAAAATCTCATTCATCTCTGCACGTGTTTTGAACCACTCTTGTTTTGAGTAGCGCATACGCTTTGGATCATCCAAATCTTCATTCGTTGAAAGACAGAGTAAGTGGTCATGTGCCTCGGCTGTCTCCTTGTCTTCAAAGTGACAGTCATTGGTACATACTATCTTTATACCATATTCCTGAGCAAACTTCATGAGAACTTTGTTCGCTTTCTGCTGTAAAGGATAAGCCTCACGATTTGCTACCAGACTTGGGTCTTTTACTTCATGACGTTGCAACTCAAGGTAGAAATCATCTCCAAAGACACGATGATACCACTCGCAAGCTTCTCTTGCACCCTCGATATCATCATGAATAATTTTGTTAGGAACTTCACCTGCAATACAAGCTGTACACACAATCAGTCCTTCATGATACTTCTCAAGCTGCTCACGGTCTGTACGGGGACGATAGTAATAACCATCTACCCACGCATTAGATACAAGTTTAATAAGGTTCTTGTATCCTGTGTAGTTCTTTGCCAACACGATAAGGTGGTAGCCTGAATTATCATGCATACTCTTATCCTTATCATGCATTGTGCGACGGGCTACATACATTTCGCAACCAAAGATAGGTTTGAAAGGTTCTTCGCCCTTCTCTTTCCTACCTTTATTGACCTTAGCACAATAATCAGCAAACTCTTTTATGCCGAACATCACACCGTGATCTGTAATCGCCATACCCTTCATTCCGTCTGCAATAGCCTTATCGACAAGGCGCGTTACCTTTGACTGGCCATCAAGAATAGAATAATTAGTGTGGACGTGTAAATGTACGTAATCTTCCATTGAACTTATGCGTTTTTGAGCTGTAAAGTTACTATGAAAAGCCGACATAGCAAAAGATTGAGAGTGAAAATTTGTGGAAACGACAAAAAAGAAGTACCTTTGCAACAAAACAAATACGTCGTTTATCGACCATGGGAAAAATAAAGAAGAAACTCAAAAAGATTAGAATCCATCACGAAGGGACAAATACATTACTCTACGGAGGTATAGGTCTTGCCCTTATCGCCTTGGTTCTCTGGTTTGCAGTTCCAACGAAGATACCATTTTGGATTTTTGTAGTTGTGTTCGGTACCGTTTATGGTATAGTACTTAATTTCTATCAGTGTCCTATCCGCTATTTCGGTAGTGAGGATACTGAGGGTATTGTCGTGGCTCCAGCCGACGGCCATATCGTTGTGATAGAAGAAGTAGACGAAAACGAGTATTTCCATGAGCGCCGATTGATGATTTCAATCTTTATGAGTCTATGGAACGTTCATGCCAATTGGTTCCCTGTAGATGGAGTAGTAAAGTCTGTACAACACTTTGATGGTAAGTTCCACAAAGCTTGGCTCCCTAAGGCAAGCGAGGAAAACGAACATGCTGACACAATCATCACAACTCCTGATGGCACAGATATCCTCTGTCGTCAGATTGCTGGTGCTATGGCACGTCGTATTGTGACATACGCTAAGCCAGGTGAGGATTGTTATATTGATGAGCATCTTGGCTTTATTAAGTTAGGAAGTCGTGTTGATATCTACTTACCAGTAGGCTCTGAGGTCTGTGTTAAGATGGGTCAGACGACAACGGGTGACCATACGGTTATTGCTAAGCTGAAGCCAAACAATAAATAAAGATGAAGAAACATATCCCTAACAGCATTACTTGTTGCAATCTTATCTCAGGTTGCATCGCTACAGGCTTTGCTTTTGCTGGTAATATAAAGGTAGCGTTGCTGTTGATTATCATTGGTGCAGTGTTCGACTTCTTTGATGGAATGTTTGCTCGTTTACTGAATGTAAGTTCTCCTATCGGCAAGGAGTTAGACTCTTTGGCAGATGTGATTACCTTCGGTTTAGCACCTTCAACTATCATTTTTTCGCAGTTGCACGTGATGTCTTATCCAACATTCCTTGAGCCATTGCGTGACTATTTGCCTTATGCAGCTTTCATCATGGCAGCTTTCTCGGCATTACGCCTTGCTAAGTTTAATCTTGATGAACGTCAGGCATTAGGTTTTATAGGATTGCCAACACCAGCGAATGCACTCTTTTGGGGCTCACTTCTTGTAGGTGTAGGAGAGAAGTTAGAAACCCGTCCATGGGCTTTATACTTTATTCTTGCAGGTGTTCTTATTAGTTCTTGGCTGCTCGTATCAGAGATTCCAATGTTTGCTTTAAAGTTCAAGCACTGGTCATTCAAGGGTAATGAGGTGAAGTATCTCTTCTTAATTACTTGTTGTCCATTGGTAGTCATCTTTGGTATCTCGTCATTTGCTATCATCATTGCATGGTATGTGATACTATCAGCTATCGTAAAACAATCCCCAACACAACAGTAAGGGGTATAAGTTCAAAACTATGTCAATTATTGCTTTTATTCTGAAGTTTGCGTTCTTCTTCTTCATAGCGTTTTTTGTGATTATCTTATGGGTGGCTTTTGCATTCTATAAGCAGATGACACGCGCACGTCGTCAGTTTAATCCTAACAACTATCAGTATCAAGAACCAAGCTCTACAGAGAATACTATTATCGATAATCGCCCAATAGAGGAACGCCGTAAGCAGGTAATTCCAGATAGCGAGGGTGAGTATGTAGACTTCACGGAGTCTGATGATACTCAATCATAATAAGATATAATAGAACCATTATATACAAAAAATATAGGACAAGTCAATGTGATTTGTCCTATATTTTTATCTTTGCTTTTCCAATTGATGCTCAATTGCATTCGAATTAAGCCTTAATTACCTTCTAAAAGATGCTCTTTTGAAGTCTTACTAACGCCCTTTTGGAGTCCAATTAAGCACCTTTTCTTAAGCTGTTTTGTAACGTTTTGAATAGCAATTAGTTACAACAGTACTTGAGAAAGCCTTTTTATCCCTTTGTATCATGCTATAAGCAGTAATTTATGTAAATATATTTCGCAGTCAAACAAGGTGCTTTTCTCCTCCTATTTTTCGTTAACAAGTCAGTTTGCGAGTACCGTCAGGCTGCTCTTCGATAGTTACCTTGATGACATTCTCAGGAAGTACCTCCTCAATCAGCTCTGGCCATTCCAGCAAACAGAGGTTACCACTGTAGAAGTAGTCCTCATATCCCATGTCATATACCTCTTCCAACTTCTTGATACGATAGAAGTCAAAGTGGTAAATAGGGTCATCGTTGCCGTCAGTATATTCATTGATAATAGCGAAGGTAGGGGAGGTGATAACATCTTCTACGCCCAAGACCTCACAAAGAGCTTTTATGAAAGTAGTCTTTCCAGCACCCATCTTTCCGTAGAAAGCGAATACTTTTCCGTCGCCCATTGCATTGACAAATTCCTTTGCAGCCTCATGGATAGTGTCGAGGCTTTTGATTGTAATTTCCATATTGTTTTCTTTTTATTCTGTTTATGCGGTAGGTGGTTGTCTGCCGTTCGTCCAGTCGTATAGAACTATAGCCTTTCAAGAACTTCATAGACTCCTATGTGCGAACAGCCTTATACAACCTATGTTTATGCTATTCAGTACGCTTTTCCTTAAATAAGATATATTCTCCGTCTCATTATTTTCCTGATTCTTAGGAAACCTCCCCTCCTTTCGGAGGGGGCGGGGGAGGCTTTCTTATCTCTTTCTCGGACTAAGCGTTGCCAATGGCACAATCATCTCTTCCATAGAGATACCTCCGTGCTGGAAAGTATCTTTATAGTAAGAAACGTAATAGTTATAATTATTCGGATAAGCAAAGAACGAGTCGCCAGTAGCAAAGACATAGCTTGTACTGAGGTTTGGTGCTGGCAGCTGTGCAAGGTGAGGATTCTTGATAGCGAATACCTGACGTGCATCGTAGTTGAGGCTCTTTCCTAACTTATAACGCAGGTTGGTATTCGTATTGCGGTCACCGATAATCTTGACAGGATTTGTCGTGCGAATAGAGCCGTGATCGGTTGTAATGATGACCTTATAGTCAGACTGTGCCAACTCTTTGAATACATCTGCCAATACGCTATGTTGGAACCAACTAAGCGTGATAGAACGATATGCGCTCTCGTTGCTTGCTAATTCGCGTATCATTTTCATCTCTGTACGGGCGTGAGAAAGCATGTCGACGAAGTTTACTACAAGTACATTGAGGTCGTTCTGCGCAAGGTTCTTATATTGCTGCATGAACTTGTCTGCACCGGTAGAGTCGTTAATCTTATGATAAGAGAACTTGTCATGACGACG
Organism: Prevotella melaninogenica; assembly: GCF_003609775.1. NCBI lineage: Bacteria > Pseudomonadati > Bacteroidota > Bacteroidia > Bacteroidales > Prevotellaceae > Prevotella > Prevotella melaninogenica. The sequence continues at coordinate 604,675 of NZ_AP018049.1, forward strand.
ATAGCGTTCTATCTGTGTCTGAATGAGAGGTTCCTCGTTGAGGTTTTTACCTTCTTCTTCATCTTCATCTACCCACAGTTCAGGGAACATTGTTGCTATCTGCTTTGGCATAAGACCACTGAAGATAGCGTTGCGGGCATACTGTGTGGCAGTTGGAAGAATACTCATGTAGAGATCTTCTTCAATGTCAAACATGTCGCCAATCTCTTTTGAGAGAATACGCCATTGATCGAGTCGGAAGTTATCAATGACGATGAGGAATACCTTCTCACCTTTATCAATGAGTGGGAATACCTTGCTTTTGAAGATATCAGTACTAAGCAACGGACGATTATCAGCGTTGTTAGTCTGCTGCTTCTTCTGTCCAGCCAGCTTAGAGAAGCTATTGTTTATCTTATTGTCTTGTGGTGCGACCCAGTCAAGATAGTTCTTCGCAATATATTTAGCAAAACCATTGTTGGCTTCTTCCTTCTGCATCTTCAACATCTCGGTCATATTGCTATCTGCACTGCTTAGTTCCAGTTCCCAATGTACAAGCTTCCGATAAACTTCCTTCCAATCATTGAATGTTCGGCAGTCGGCTATCTGCATGGCAATTTGCTGGTAGTTCTGTTGATAACCGCTTTGGGTTACTTCCGTGACAATCTCCTTTTGGTGGATATTCTTCTTCAGTGTAAGGAGAATCTGGTTAGGGTTGACAGGCTTAATAAGGTAATCGGCAATCTTCGCACCGATAGCCTGGTTCATAATGTCTTCCTCCTCACTCTTCGTTACCATAACGATGGGTGTGGCAGGTTGAATCTCCTTAATGTGTTGCAACGTTTCTAAACCAGATAAACCAGGCATCTGCTCGTCCAAAAGGACAAGATCGAATGTTTGTGCTTGGCATTGGTCAATGGCATCTATGCCATTGCTGACCGTTACGACTTCGTATCCTTTCTTCTCAAGGAAGATGATATGAGCCTTTAACAACTCAATCTCATCATCTACCCAAAGTAACAATCCATTGCTCATAGTTGTTGTCTCCTTTCCTTAGAACCCTTCCAAATCGTAGTATTCATCTTCGATATTGTTCTGGATGGGTTGGTTCTTTTTATTATTTTTGTTGTTTGTCTTGTTCTGTTGAGGAACTTCATCACCAAAGTAGATTATCGGACCGTCATCCGAAACCTTCTTCTTTGGTGTAGGTGTAGCCTGTGGCTTCTGCGTAGCAGGCTGTTGAGGCTTTGCTGTTGTAGGCTTAGCAGACTTGTCCGTAGCCACTGGCTTTGTTGTTTTTGCAGGTGCTACTGGAGTTGTAGGCTTAGCTGGTACAACAGGCTTAGCCGTCTTGTTAGGACTCGTTGGTACTGTAGGCTTAGCTGGTGTCATAGGAGTAGTTGGCTTTGCAGGTTCCTCCTCTGGTATGAAGTAGGTGCTATTGTCGTCCAGTATAGGCTTTTTCTCCTCCATTATAGGCTTCTTTTCTTCTATTACTGGCTTTTTCTCAGTTGCAGGTTTCTTATCTTCTACAATAGGCTTCTTATCCTCTACTGGAATCTCAAAGGTGTTAGTGTTCTGTTCAATCACCTTTTGTTCTGTCTTTGTTGGCTTGGCTTCCTCCAATGGGATAGTCATCGTGTTGTCAACAGGTACGTCTTGTGTATCAGGATAGAGGTCAGGATCATTTGCATGTTTCTGTTCAATCTCTTGCTGTATGTCACGTTCACGCGGTGTTGCAACCTCAGCAGGCTCACTAAGTAAGTATCTTTGTGTCACTACTAATGGGGCAAAATGCTTTGCATAGAATGCCTCGTAGTCCTTGTAACTATAGGTTGTTCCTATCAGTTTAAGGTTCTTATCGCTGATAATGATGCCCTTGGTACTCTTACCCATTTGCTGTGCTACAGCCTGTGATGCAAATAGTTGGCGTGCATATTGATAAGCCTCATCAAAGCTACGGAAGCCCGATACCTGCATTTGATGTAAACCATTGAGGTCTTCTATCTCAATTTCAAAGTTACGAACGAGGAAGTTTGTGAAGTTGAATCGTGCCAATTCAAATAGCAACTTGTTCTCCTTCAGGGAGTCTGGATGGTAGACAAGCAGGAACTTAAAGTCTATGTCACGCTCTGAAGAAAGCTTAGCTTGTTGTATGCTATCGCTATCTTTCATTACGTTTGCACGATAGTTCCAGATGTCGTCAAGGTCAAACTTACCGCCACGCAGTTTCTTACCAGCTTGCACACCATTGACAATCATACCTGCCATCTCGCTGATTCGGCTGCTTGGATAGTTCTTAACAACCTCCTTCATATCGTTGACACAACCCGTAGGATCGCCATTGTTCAACTTACCTAATCCTCCAATGAAGAGGAACTTATCCCTGTTTGCACCCATTGGGAAGCGTGAATCAGAGATGCGAGTATTACCAGCTACCTCGCTATATCGGCCTTGTTTGAAGGCTTCGTAGGTTGCTGCATAGAGAGAGTCCTCTATCTGTACGCCAAAACGAAGATTCTGTTTGTAGTACGGATCGGTAAGGAGAGCAGTCCACTTGCTCTTTGGGAACTTCTGACTTAGGCGTGTAACATAGTTCTCTGCTACCTGTGGTTCGTTCTTACGCATATAGAGTAGATAGAGATGATAGTACACATCATCCATCTGTTCATAGTCAGGATAGCTGTCACTCACACGTCGCAACGCCTTTTCTGCTAACCGAAGGTTGTCAAGTCTGTCCTTAAAGATGACGCCAGAATGGTGCAATCCGTCTTCGAGAATCTTGTTACTTGCCTCCAACTGTTCCGCAGTGAAAGGTATTTGTGATAGATAATACTCACGTTTATGGGGGTCGTTCTTGAGAGAATCAGCCGCTTGTTTGATAGAATCCTGACGTGCTTCAGCACGCATGATAGAGTCCCTTTGTTGCTCCGTAAGTTCAATAGGCATATTGGTATTGCCTACTCTGCCCACAACACTTTGATTAATGCGCTGCCAGTTATCAACATTCTCTCGTTTACCCCATAGTTGTTGGAAGGTAGTTTTACCTTGTTGAACTGCTGTTGGGTTATAGAAATACCACGTACTTCCTTGCTGTTGTCTGTTATTTATAGGCTTAGGCGTCCCAAGGTTATTATTTCCAAAGTCGCCATCCATACCTTGCTGTTGTCCATTATTCAATGCAGTCTGCAAGTCTCGTTCTTCCTTTTCCTTCTTTTTGAGTGCTGTGATGACACGATCAATAGCAGCATTGCGCTCTTGTTCAGAACATTTTGCAAGATACTGAAGCGAATCTTGGAGCTGTACAGCATCCGTATAAGGAGCTAACTCGTCTAATATCTTAGAACGTTCAGATAGTTGCTCGTAGTCTTTACGGTCCTTGTCAAGCAATCCAATAGCTTCTCCATAGCATCGTTTAGCATCTCCAAAGCGCTCTTTTTCCCAGTAGAGATCACCGAGGTGGAGCAGTAATACGCCTTTCTCAATACCACTTCTTGTAGCCTTCTTATTGCCTTGCTCGTATGCATTAATAGCTGCAAGCGTATCTCGTGCAGCAAGGTGTATGTTACCCATTGCGTAATACACTTGGTCAAGATACTCCTTGTTATTGTCCGAAGCAGCCATTTGCTTGAGCTTACTAATCATCTTCTTGGTCTGCCCCTTAGCGGTAACTTCTGTCTGAGCAATACGTGCATTAAACTCCAATTCGTAGGGAGGATTGGTGCGAATAACACGTTGGAAAGTCTTGTAGGCTTCCTCATTTCTGCCAAGTGAAGCCAATACCTGTCCAAGCAGATACAGTTCACGAGCCTTCTGCTTCTTACGCATTTCATGCTTGATAACCTTTTGGAGATAAGGAACAGCCTTTTCCAACTCACCTGAGTGGAGGTAATAATCAGCATAAGTATAGTCCCATTCTTTCACAGCTCGCCAGTCCAAAGAGTCGCGTTGCATATTACGGATGATATCCTCTGCGTCATAGAGCCAGTCTTGTTCTATGTAACACTTAGCCAACCAAGCCCTTGCTTTTCCATAAATAGCAGGTTGTCCTTTGTAGATACGACTCATATAAGCAAAGGTTGCAGCCGCTTCCTCAAAGGCTCCTTTGTGGAATTGTGAACGTCCCATGAGCATCCACGCTTTCCATAGGAAGGGGTTATACTCACGGCGTGATAGCCATTCTATGTCCTTTTCAGTCTTTCGTCTACTCTTTGTCCACTCCGGTCTTTTCTTGATACTATGCTTTGCAATAGCCTTCTCTGCCTTTTCTATCGCTCTATCAAAGTTGCCCTTTCCAATATCACGACTATTCTTATTGCCGACAGTATAGAGTGGAATGAGTTCAGTGAAGTTATCTTTATTTCCCTTCTCCTTCTCCAATGAGCCATCAATATAAGCTTGTGCACCGTTATAGTAGACATTATAGCGTGTATTGAAGGCATGCCACCAGCGCGTTTGCGAGGTGTTATTCTTTGTTGAGCAACTGATTATAGTTAGTACACTGATTGCCAACAGAGAGAGGATAATATGTCTTAATATTCTTTTCTTCACGTTTTCTTTGATGTTCTGTTCTGAAGTAAGCGTCTTAAAAGTGGAGATAAATACAGATAACAAGCTTAACCTTCTATCATTGCTATCAACTCATCTTTAATTTGATTTGGTAGATTGATTTCTCGAAGGATAAGGCTTCTGTTCCAACCTTTCACTTCATGGGGCTGCATTGTATAGAGAATAGTAGCAAACTCTTCAACCTCTTCATCTGTATATTGGTCAGACGGCCTACCACGAAAACGATCAAGTTCTTCATCATCATAGTATTCTACGCCTTTCACAGCAGCCTCCATCATACATACCTGTTCGCATTTATCGTCTGTTCCATCACAAGAAGAACAATCGCCAGATGTCGGCATAACTACATCAGGCTCACCTTCTTTCTTCTTGGTGAGCTTTGTTGCTATAGCTGCAATAATCGCTAAGATTAAAAGAGAACCTATACCAATGAAAAATATATCCATTCTTTACTTCAATTTTATTGTTTGAACTTCAATTTTATTGTTTGAGCGGCTCCAAGGAGTTGGTTAATCCACTTGTTGTATATGGAAGCCCGCTTTGCGCAAATCGTCCCAATAGAGGGGATAAGACTTAGACACTACTTCTGGGTTATTGATACGTATCTCACCCAATTTGATAGCGAGTGGTGCAAACGACATTGCCATTCGATGGTCTTCGTAGGTTTCAATGATGGGTTCTGCCATTGGTTCACAGCGTTCACCATTCCACGAAAGCTCTGTTCCATTCTCATCATAGAGGATATAGCCTAACTTCTCCATCTCTCTCTTCATAGCTTCAATACGGTCAGTCTCTTTAATCTTCAGACTGCCTAAACCTGTGAAACGAAAGGGTATTCCTAATAATGGACACACTGCGATGAGTGTTTGGGCTAAGTCTGGCTGGTTGGTAAAGTCATACTCCATTCTATTCAGCATTCGTGAATGGCGTGTCAATATCGCTTCCGGTAAGCCATTAGAATCTTTATCCTTAAAACTTGTCTTTATTCCTAATAGTGAGAAGATGTAACGCACAGCCGAGTCACCTTGTCGTGAGCCATCTTTCAGTCCCTGTAATGTCACTTTTGAAACAGTGTCATCAGCCAGAGCAAGTATCTCATACCAGTAGCTTGCTGCGCTCCAATCACTTTCTATCGTATAGGCACGTTGCTGATAGGCTTGCGGCTTCACACTAATCGTGTCAAAGTCTGTCCATTCTGCCGATACACCAAATTCATGCATAAGATGCAATGTGAGGTCTATGTAAGGTCGAGAAATAATGTTACCCGTCAACTTTAGTTCTAATCCTTTTGTCAGAATAGGCGCAATCATCAGCAGTGCAGAAATATATTGCGAACTGACGTTACCTGGTATCTCCAGTGTCCCTCCTTCAAGTTGTTTGCCACGTATGTGGAGTGGGGGAAACCCCTCTTCGCCAACATACTCAATTTCTGCCCCTAAATCACGCAGTGCATCTACAAGAATACCAATCGGACGGTGTTTCATTCGCTCCGTTCCAGTGATTGTATTTTCGCTATTAGTTGCACTTAGATAAGCTGTCATAAAGCGCATAGCCGTGCCTGCTGCTTTAATGTCGATAATATCCGACTGCTTGTTTAACCCATGGATGATAACCTCTGTGTCATCGCAATCCGATAGATTTTCTGGTATCATTCCTCCCTTTGTTAGTGCTTGAATAATCAGTGCACGGTTACTGATACTTTTTGAAGCTGGAAGCGTGATAGAAGTATCAATAGGTTTGGGGCAAGTTATGATGTATTGCATGTGTATTTAGTGCAGATTTATAATAGGACAAAAGTACAAAATAAACTTGGGATAAGAGAAAAAGAAGTCCAAAAGTTTGCTAATACGGTGGAAAGTAACTAATTTTGCATTGCTTTAAAAGCAACGGGATGTAGTTCAGTAGGTTTAGAATGCTGGTCTGGGGGACCAGTGGTCGCCAGTTCGAGCCTGGTCATCCCGACACTGAAATGTAATTACAAAAGAGGCTATTATGGCCTCTTTTTTTGTTGATAAGAATCAGATTGATGACCTACTTTATGTCACATGTGCCTTTACTCCATGTTGAGAGTGGACAATAATAAATCCTTTCTTTCCTTTCTTTTCAATGTGTGGGGGCTTAGCACCAATTGTGCGGAGGCTTAGCACCAATGGTGCGCATGGTGAACACCAATGGTGCGGACAGTTTATAGCCTCGCAAAAAGCCTACTATATGTAGTGAGAAAAGGACTATTTACATCTTATACCATGGTGGAAAGAAAGCGTGTCACGAGTGATAATGTAGGGTTAACAATCTTCTTTGTATTATAGACTGAAACGAACAATACCCTTTGTGTTTAAGAAGTATGCCGATAGAAAATGTTTTTATCTCAAATCTTATTTGTATCTTTGCCTACTCTATTGGGATGATAAAACCAAAATCTATTGTATTACGTAATTAAAACAAATGAAGAAAATGGCTACAATGAGCGTAACCTCTTGGGCAAATCTATTGGAGAATTCTCTACAGTTTATTTATAAAAAAAATGTGCTAAATAGCTTCCCATCTTGGAGAAGATATGCGGGGAAAGGCATATCAATGCTTTTCGCTTGTCTTTTGTTAGGTCAGTCAGCTAATGCTCAGAATTTCAGAACTTTGCGAGATGTAAATGTGAATGAGACTGTACTTGACCTTTCACAGACAGACTGTAAAGTGATTCCTCGCAATGCGATGCACTCTTGTCATCGTCTTACATCACTTACACTCCCTCCAAAACTTGATTCTATCGGTACGCAAGCGTTCTTTGCTTGTGACGGAATAGGTGGAAAACTACATTTCCCTGCAACTACACGTGTGGTAGATGCTTCTGCTTTCAATAGTTGTAAGCAATTGACAGAACTTGTGTTTGATGGCTCTACACGCATAGGGGCATTCGCTTTTGCTAATTGTAGTGGACTCCGTGAAGTTCGTCTTTCGGCATCAGTGCCTCCAGTTTGTGCTGACAATGCTTTTGATGGTATAGACCTTAGCCGTGTGAAACTTGTCGTTCCTGCAAAAGCAAAGAAGGCATATCGTAACGCACCGGGCTGGCGTAATTTCTTTGCACGTCCAAAGTTGGAGAATGTATGCGATCCAGAGAATATTCTTGTACCTCGTCCTCTCAAATTAGAAGTCTATAAAAATAATCTTCCTCTCAAATGGCAAGATGTTGTAGGGGTAGAAGCTTCACCCGAATTGGGTAATGAAAAGATGCAAGCTGAGCGCATTCTTGGTGAGCGAACAGCATATAAGAAGGGACGTAAAACTGGTTCGATGGTGCGTTTGGCACTTGATAAGTCGCTTACAAATGATGAGGCTTACACCTTGCAGGTAAATGATAAGGGAGTAACTATCAAGGGACGTACAGCTACGGCAGTGTTTAACGGACTGATGACACTTGAACAACTCTGTATTGGTAATGGTGTTTCGGCACGTTCTACGAAGATACCTGCACTCTTTATCGCGGACCAACCACGTACGGCAATTCGTGAGTTGATGGTTGACCCAGTGCGTCATTTCATTCCATTTGAAGATTTGAAGGGCTTTGTCGTTGAGATGGCACGTTATAAGTTTAATGCACTTCATCTTCATCTTGTAGACGATCAGGCATGGCGTATAGAGATAAAGAAATATCCAGAACTTGTCGAGAAGGGTTCTGACCGTGTCGGTATGGATGATATGCCAGAGCGTATCAGCGGTTATTATACACAAGACCAGATGCGCGAATTGGTTCGTTTCGCAGCCCAGTATCATGTTATGGTGATTCCAGAGATTGAACTCCCAGGGCATGAGGTAGCTGCTGTTCACTGCTTTCCACAGCTCTCTTGCGCTAAGAAGCCTGTGCCAATTCGCTTGACTTGTGGTGTGAGCAATGAGTTGCTTTGTCCTGCAGAGCCATTTGTTTATGAGTTCCTCGATAATGTCCTGACAGAGTTAGCCGATGTGTTCCCTGCTCCATACGTTCATTTGGGCGGTGATGAGGCTGGTCAGCCACCATTGGGTGCATGGTCTGACTGTGCTGCTTGTACGGCATTGAAGCAGAAGGAAGGCTATACAGAGAACTGGCAATTGCAGCAATACCTCTTTGATCGAGTAATTAACAAACTTCAGTCTTTGGGAAAGACACCAATGTATTGGTATGAACAGGAGTTTAAGACTATTCAGCCGGGATGCGTTGTTTACGCATGGAGACATGGTCTGACGAAGACAGCTATTGATGCTGCCGTCCGGAATAAGGCGAAGATTATGCTTTGTCCGGGTGAGCACTGCTACTTAGACTATCCTCAGCAGCGGGGTGATATGCCAGAGAAGAACTGGGGTATGCCAGTTACAACACTTGAACAGACCTATCGTCTTGACCCAGCATGGGGGCAGGATAGCATCTTTGTAAGTGATAATCTGCTTGGTGTGAGTGGAACACTTTGGAGTGAATGTATTAACTCTACAGAACGAATTTATTATCAAGCATTCCCACGTGCTGCCGCTTTGGCTGAAGCTGGTTGGAGTGTACCAGAACGTAGAAGTTATAAGGAGTTCCTCACACGTGTTCGTCCATTGACAGATGATATGCAACGTCGTGGTGTTGCAGTCAACGTAAGATAGATTCTAATTGATGGTCTTCGGGATGTAAAATGAATGTCTTTACGGCTCCGACTGATTATTTATAAAAGAATTATCATCACGTAGATAATGATTTATTTACGTGATGATAATTCTTTTTTTGTATGAAAGTAAATATTTATTATCGTGAAGAAAAATATTTATTTTCATGAAAATAATTCATTATAGGTTGAAACTTATACCTGTAACGACCCATGCGCCTGGCTGTGGAACATTGCCATAGTCAACGTAATGGGCACCAAATAGGTTGTTTGCTTCAACGTATGCAGTCCACTTCTTTGCATTCCAACTCATACGACTATCAACAACGCCATAGCTCTTGTAACTTTGTCGTTGGTTATTCGTATCAATATAGTTTCCCATACGATGTTGGAAGCGATAGTAGAAACCAAGGTCAAGATGCTGCCAGAGGTTTAGTTGAAGATTGCTAACAAACTTATTCTTTAGATATTCCAAAGCATATTTGCTCACATAGCCCTGTTCGTCAACCTTCTCTTGGTGGATATAGCTATAAGCAACCCCAAACTTCTTAAAGAACTTTTGGCTTGGAAGAAGTTGATGGAGATTAAAGTCGAGTGATGCTTCGGCTCCAAAGTCTTTTATCTTTCCAAAGTTCACACTCTTCCATATCAAAGCTCCGTCAGCATCCAATGTGCCGTCACTAATCCAGTCGATGAGGTTCTTGTGGTTGTTCCAATATAGACTTGCCTTTGCAGTAATACCTTTGTTATCGTATTTTACACCAGTTTCAAATGCAGAGAGTTCTTCTGGGCGAAGGTGTTTATCTGCCTTATGACCGCCAACAGAGTAGAATAGCTCGGTGACTGACGGCATACGGAGGGATGTATTGTAGGAAGCGTAAATCTTCCAAGTGTTTCCTATACGATAGCTTGCATCAACTCCAGGATAAACACGCATTGGCATATCTGCTTGACTGTTCTTGACAGCGGTCAGACCAGCTGACAGTGTGAAGCGGTCAAGGATGATATTATGTTCAAGGACAAACTGAATGTTCGTGCGGTTCAGCCCAACTGTATAGTCTCTGTCTGTTCCATGGATATGCTTTGGACGAGAGAGTAGCTCGCCAAGATTACCACTTACGAGGTCTTCATTGCGTAGTTCTGCAGCGAAGGCTGTACGTCCAAGTGTCCAATCAAAGTAAGCATTGAGGTTTACACCATAGATATCAGTGCGGTGATAGTTGAAAGGATACTTGTTACTTGCGCCACGGAAGAGTTCAAAGCGGTCCATACTGCGGTTCCAGTAGATAGAAGGACGGATGTGAAAGCGTCCACGTAGGTTCTCTGCTTGGATGGCAGTGAAGGTCTTAAAGGTGTGTTCAAACTGGTCGTCGAACTTTGCAGAGTAGAAAGTATTTGAGCCAAAGTCTTTCAGACTCATGCCAGTATGCCAGCGTACGGCAATGTCTTCATCCGTATAATTACCTTGGTAGAAGACTTTTGCAGTGCGATAATCAGCGTTGAGGCTACCCGCTTTGTTGCGAAGATAACCATCGCTGCGCGTGTAAGACGCTGATAGCTGATTGTTCCAACGGTCTTTTGAAGCAATGTTTCCACGTATGCCAGCACTGAGATAGCCGTAGGAGCCACCTTCAATATGGGCAGAAAGACTTGTCTTTTGTGGAGTTCTGGTTACGATGTTTATAGCACCTAATAACGAAGATGTACCATAAACGCGGGCTGCTGGACCCTCGAGGACTTCTATTCGTTCGATTTCACTGATGTCAACTGGGAAATCAAAGGAGTTGTGTCCAGTCTGTGCATCACAGATATTGATACCGTTAAGGAGGACAGTGATTTGTTCTGAGTTGCCACCACGGATACTTACGTCAGTCAAGGCACCTAAAGGTCCTTTCTGTCGGACGTCAACACCGACGGCATACTTTAGCAAATCGTTTACACTTTGTACTGGTGCCGCCTGGATATCCTCACGACTCAGTACAGTTACCATTCTCGCCTGCTGACTAACTGTCAGCGGTGCTCGCGTTCCTGTTACGCTCACTTCCTCCATCATCACGCCTCGGTTAGTGATAGTTGAGTCTGTCTCTGCCTTCTCTGTCTCAACGCTAATGCCTTTGGCAGTAGCATTTTGTAAGGTAGCGACGCTCAGCACACCAATCAGAACCTCTTTCCCAAGAACAGAAAAGAGCGAATAGCCGTGGTTGGTGAAGTGTTTGAACTTCAGAACGCTGCGCTTTTGAAATGTTGGTTTGTACATAAATATAATTAAAGAAAACGTCGGAAGAGAGAACTTTTCTCCTACCGACAAACGAGTGCAAAAGTACTAAAACTTTTTGTAATGGCGTGGATTAATCGGTGATTATCAACTTTTATGTGGTTAAGGAGTAGAAAAACCTTCGTTTATGTACGTTATATTTGAGATTTTTACTACTTTTGTAGGCAATTAATTCTCGAAACAGACAAACGATTAATTGCACAATGAAAGCATTACGTGACCGTATCCTTAAGGATGGAAAGTGTTTCCCAGATGGTATCTTGAAGGTAGACAAGTTTATTAATCACCAGATGGACCCTAATCTGATGAAGCAGATTTGTGTGGAGTTTATCCGCCGTTATGCATCAACGGAAATCAACAAGATTATCACAATTGAAGCGAGTGGCATTGCTCCTGCCATTATGATGGGCTTTCTTCTCGACCTTCCTGTGGTCTTTGCGAAGAAGAAAAAGCCTTCGACAATGGGCGATATGCTTTCAACAAGCGTCTTCTCATTTACCAAGCAAAGAGAGTATCATGTCGTAATATCGAAGGAATACTTGGGTGAAGGTGATAAGGTGCTGTTTGTCGACGACTTCTTGGCTTATGGTAATGCAGCAAAAGGAATGATAGACCTTTGCAAGAAGGCAGGTGCAGAGTTAGTTGGTATGGGCTTTATCATAGAAAAAGCATTCCAACATGGTCGTGATGCGATTGAAGCAGCAGGTGTTCGCTGTGAGAGTTTGGCTATCATTGAGTCGCTTGAAAACTGTGAGATTAAAATGAGAGAAATATAAACGAGGTGGGCTTGTGTGCCCACCTTTCTTGTTTTATATGGTAATCATCTTTAATGCAAACGCTTCTTTAAAGCATTGAGATTACTCTTTAAGAGGCGTAGAACTAACTTTTAAGAAAGATGATGCTGTACTTTGGAACTACCAAAGCTACCCTCTTATTTCAGTAAAGAATAACATCTTACCTTTATTATATCGTTTTAAATAACAAAAAGAATGGAAAAGTCTAAGGAACTTATCTATGGTCTGAATGATCGTCCACCAATTCGTGAAACTATTTTTGCTGCTTTGCAGCATCTGTTGGCAATCTTCGTGGCCATTATCACACCACCACTCATTATTAGTTCAGCATTGAAATTTGATTTGGATACCACTGGTTTCCTTGTGTCAATGTCTCTCTTCGTGTCAGGATTGGCTACTTTTATTCAGTGTCGTAGGTTTGGTCCGATTGGAGCTGGTCTTCTTTGTATCCAAGGAACCTCTTTCTCTTTTATCAGTCCTATTATTGGTGCAGGTATGCTGGGTATGGTTAATGGCAAGATGAATGTAGAGATGGGACTCAGTTATATCTTTGGTGCCTGTCTTGTTGCATCTGCTGTAGAGATGATTGTGAGTCGTCTCTTGCCTTACACACGTAAGATTATCACACCATTGGTATCAGGTATCGTTGTTTCCCTCATCGGTATGTGTCTTATTAAGGCTGGTATTAACTCTTGCGGAGGTGGTCAAGCCGCTGTTGATGGTGGTACATTCGGTTCATTGCAGAACCTTGGACTTGCTTTACTCGTATTGGTTAGCATCATTTTCTTCAATCGTTCAAACAATCGTTTCCTACGTATGGCATCTATTGTGTTGGGTTTGTTGATTGGTTGTATAGCAGCGTATGCACTGAAGATGATAGACTTCTCAAACCTTACTGGTGGTGAGAGTCTAAATGTTCCAGTTCCTTTTAAATATGGTTTGAACTTTGATTTGGGTACCATCATTGGTATTGGACTTATTTATTTAGTAACAGCAGTTGAGGCTTTTGGTGATATTACAGCCAATTCGCTCATCTCTGGTGAACCTGTTGAGGGTCCTGTCTTTATGAAGAGAGCGCAGGGAGGTGTTTTCGCAGATGGTTTCAACTCTTTCTTGGCTGCTGTCTTCAATAGTTTTCCAAACTCAATCTTTGCCCAAAACAATGGTATGATACAGCTTACAGGTGTTGCCAGCCGTTATGTTGGTTATTTTATTGCAGGTGCTTTGGTACTTTTAGGACTCTTCCCTGTTGTTGGTAAGGTGTTCTCACTTATCCCTGACCCTGTACTGGGTGGTGCAACCTTGTTGATGTTCGGTACAGTTGCTGCAGCAGGTATTCGTATCATAGCTTCTACTGAGATTACTCGTAAAGCAGTGTTGGTTATGGCTATCAGTTTTGCAATGGGTCTGAGTGTAGAGATGGTGCCTGGTATTCTTGACAAAATGCCTGATATCATCAAGAACATTTTCTCAAGTGGTATCACCACAGGAGGTCTTACAGCCATCCTTGCTAATGCTCTTATCCGTATCAAGGAGTAAACTTGAACAATATTGAAAACCAAAGAATCAATAATGATTTAAGTGTTTTCAGTAAGAAATAAGCAGTTTTTTACTATCCTTTCGGTACATTCTCCTTTTAAATGTTTATCTTTGCAGAAGATAGAAGGAGAATGTACCGATTGTGTTTCTCCGTGAAGTATAAATTATTTCTTAATAGAACAGAATAATAACAAGACTATGTCAAATCAGAATAAGCAGCGTAAATTCACAAAGTCGCTGACCTTTAAAGCTCTTTGTGTACTGGTTGTCCTCGTATTCTTGGGCTTAATTTATAATTTTATTGTGTCTTCCAATGATGGTCCTATGACGGAACAAGAGCAGGAAGAGGTACAGAAGCGTAATGCAGATGTAGATACAATAGATATTGTAGGTAATTATTTATGGCCTAATATGAAGCCTTCAAAAGAAGATTTGATGACTGATGAGGAGAAAGCTGCTGAGGCTGAAAAGGCTAAGGCGGGAAAAGAAGATAAGGGGAAGGAGGCTTCTGATAAGGTGCATTCTAATGAATACGATGCTCCTATTGCTGCACCTGCTCCAGACATTACTCCATCTTCAGAACTTCCTGCTAAGCAGGCAGCACCTTCTATTGAGAAGATGGAGGCTCCAAAGATTGAGAAGATTGAATAGTATAAGAACTGTTCTTTAGGCTGAACAGTAGACTATAAGAATCTTCACAACTTTGTGTAAACATTGTTCTAACACTTGTAAAGTAGAAAGAAAAATACTATAACGACTTAAAAGAAAGAGAGGTATGCAATGAAACGTTTAGTTTTATTTCTTTTTGTAGCTGTTCTAATAGTGGGCTGTGCTACAACTTATTATGACTCAGAGGGTAATCCTGTACCAAAGGAGAAGATGGAACAGTTGCGTACAGCTGCTGTGAAGGCTCACTTGGCAGAACATCGTTACCGTATATTTGTAGACCGAATGTATCCTATGCGTGGTCCTGCTGTCTATTTGCAGAATGAATGGGGAATGGAGGTAAGCGGTGATTCTGTTGGTCTTTTCCTTCCTTACTTTGGCAGAGTCTATCATGTTCCTTACGGACGTGGTGGCGGCTTGACGCTTGTTGAGCCTCTGACGAGTTATAAGGAAGAGCCAATGAAGGACGGACGTCGCATCTTTATGACAACACGTAGCGATTTTGAGAGCTACCAGATTGTTCTTGAAGTATTCAATAATGCCACTGTTTCGCTTGTAGTTAATCCGAGTGGGAAAGAAACTATTAGCTTCTCTGGAGTGATGGAACTCAATGATACTTTTACGCCAAAAGGTCATAAGACAAGTAAGAAGCGGCAGACAACATTTATGAAATTATGATTAACCGACTTTATACTTTGTTCCTGTCACTGTTCGTAAGCCTTGTGGCTTTCGCACAGTCGGCAGGAACTGTTGCGTCTAAGGATGCCATGCTTTATGAGTCATCCCGTCACCTCTATGAAAAGGGCAATACGCTGACGATTATCTCTAATGATTTCGAATGGCCAAAGGGGTTAGATGGCTCTGTTTTGCCAGAATTACAGCATTATCTTACATCCTTTTTCTTTGGTCAACCCTCTGATAGTTATGCGGCTGGCTGGAAGCAGTTTGAGTCTTCGTTAGGTAAAGAAGTGCGAGCGATAAAGGATGATGCGGGTGCTGAAAGGCGTTTTTATGATATGGGGTTAAGATGTCTTTGGTTGGAGCCAGGCAGATATATTTCTTTTCTTGCCCGCTTGGAGGAGCGTAATGCAACAAGTGTCATTACGGCAAAGCATTCTTATTTTACCTTTGACCTTATTAATAAGAAAGTCTTAACGCAGAATGATGTGTTTAATCAGACACGTATGTGGCAGGATCCTAACGTTCGTTATCAGTTTTATGAACTGTTAGATTATACGGCAAATACGCATACTGAGGACTCTATAAATTGGGATATTCTACCCAATCAGTTTGCACTGATAGGACAGAATATACGTTTCGACCTTGGTGTTGATAACGGTGGAGGAGTTTATTCAGAAGTAAGTAATGATATGGTAGATGTGCTTTTCTCTAAGAGTTTTAAGAAGTGGCAGAAACAGTCATTATCTTATGCAGGCACTAAGAAACTTCCTAATGAGGCTGTATATGTCTCTTTATCACCTGATTCTGTCTTCCCAGAAATATTGCCACAGTTTGATGGAAATTTAGCTGCGGCTATTGGGCAGAATATTTCCTATACAGGACTTAGCCCAGCAACAACTCCTGTGGGGAGAACTTATGCCTCTTTTATTGTTGATACGGATGGTTCCTTGAAAGATATAGTCTTTCTAACGGTAAATAATATTGAGTTGAACCGCAGTTTTGCTGCTGCACTTCAATTATTAAGAGGTTGGAAACCTGCAATACATAACGGTAAACCTGTAGCTTGTAGATATAACCTTCCCCTCACTTTACACTTCCAATAAGAGTCGTGCGGAGCCTTAGCACGTGTGGTGCGGATGGTAAGCACCAATGGTGCGGAGGCTTCGCACCAAACAAACAGATGTAGATGTGATTGTCAATAAAGAGATGGTTCAGAGTCGATTAATGCTTGCAGGTTGATTGCTTATTGGAAGTTTAAAAGCTACAAGAATCTGTTGTAAGTTGTTATATCAGTATTGGATGACCTTTACTTAGAATTGTGTGTAGATAAAAGGTTGGATACTATGATGACTAAGATTAATAACTAACTGCATAACAACAGCAAAGATACATAGCTTTATGAGCCATGAAGAATTTATAAACTTACTTTGCAGCCAGTTGTAATCAGCCTCTCGGATGCTATGAAGTTCTAAACTTATCAGCACTACGGCAAGCCATAATGGGTATTCCATTAGGAAGGTGTAGGCATCTGCGAGGCTTATGTTGTGCAGGATATTGTCGATTAATGTTGTAGCAGTCGTCATATCCGCTGCACGGAAGAATATCCATGCAAGGGAAACATAGCTAAATGTTATAAACCAACTGATTCCTTTAGTGTATTTATTGTCTGGTATCTTATCCAGTCCATTGTTTCGACAGAACTTATGAATAACCAAGCCAAAGCCGTGTAGCACACCCCAAACAATGAACATCCACGATGCACCATGCCATAACCCAGCTACAATCATGGCTAAGAAGCTATTGAGATAGGTGTGAAGTTCGCCTTTTCTGTTACCTCCTAATGGAATGTAAAGATAGTCGCGGAACCATGTTGAGAGGGCAATATGCCAACGATGCCAGAACTCTGTGAGGTTCAGACTCTGATAAGGAAATCTGAAGTTGTCTTTTAGTTCGTATCCCATTAGGGCTGCAACACCTATGGCAAGGTCGCTGTAGCCCGAGAAATCGAAGTAGATTTGAACTGAAAAGCCTAATACGCCCATTAAATTACCAAAGCCACTTTGGCTTGCTGGCGCATCAAAAACAATGTTATTGTATTGTGCAATATAGTCGGCGATGAGGGCTTTCTTTATCAGTCCGCAGATAATCAGCCATAAACCTTTATAGACAAGGTTATCGTTGACGTTGTCTTTGGGTGTCTGAACCTGCGGGAGCAATACTTCAGCGCGGGTGATAGGACCAGCGATAAGGAGTGGGAAAAAAGTAAGATAGAAAGCATAGTCAATCAGTTCTGCCGTCTTAGGATAGCGTCCCTTATAGATGTCAACGGTGTAACTGATAGCTTGAAAGGTGAAGAATGAGATACCGACAGGTAGCAACATCTTCTCTGGTGTGAAGTTACTGTGTAAGAGTTCGTGGAAAATCTCAAGTGTGAAGTTTGAGTATTTGTAGTAGAGTAGGGGTAACAACTCAGTTAGGATGACAATGGCAAGTCCAATTTTACGCACTTTTCCACGCTTTAAACGCATCATAAAGCAAGTGAGATACCATGAACTAATCGTAACAATGGGCAATAGCCACATCAAAACTCCATTCGCTTTGAAAGCAAAGAAAAGACTAAAAGCTATGACGTATGCCTTTGTCCATGTTTGGCGATAGCGGTTTAATCCTATGTATATGGCGAAGAAAATGAGGAAAGAAACCATAAATGGAAATGTACACAGCGACCAGTTCTTGTCTTGTGTAGACAAGAATTCAAATAAGGCGGTCGTCAACTGTGTTATATTTACCATTTATTAGTTGTTTGTGTGGTGCTCAGATTCTATTTAATAGCCTTCAAAGGATGGTTGCAAAAGCTTTGTTTTTGTTGCCTTATGATGGGCTTTTGGCTTATTGAGTTGTAGTGGGTTAGCACATTCCTTACTCCCTATAAACTTAGCTGCAGTGTCCATCCAGTAGGCAGCTGCTGCCCATGTAGGATGATAATGGTCGCTACCTCGTTCGAGTTTGAGGTTACGACTATCGAAGAAACGTCCTTTTCCGACATTCTCCTTTATGACATCATTGATGCCTGTGTCGCCATTCCACGTGGAAGGACTAATCCATACGAAGGGTATGTTATCTAACTTCTTCACCAACTGCTGTACATATTGTGTACGAATGGCAAGGTCGTTGATGAAGAGTTCATTGCTACCCAAACAGATAAGAACGTATGTTGGCTTGTATTCTGCAATGAAATGCTCTAACGTATGTGTTGTTCCCCAACGCTCTGTAGAAGAACTATACCAAATGACGGTATATAGTTTATGTCCATTTTCACCTGCGTAATCGCCTAACCGACGCGAAAGACCTTCTACCATTGAGTCTCCAATAAAGAGGATTGTCTGGTTACGACGCACCTTCTTTACGGTCTGTTTTGTTTGTTTTGTCTTTTCAACGATTGGTTGGCTAAGGTTGGCAAGTGTTATTTTGCGGATGGTATAGCTGCCCATTGTTATCTCAGTTGGGATAACAGCATAGACAATGATGGCTGCCATGACAGCAGCCATCAAGAGTAGTGTCTTTATCTGGGCGTGCATGTGATTGTCTTATTTCAAGATAATTTCCACAGGACAGTGGTCGCTTCCCATAATCTCTGTATGAATCTTAGCATCTTCGAGGCGGTCTCTTAGACGTTCTGAGATCAGGAAATAGTCAATACGCCACCCAGTGTTCTTCTCTCTTGCACGGAAACGATACGACCACCAAGAGTAAGTAACCTGCTCTGGATAAAGGGTACGGAAGGTGTCGATGAAGCCATTACTTAGTAATTGGGTCATCTTCTCACGCTCTTCATCGGTGAAGCCCGCATTCTTATGGTTTGTCTTAGGGTTCTTAAGGTCTATTTCCTGATGGGCAACATTCATGTCACCACATACAATAACAGGCTTTTTCTCATCGAGTTTGTGAAGATAGGCTTGGAAGTCATCTTCCCATTTCATACGATATTCTAATCGACGGAGTCCATCTTGTGAGTTCGGTGTATATACAGTAACGAGATAGAAGTCATCCATCTCAAGTGTAATCACACGCCCCTCATGGTCATGCTCATCAATGTCAATACCATAAGTCACGCTCAATGGCTTATGCTTTGTGAAGATAGCTGTGCCAGAGTAACCCTTCTTATCAGCGTAATTCCAATAAGACTCATAGCCAGGGAAACTGAGATCAAGCTGTCCTGCTTGCATCTTCGTTTCTTGTAGACAGAAGAAATCAGCATCCAAGTCCTTGAATTGCTGCTCAAACTCTTTTCCTACACAGGCGCGAAGCCCGTTTACATTCCATGAAATAAACTTCATTGTATTTCTTTCTTTTCTATTGTTCTTAGTTCAAAATCAACAGGTATGCTGAATTTCTTTTCTTGTTTATATTCAATGCGTCCATCTTGATGTTCTATAAGTCTAAATAATCTATTGATTATAAATTTCATCTTGAGATTGGATGTCTTTATATCATAGTGTGCATTAAGTATATCATTTAGTAGCAGAGCATCAACTTGATAAGTACCCTGAGAGGTCTTTATTTTTGTAGTAATACGTGGAGTTGCATATAAATCTGCTGGGTCCTTAGACTCTTGATTGCCTACAAGACGAAACTTAAGGTCGGCTAAAGGAACTTCAATTAATGCTGCACGAAGTTGAGTTGCTTCACTACTGTTGTCCTCAGTAGATATTCCAAATGCAAGAGCTTCATAAGGAAAGTTCTTGCAAACAACTATACCATCTTTATAGATGTCCCATTTGATATTACCACTAAGCCCCTGATTTTTTGCATCAGCACTTATTAAACCTTTGTAACTGCCAGGTATACTATTTAAAACCTTCGAACGTGCTTCAAGGAATTGTTCTTTTGTTAGTTCTATATTCTTATCCTCTATCTTTTCGTTATTGTCGTCTTTTGAGCAACTTGCCATAAACAATGTTATTACAAGTGCGCAAATAGCCACTACAGTGGTTCTTATAGTCCCTTTCATGCTTTTGAAATTTATATTTATTGTTTGGCTTATTCTATATTCTCTTGGTCTCACCACGCAGTAAGTCCATGAACTCATTGCGGGTCTTACTTGATTCAAATACACCGCTGTAAGCACTTGTTGTGGTAATAGAATTCTGTTTTTCTACGCCACGCATCTGCATACACATGTGCTTTGCTTCGATGACAACCATTACGCCTTGTGGCTTCAAGGTGTCATTGATGCACTGCATCACCTGCTCTGTTAGGCGTTCTTGTACCTGCAGACGGTGTGAGAAGATATCCACTACACGTGCTATCTTGCTCAATCCCGTGATATGTCCGTTTGGAATATATGCAACATGAGCCTTGCCATAAAAAGGAAGCATGTGGTGTTCGCACATAGAGAAGAAGTCAATATCCTTCACAATCACCATTTGGTTGTACTTCTCTTCAAACAATGCGTCGGTCAATACCTTATGTGGATCTTGTGTATAGCCACGTGTGAGTACCTGCATTGCTTTTGCAACACGCATTGGAGTCTTCTCCAAACCTTCTCTTTCTGGGTCTTCTCCTAAGAGTGTAAGTACCTGCTTGTAGTGTGAGGCAAGTTCGTCTAATCCTTCACGGAATGGTATTTCAGGAGTCATATTACTTTTCTTTCTGATTATTTGTATATGTTAGGGTTCTCTTTAATATTGTAGAGTAGGATAACCCTTAGTAATTAACAGGTTGTGTTGTTTTTACTGTCACCATCATACGGATGACATTAGCATGCGGATAGCCCTCTTTTCGGAGTGTTCGCATAATCTTCTTTGCTGCGTCATAGTTAGTAAAGTTACCAACAAGACACATCCAGCGTGGTGGATAGAAATGTACGTAAACAGGCTGCTCTGGGAAGAGCTGCTTAGCTTTCTGTCCTGCTTTGTCCGCTTGCTGGTGTGCAATGCGAGTGTTACCACCGCTATACACCTGTACACGGAAGCCTCTAACTTTCTGTACACCTTTCTTGACACGTTTGGTCACAATCCGCGTATCTTCAATCTCATCCCATGTAGGAATGTGCGGCTTTCTGACTAAACGCTTTACTATTTTTGTTCTGACAGGTTGTAAAGTGTTGTTTTCAGGTCGTGCTATCTCTGGCTTGTGCTCGTTTAGCTTTGGGACAACCAGTTGTTTTGTGTCTGGTGTCTTGATAGTTGGACGTGCAGGTTCGGTTTGACTCTCTACTTTCTGTCGGTCTTTTTTGTTTTTCTTGTCTGCCTTTTTGCCATTCACCAATGCGTCAATCTCGGCACTCTGAGATACCGTCACCGACCCTTGGGCATTAACAGCCACAACAGCAGTCAGCATAACAACTATGATTGTAAGGAGTCTTTTCATTCTTTAGTGTATAAAAATTGAAATAGAGGTTGTATCAAATATGCTAATGGTTGTTGACCCAGTAGAATTTTGATACAGCCTCTTAAGTTTTCTTTGAATTACTTCTTCCAAGCGTCGATGATACCCTTGAAGTCAGCAGCCTTCAATGAAGCGCCACCAATCAAGCCACCGTCGATATCAGCCTTGCCGAACAACTCAGCAGCGTTGCTTGCGTTACAGCTACCACCATAGAGGATTGATGTCTCCTCAGCAGCCTCCTTGCCGTACTTCTCAGCAACGATTGAGCGGATGTAAGCCAACATCTCCTGAGCCTGATCAGAAGTAGCAGTCTTACCTGTACCGATAGCCCAGATTGGCTCGTATGCCAAGATGATGTTCTTCCACTCCTCAGCAGAAAGGTGGAATACAGAACCTTCGAGCTCAGCCTTTACTACCTCGTTCTGCTTTTCAGCCTCACGCTCCTCAAGAGTCTCGCCGCAGCAGAAGATAACCTTCAAGCCATTAGCCAATGCTAACTGTACCTTCTCTTTCAGAATCTCAGCTGTCTCACCATAATACTGACGACGCTCAGAGTGACCGAGGATAACGTACTGTGCACCAGTACTCTTTACCATAGCGGCAGAAACCTCACCAGTATAAGCACCCTTCTCCTTGTCAGCGCAGTTCTCAGCACCGAGAGCAACACCCTCTGCGTCCAATACCTGTGCAACACTTGCAAGGTGAATGAATGGAGTACAGATAACAACATCACAGTTTGGCTTCTCTGCCTTCAATGAGTCGTTAATTTCCTTTGCCAATGCAATACCTTCCTGCAGGGTCTCGTTCATCTTCCAGTTACCTGCAACAATTTTCTTTCTCATTTGTCTTTTACGTTTTAAAAGTTGATATAATTTATTTGATTGTTCTTTTTGTAATATCCATTCCTCCTTTTGCTTCAACCATTCCTCTCGTTTTCTGACCCATCGTGTCCATGACCAAATGCGGTCGGCAACAATTAGGAGTGTCAGTGGGAAGATATAGCAAATAAGAATCAAGACAATCTTTGTCCATGTCTTATTCTCTGGTTCACGTCCTGCTTCAATAAGTGATAATGGGGCGTTCAGCTCTGCCTGCTTAGGAAGGGCATTGTGACTCCACTTATTGATGATAGTACCTTTGTAAAGTAGCACCAAACCAGGATTACTACGGATGATTGTTTTCAGCGTTGTACCATCAGTTGTATAGAAAGGATACTCGGCTCCAGTAATATCTCGCCAGTGTTTAACGGCTTTATCCGTACTTGCTGTGAGTCCATAGAAACCATAACCATTCTCTTTTGCATATTCATAGATTGCATCAATCTCACCAAAGTTACTATCGTCGGCACGTTCCAATACTGGGGCTACGAGTAGGAAAGTATATCCATCTTTGGTTAGTATGCTATCAGTAAGGTCTTCTCCCGTCTTCTCGTCTGTAATAGAGAAGTCGTGAATAGGGGGTTCATAGCCTTTTTCAAGTATCTCTTGGTGTGTATCTTTGAATACCCATGTTGAGTCATCGTATGGGTAATCATTCTCTGTGAACTCCTTTGTTACACCATCTTTCTCACAAATAAAGGTTGTCTTGTAAGTTGTCTGCTTGGCACCTTCAGGAATCTCCATAGCCTTCTTGATATTCTGACCAATGTAATATGGACGGAAGTCGAAGATAGGCAAATGATAAAGACTCAGTATAGATGCCGTGAATATAAAGACAATCGTGAAGTAGAAAGCAATCCACTGATTAGTTTTTGATACAAAACGTATCTGATAAAGTGGCCAACGTGCAAGGATGAAGGCAGCAATCAAGAGTATAAGGTTCTTAATGAAAGTCTGTGTGTTTGTGAGGTGAATCGCATCACCAAAGCAGCCACAATCCTGTATTGGATTGCTTACAGTAAGCCAAAGGGTCACAAGCGTCATCACAACCATAATGATGAGTGAAAGCTTGCTGGCAAGTCGTCGACGGATAGCAAGCAGGAGCATCACACCTAAGGTGAACTCTATAGCTGCCAGTCCGACAGATAACATCAATTGCGCCCAGTCTGGAATATAAGCCGACAACTGTACCGCCTCTAAGTATTCTGCAATCTTATATTGCGAACCTAAAGGGTCAATCGCTTTGACAAAGCCCGAAAAGATGAATGTCAAAGCAAGTAGGGCACGGCTGAAGTTTACCAGTATGGACTTTATTTTATTCATGTAGTTTGATTGCTCCAAAAACAGCGTAGTTCATTATATCCATATAATTGGCATCGATACCCTCGCTGACAAGCGTTGCACCGCCAAGGTCTTCAATCTCCTTAATACGTTCAATCTTTGTTAGGATTAGATCGGTATAGCTGCTGACACGCATGTCGCGCCAAGCCTCGCCATAGTCGTGATTCTTCTTTATCATCAACTCGTATGACTCCTTTGCGTAGCTATCGTATAGTGCTAATGCCTCATCAGGTGTCATATCAACGCTGTCGACAAAGCCTTTTTCCAACTGGATAAGTCCTACGATACTGTAGTTTATCAGTGCGATAAACTCTGGGCGGATGCCTTCACCCACCAAACTCTCACCTGTAATCTCCAAAGAACGGATGCGTTTTGCCTTAATAAAGAGCTGATCAGTGAGGGAAGAAGGGCGCAGAATACGCCATGAAGCACCATAGTCATGGAGCTTCTTCCCAAAAAGACTTCTGCACTCGGCGAGTACATCTTGAAATTCCTGCTGTGTCTTTGTCAGTTGACTTACCATAGTCTTATATTGATTTGACTGCAAAAATACGTAATTTCGCTGTAATAAACGAATGAATTAACAACTATTCCTGTCATAAGGGGTGGTTTGTAAATGATTGTGAGCGATTGTAAAGTTAGTCTGTTTTTCTGTTTAATCTTTGTGTTGAGACTTTATTGCTACCTCCGCACTATTCGTGTTTACCGTCCGCACCATTGGTGCTTAGCATCGACACAATGCGTGCGGAGCCTCCACAAATAACCAAGAAAGGTTCTGTGATGTAAGAGACTATTCTTTTTTTATTTTATCTATGCGCTTTTCTATGACAGAGGAAATCCTTCAAAATTAAATTTCCTGTCATCTCTGTCATCTGCTATTTGCTTATAACTAATTGGATTACAGATGGGTTGTGTGAAGTGTTAATTGTGACAGCAAAAGAAAATTAAACTTTTATTGTAGTATATGTGTATTTCTCTGAAAAGGGAAATTCGACATTCTCTCACAAAATAAAATACAGATTGACTCGTTCAATGTTTTCATTTCTTTCGTTGAAGTGTCTCTTAATGTTGTGGCTTTTAATACTCCACATATTAACCCCGAACTGTTCATTATACCGTAATGTTTAGTTCTTAAAGACCAATTTGAGTTTATAAAAGAAAGAGAGAATATGTCACTTTCCTATGAACATATCCTCTCTTTTGAAGTATTATAACCAGATTATTGTTTAATTATGACCTTGACATTGCTATTTGGTTTATTCTTGTCACTATTGTTAGTTATGATATTCTCTGTGAATATTATACCCTTACTGTCGAAATAATCCTTTTGCTGCTGAGTCATTGTTACTTTTATCTGTTTATCACCTGTAACATCAGTTTGAAGTCCTACAGCTATATTCTCGATTGTCCCAGCTTCACTTATGTCGAGAGATGAGAGTTTACTATTTGAAACATTTATATTTTTCAATCCGTTTTTACTCCCTAACTTCAACTCGCGAATACCTGAATTATTCGTTGTTAGTTCTGTTAAGTGTGTATTATTACTTAAATCTAATGTTGTTATTCCTTTAACATAACTGAGGTTAAGTTTTTGCAGTTCTGTATTCTTGGTTACGTCTAAGGAACTTATCTGCGTACTGCCCAACTCAAGTATTTTTAAGTTAGTGCCTGCAGCTGCCAATCCTTTTATCTCTTTTACTGCAGAACCGAGGAGATTGATAGACTTCAATTTAGTCATTTTGCTAAAGTCGTAGCTTTCTATCTTATTACCCCAAGCAACAAAGTTTTCAAGTTGATCTTTATCGGATAATCCCTCTATTTGGGTCAGTTTCCCAGTTGCACTTATATTGATAGAATTTATCTTTGGTGAGTTTAAAGTGTTGATGTTTGTCAGTTCCCCATTGTTATACGCTTGCAATGTTGTCAGAGCAGGAAGATTACTTGCGTCAATCTTAGTAAGCAGTTTGTTATTATATAACGCAAGTGTAGTCATTTGAGGGTTGTTACCCACTTTCGCTTCTGTCAGTCCATCCATATGATGAGCTGATAAGAATTTTAGATCTTTCAATCCTGAAATATCAAGTTTTGTTACTAATGGGCTATTGCTGACTACAATAGTATTATTCAAATATGGGTTTTTGTTAAAATCAAGTTCTCCTGCAAGATTTTTGTTACCTTGAAGTGATACAGATGTTATATTGCGATAATATTGTAGCTCATCAATAGATGTGAGTTTGTCGTTATCTGTAATTGTCAATATTCCCTTGTACGAAAGGATTTTCTCAAGGTTGTCTCCATCGTAAATGTCTAAGTTGCCGTCTGGTTTTCTATTCAGACCTGAAACTTTTGCAGCGACAGCATCAATTATAGGCTGATTCTTAAGAATGAAATCCTTAGCTTTAGTAGGGTCAAGTGTCATCTCACCGAGGTTATAAACCTGAGCACGTTGGATATTTACTTCCTGCTTAACCTTTTTCAGGATAGCCTTGCCATTCTGTAAAACAAAAATAAGTGTCAAACCCTGTGAAAGCTTTTGCTCTGGGAGGGCTATGTAATATGACTTATTCTCCTCAAGGCTGCCAGACTCTGCTGTAAGGTTTACTACTGGAGAAGCTGCAGTGAATTTGTTTTGGGCAGCACTAATCTTACCATCATTAGCAAAAGTGATGGTTGAATTTATTGTACCTGCAAGATTTTCCTGTCCAACAGCAAGCAATTTAACCTGCTTTACGTCAGAAGTACCTTTGATGGTAAAGCAAAGTAGTCCGCCAACATTGTATGCAATGAATGGTTTTCCACGCTGTGGAATGATACCAACAGAAACATTTGCCTTTGGATCAAAGCTGCCTGCAACAGCCTTTTGATTCTTAGGGAAGTCATACTGATATTCTGCTTGAGAATTACTCTTAACTGCAATCTTTGCATTCTCCTGATAAGGATACATCATGAAGTAGGGGTTTGGTTGATCATCAGCTTGCCCCCAGAAACGTACGTCACTTCCCGTTGTCGGAGTTTTGAAAGGATAGGTTTTCTGATACCTGGCTGTCTTATAGCCAATACCTATTTGGTCATTAGTCTGCCAAGTTACAGTTGAGCCGTCTGTGCCAAGTACAGTACGTGTAACAGGCTGTGAAGAGCCTGCAATAAAACTCATGTCAACCAGTTTCTCGCTGGTTGCCTCAGTGCTATCAAAGTCGTCTTGTGAGCATGATGCTGTGGTGAGGGCAAGTCCTAAACACAGCAAGTATGTCTTAAAATGTTTCATTTTGTTCTTTTTGATTTAATTCGTTTTTGTGATAAGTTTAATCTCTTTTGATTAAAATGGTGAGTCATCATCAGTACCATCATCAACTACAGGGGTAGTGGTATTACTATTTGTGAATCCCTCGTGTTGAGTGCTATGAGCACTATCCATTAAGAAATCACCTTCAGTCTCCATTTTCACCAAAAGAGTGAATGGCTTTTGATATTCCTTCTTCATTTTGTCTTGTTTTATTATCCCTAATTATTTTTATTGATGTCGTTAACCCTTTAGGTTCTTTGTTATCCTTAAAGAACTTTGTTAAAATAGTTTTATTTAGGTTTGATTCTAAATACTTCTATTAAATAACGTGCCTGGGTTATCGCATCACAAACATATATTTTGTTGTTATTTTACTTTTAACTGGTCTTAAAGACTTGTTATCAAGTTTTTTACCTAATTTCTTTTAGTGGGGTGCAAAGTTAATTATTCTTTTGTAAATAGCAGATAGTCAATCTGGAAAGTTTCTAAAACAAAATTATAATTAACATATAAATCGTAATATAGCTGTTTCTATTAGTTCTTATTAACAGCTATTCAGTAGCTCATTCTCTTCTAAAATTTCTTTTATTATATGAATGAGTTGAGCTTGTTGTATAATCTTTTTTATTCAAATACTTGACTTATATTATGCGAATTTAATTATCATAGAACAAAGTGTAGTGAGTAAAATAGATTCTCCCGTTAAATTCATAGAATTGGAAATAGAATAAGGACTTGTGTACTTGCATAGTATGACTATCTAAAAATAGGTGAACTTAGAAGAGGGATGAGCAACGCGATAAATGCAGATAGGTATTATCTCTATCTGTCTTCTATAAATAATATTCTCTTATAGTATTTATGCTTGTAAACTATTTTCATGTAGCTCAAAATCAATACATGGTCTTTTGGCTTTTAAAAGATGCCTAATAGACTTGCAAAAGATGCCCTTTTAAGGTCTAACTAACGCCCTTTTGAAGTCCAATTAAGCATCTTTTCCTATGCCACTTTATAACTATCTGATTTTCTGTTGGTTGTAAATATGCTTTTTATGCGTGTTTTTGCCATAATTTATTGATGTTTTATTTGAAGTTATGTAATAATACTTTACCTGCTCCTTCTGTGTTTTCAACGTACTAAAATGAGGATGTTTTCAGTGTTGGTGGATGGTAACAGAATAAATAGTTGACAGTCTCTGCTATGTTTTTGTTTAATGAATAACTTTGTTTTCTCGTTAAAGCTGTACGAAAAGTATTCACATATTTAAGCGGAAGAAGCATAAAAAGCACATCCATTTAGTTTTGAACTTGTGAGAGTTGTGGAAAATATGTATCTTTGCATGATTCTTATTATAAAGATAACATTATATGCGAGATCTCTCAGATGCCGAATTGGCACAGCTTATAGACAAAGATATATTTCATCATATTTCAACAGCAGCCGATAAACTTGGCTTGGAATGCTATGTTGTGGGCGGTTACGTGCGTGATTTGTTCTTGGAACGTCCGTCAAATGATATAGATGTTGTGGTTGTTGGAAGCGGTATTCAGGTTGCAAGTGAATTGAAAGCCATCTTAGGTAAGAAGGCTCATCTGTCCGTTTTCCGTAACTTCGGAACAGCACAAGTAAAGTACAAGAATATCGAGGTTGAATTTGTCGGTGCACGAAAGGAAAGTTATAGCCATGACAGTAGGAAACCAATAGTTGAAGATGGTACATTGGAAGATGACCAGAATCGCCGTGATTTCACGATTAATGCGATGGCTATATGTTTGAATAAAGCACGCTTTGGCGAATTGGTTGACCCATTTGATGGTGTTGATGACCTTTGGGATGGTATTATCCGTACACCACTTGACCCTGATGTTACTTTCTCTGATGACCCATTACGTATGATGCGTTGTGTTCGCTTTGCTACACAACTTAATTTCTTCATAGAGGACGAGACCTTCGAGGCTTTGGAACGTAATGCTGAACGAATCAAGATTATAAGTGGGGAACGTATTGAAGAGGAGTTGAATAAGATTATGATGACTGCAACACCAAGCAAGGGATTTATAGAACTATATCGTTGTGGTCTTTTGCAGCTTATTCTTCCAGAACTTGTTGCACTCGATGTCGTGGAGACAAGAAACGGACGTGCTCATAAGAATAATTTCTATCATACGCTTGAGGTATTGGATAATATCTGTAAGTACACGGATAATCTATGGTTGCGTTGGTCTGCGTTGTTGCATGATGTGGGCAAGGCTAAGTGTAAGCGTTGGGATGCTACAGCAGGTTGGACCTTCCATAATCATAACTTTGTAGGTGCAAAGATGGTTCCAAACATCTTCCGTCGTCTTAAACTCCCGATGGATAGTAAAATGAAGTATGTGCAGAAACAAGTTGATTTACACATGCGTCCGATTGCTATTGCTGATGAGGAGGTGACCGATTCTGCGGTACGTCGATTGCTGAATGATGCTGGTGATGATATAGATGACTTGATGACCCTCTGTGAGGCAGATATAACAAGTAAGAATGCAGTTCGTAAACAACGTTTCTTAGATAACTTTCGTATTGTTCGAGAGAAATTAAAGGATTTGAAAGATCGTGATTATAAGCGTCTTTTACAGCCTTGTGTTGATGGAAACGAGATTATGGAAATGTTTAATTTGAAGCCGAGTAGGGAGGTTGGATTGCTGAAACAAACATTGAAAGATGCTGTACTTGATAACAGAGTTCCTAATGAACGTGAACCGCTTTTAGCTTTGTTACGAGAAAAGGCAAAGGAATTGGGTTTAGTATAGCCAATTATTGTTAAAAAAGAAGCTATGAACTGAGGCGATTTAAATATTAATATGTATATTTGTACGCTGAAAACTATAACGTTATCGCATAGTTCTCAGCGTACTTTGCTTAGTAACAAATAAACTTTTCGTATATAGGTTAAACCTTAGTTTTCCGATTGAATTGAGATAATAAAGAATATATTTTAATAGGTATGAAGAAAAAAAGTATCTTATTGTCTGCTATAGCAGCAGTGACAGTGTTACTTACCAGTTGTGGTGGAGGAGGAAGACAAAGTCTTCCAACAAACAATGAGTATCCAGTAGTTACAATTGGTGCAGCTAATGCACAGTTAAAAACAACATTCCCTGCAACTATTAAGGGTGTGCAGGATGTTGAGGTGCGTCCGAAGGTAAGTGGCTTTATAACAAAGCTGTATGTACATGAAGGTGAGTATGTTCGTGCAGGACAGGTTCTTTTTGTGGTAGATAACTCTACTTATCAGGCTGCAGTGCGTCAGGCAGAAGCTCAGGTCGTATCAGCGCAGAGTGGTGTTGCAAGTGCGCAGGCTCGTGTCGTACAAGCTAATGCAAGCCTTAATTCTGCCAATGCACAGGCAGCAACTTCACGTTTGGCTTATAGTAACAGTAAGAACCTTTATAGTAATAAGGTGATTGGTGATTATGAGATGGAGGCAGCTAAGAATACTTACGAGACAGCACAGGCTGCAGTTAGTCAGGCACAGAGTGGAGTTGAGTCTGCTAAGGCTGCTGTCGTACAAGCGCAAGCTGCTGTTCGTCAAGCTCAGGCAATGCTTGCAACAGCTAAGGATAACCTTGGTTTCTGCTATGTGAAAAGTCCAGCATCTGGTTATGTAGGTAGTCTTCCTTATAAGGAGGGTGCTTTGGTTAGCGCGTCTTCTGCACAGCCAGTTACTACTGTTAGCAATACTTCTTCTATCGAAGTTTATTTCTCAATGACTGAATCTGATGTATTGAAGCTTAGTCGTACTAATAATGGTTTGAACAATGCTATCAAGTCTTTCCCAAGTGTTAGTTTGTTGTTGGCTGATGGTACGACTTACAATCATGAGGGAGTAGTTGTTAAGACCAGTGGTATTATTGATGCAACAACTGGTACAGTAAGTGTTATTGCACGTTTTCCTAACCCAGAGCACTTGTTGAAGAGCGGTGGTAGTGGTCAGATTGTTATTGCAAAGACTAACAATCGTGCTTTGTTGGTACCACAAGAGGCTACTGTACAGGTTCAGGATAAGATCTTTGTATATAAGGTTGATGCTAAGAGCAAGGTTCATTATACTGAGATTACAGTTGATCCACAGAATGATGGAATTAACTATATCGTGACAAGTGGTCTTAAGATGGGCGACCGTATTGTGAGCAAGGGTCTTTCAAGTCTTGAGGATGGTGCAGAGATTACTGCACTTACTCCTGCTGAGTATGACAAAGCCATTGAGAAAGCAGAGAAATTGGGTGCAAACCAAGGTTCAGCATCAGGCTTCCTTAAAGCTATGAAGGGAGAAGATAAGTAGGTGATAGATGTTGAATGATGGGTGATGAAGAATTCTTTAACTCATTCAATATTTACAAACCCTAAATAAACAATTAGGTATTATGACATTTACGAATTTTATCAAACGACCGGTATTGTCAACGGTTATATCAATCTTCTTTGTACTCTTGGGTATAATTGGATTGATATCACTGCCTATTGAACAATATCCGAATATTGCTCCTCCTACGATTTCTATTCAGACATTTTACCAGGGAGCTGATGCCCAGACTGTATTGAACTCTGTTATTACACCGTTGGAGGAAAGTATCAATGGTGTTGAGAACATGACTTATATGGAGTCAACAGCAACCAATGCTGGTATGGCAATGATTACTGTTTACTTCAAGCAAGGAGCAGATCCTAACATGGCAGCTGTGAACGTGCAGAACCGTGTATCACAAGCACAGGCGCTGTTGCCTGCTGAAGTAACACGTGTGGGTGTGACGGTGTCAAAGCGTCAGAGCTCAAATGTGGTGATGTATTCTCTTACGACAGATGATGGACGATATGATGATGAGTTCCTTACGAACTATAACAATATCAATATCGTACCAATGTTGAAGCGTATCAATGGTGTCGGCGACGTACAGACACCTGGTATGAAAACTTACTCCATGCGTATCTGGCTATATCCTGATAAGATGAAGCAGCATAAGCTTGTTCCATCAGATGTTTCTATGGCTTTGGCTGAGCAGAATATCGAGGCTGCACCGGGTTCGTTTGGCGAGCAGAGTAATCAGAAGTTTGAATATACTATGCGTTATAAGGGTCGTCTAAAGACCCCAGAGGAATATGGTAATATCATTATCTCAAGTAATACTAATGGGCAGACCGTTCACTTGCGCGATGTGGCAAAGGTTGAGTTAGGTGGTTTGCAGTATTCTGTTATGATGAAGAACAATAGTCGTCCTGCTGTTATTGGTATGATTAATCAGGTTGCTGGTTCTAATGCTACACAAATTGCAGATGACGTGAAGACAGCCTTGGCGGATGCTCAGAAGCAGATGCCACCAGGTATGAAAGTTACTATTGAGCAGGATGTTACCGAGTTCCTCTTTGCTTCTATTGAAGAAGTACTCTTTACCTTGGTAATTACGCTTTTGTTGGTATTCTTCGTTGTGTACATCTTCTTGCAGGACTTCCGCTCTACGGTTATTCCAATGATTGCCGTACCAGTGGCTTTGATAGGTACCTTCTTCTTCCTTTGGGTATTTGGTTTCTCCATCAACCTATTGACACTTTCGGCATTGCTGTTGGCGATTGCGATTGTGGTCGATGATGCCATCGTGGTCGTTGAGGCTGTACATGCAAAACTTGATTTAGGTTATAAGAGTGCGTTGACCGCTGCTATTGATGCGATGAACGAAATCTCTGGTGCTATTATTTCTATTACTTTGGTAATGGCAGCTGTATTCGTGCCTGTATCATTTATGGGTGGAACCTCTGGTACATTCTATCGTGAGTTTGGTGTGACGATGGCTGTGTCTATCGTTATCTCTGCTTTGAATGCTTTAACATTATCTCCAGCACTTTGTGCTATCTTCTTGAAACCACATAGCAAGGATGAGGAGCATAAAAAGCTGTCACGTATTGACCGCTTCCACATGGCTTTCAATACGCAGTATGACAAGATTAATAGTAAGTATCAGACGGTTGTAGAGAAGATTATCAATCATCGTTGGATTTCGAGTGTTACGGTCATCTTGGGTATTGTAGCACTTGTTGTTACAATGAAATTCACCCAGACTGGTCTTGTTCCAAATGAGGATACAGGTACATTGTTTGCAATGATCAGTATGCCACCAGGTACATCACAGGCTGAGACTCAGAAGGTGACTGACCAGATTGATAGAATGTTGGCAAGCAACCCCTATATTGAGCGTCGTGAGCAAATTGTAGGTTACAACTTCATGGCAGGGCAGGGTTCTAACCAGTCAACCTTTATTATTAAGTTAAAGCCATTTGCCGAGCGTGAGTATGGAATGATAGATCGTATTAAGTCTGTCTTTGATGGCGCAGGTATAGCTGGTTTGTTTATTGACCCGACATCGTCTAATATGATTTTGGGTATGATATACAAGCAGACTGCAAGTATCAAGGGAGCACAGATTATTGCTTTTGGGCCACCGATGATTCCTGGTTATGGTCTTTCAAATGGTGTGTCATTTGTATTGCAGGATAAGACGGGTGGCGACCTTAATAAGTTCTATAAGGTAGCACAGGATTATTTGGCTGCATTGAACAAGCGTCCAGAGTTTAGCCGTGCACTGACCACCTATAACCCTAACTATCCACAGTATATGGTTGACGTCGATGTGGCAAAGGCAAAGCAGGCAGGTACTTCGCCTTCTGCAATCCTCGCAGTATTGCAGGGATATTATGGTGGTATGTATGCATCAAACTTTAACTCTTATGGTAAACTTTTCCGTGTTATGATTCAAGGTACGGTTGAGAGTCGTATGAGTGAGGATGGACTGACGAATATCTATGTAAGAACTACTGGCGGGATGGCACCTGTAAGCGAGTTCTGTACATTGAAGCGTGTTTATGGTCCATCAAATATCACACGTTTCAACCTCTTTACCTCTATCGCAATCAGTGCTACACCAGCTGATGGTTATTCTTCTGGTCAAGCTATTCAAGCAGCTGAGGAGGTTGCAAAACAAGTATTGCCACAGGGTTATGGTTATGAATTCTCTGGTCTGACTCGTTCAGAGAAAGAAGCATCTAACTCAACAGCAATGATCTTTGTTCTTTGTATCGTTTTCGTTTACCTGATTTTGAGTGCGCAGTATGAGAGCTACATTCTTCCATTGGCAGTAATTCTATCTATTCCAATCGGTTTGGCTGGTGCATTTATCTTCACGATGATCTTCGGGCATAGTAACGACATCTATATGCAGATCTCATTGATTATGTTGATTGGTCTGTTGGCAAAGAATGCCATCCTTATCGTAGAGTTTGCTCTTGAGCGTCGTCGTACGGGTATGGCTATCAAGTATGCAGCAATCTTAGGTGCTGGTGCTCGTCTTCGTCCTATCCTTATGACTTCACTTGCGATGATTATCGGTTTGTTGCCTTTGATGTTTGCAAGTGGTGTAGGTCGTAATGGTAACCAGACATTGGGTGCTGCTGCTGTCGGTGGTATGCTTATCGGTACACTCTGTCAGGTGTTTGTTGTGCCAGCTCTGTTTGCCTTCTTCCAGTACCTGCAGGAGCGTGTTAAGCCTCTCGTATTTGAAGATGAGGCAAGCCGTGATGTTATCAAGGAACTTGAGCAGTTCTCAAAGGGACTTGCAACGGATTATAAGATAGAAGAGTAGACACTAATAAAGGAATAACAATGAAAAAATTAAATATAATCATCATAGCTCTTGCAGGCTTGTCACTGACAGGCTGTAAGAGTCTCTATGGCAATTACGAACGTCCTGACGTTAAGACGAATGGCATTGTTCGCGACCCTGTTGATGACAAGGCAACACTTGAAGGTGCTAATGACTTCGGTAATCTGCCATGGCGTAGTGTCTTCACTGACCCACATCTGCAGACACTCATAGAGAAAGCTCTTAATAATAACCCTGACTTGCTCAATGCTGCACTGAACGTAGATATTGCTGAGCAGCAGGTTAAGGCGGCTAAGTTGTCATTCTTGCCGTCAGTTGCTTTCGCCCCAACAGGTACGATTTCCCATTTCGGTACGCATACATCATCAACACAGGCTTATACGCTTCCAATCTCAGCAAGCTGGGAGGTAGACCTTTTTGGTAAGCTTCGTTCTACTAAGAAGTCTGCTCAAATGGCGTTAATGCAGGTACAGGACTATAAGGTTTATGCACAGACAAACCTCATCGGTAGTGTTGCAAACCTTTATTATACACTCTTGATGCTCGACCGTCAGAAGCAGATAGTTGATAATATGTTGGGCCTAACCAAGAATACTTGGGATGTGATGAAACTGCAGATGGAGTTCGGTCGTGCTCGTTCAACGAGTGTACAGAGTGCTGAGGCTGCTTTCTATAGTGTTCAGACACAGGCTGCAGACATTCGTCGTCAGATTCGTGAGACAGAGAATACACTTAGTTTACTTCTTGGTGAGCCTGCTCAGACGGTTGCACGTGGAAGTCTTGAGAACCAAAGTTTACCCGCTAACTTCGCTGGTGGTATCGGTGTAGAGTTGTTGAGTAACCGTGCTGATGTTCATGCTAACGAAATGGCTTTGGCACAGTGCTTCTATAATGTTCAGACAGCTCGCAGCCGTTTCTATCCTTCATTGACCATTTCACCTACTGGTGCATGGACAAACAGTGGCGGCATGGTAAACCCAGGAAAACTTCTTTTAAGTGTTGTAGGTAGCCTTACGCAACCTATCTTTATGCGTGGTCAATTGGTAGCAGGATTACGTGTTGCAGAGGATAAGTATAAGCAGGCATACAATACATGGCAGAATAGTATTCTCAAGGCTGGATCTGAGGTGAGCAACGCACTTGTTGCTTACAATGCAGCTACTGAAAAAGAGCAGTTGCGTAAACAGCAGATTGATGTCTTGAATAAGAATGTTGAGCACACACAGATGCTCTATACACAGAGTTCAAGTACTTATCTTGAGGTTATCACCGCACAGCAGAGTCTACTTAATGCTGAGATTTCACAGGTTCAGGAGCAGTTTACAAAGCTTCAGTCGATTGTCAATTTGTACAAGGCCTTGGGTGGAGGTGCGAAGTAATTCAGAATTCATAATTCAGAATTATTCTGTGCAAAGTTCTCATTAGTACGTCATAATTATGATTACCGACATAACTGATAAGTCTATCCTTGAAGGTGATTGTCGGTAGATACTGAAAAAAATAATATTTAAGATTATGAGTAGCGAAATTAGTCCAAAAGCTGAGATTTCTCCAAAGGCAAAGATTGGAGACGGCTGTAAGATATTCCCATTCGTATATATAGAGGATGATGTTGTCATTGGTGATAACTGTGTCATCTTTCCCTTTGTGAGCATCTTAAACGGTACTCGTATGGGTAACGGAAACAAGGTTCATCAAGGTTCAGTACTTGCTGCTTTACCACAAGACTTCGAGTTTGTGGGTGAGAAGAGCGAACTGATTATAGGTGATAATAATATAATTCGAGAGAATGTTGTCATCAATCGTGCTACACATCGTGGTTGCAAGACTGTTCTTGGTTCAAACAACTTCTTGATGGAAGGTGCACATATCAGTCATGACACTGTCGTTGGTGACCGTTGTGTCTTTGGTTATGGTGCAAAGGTAGCTGGTGATTGTCACATTGGTACTGGTGCTCTTATCTCGTCCAATGTTGTTGAAAAAGCCAATACTCGTGTTGGTGAGTATGCTGTTGTACAAGCTGGTACAACCTTCTCTAAGGATGTCCCTCCTTATGTTATTGCTGGTGGGTCACCTATTAGTTATAATGGTGTAAATACAACTATCAGCAAGACTGCAGGTGTTGACGAAAAGGTAATCAAACACATAGCGAATGCTTATCGTCTGTTATTCCATGGTCAGACTTCGATTTTCGATGCTTGTATCCAGATAGAACAGCAGGTGCCAGACTCACCTGCAATCCGTAATATCCTCGAATTCGTACGAGGTACAGAAGAAGGAATCATCAGTAAATTATAATTTTCATACCTATAAATTTTTGATGATGGGAGAGCAAGCTGTGAGGTTAGCTCTCCTTTTTTTATTCGTTTATTAGATATGGGTTAAACTGAAAGCTTGATTTGGGCTTATGTTTCCCGTAGATAAGGTTTTGAAAAATCATGACATAAATTTGGGTAAAATAGCATCAAATAAAGGCAAAAACACGTGTAAAAAGTAAGTTTGCAATCAACAGGGAATCAGTTAGTTACAAAGTAGTAAAGTAAAAGGTGCTTAATTGGACTTCAAAAGGGCGTTAGTTAGACCTCAAAAGGGCATCTTTTGCAAGTCAATTAGGCGTCTTTTAGAAGCCAAAAGAGTATGTATTGTGATTGTAGTATTAGGAAAATTTATGACATTTCAGAAGGCTCTGTAGGTTCCTGGTAATGCAAGTAACCCTCAACAGAACTTAAAGTAATTTGTTTTATAAGTAAGAGAAACGGAGGATTTATACATTCGTTAAAATAAAATGGGCGCATCTGAAGTGCGTCCATTATGTTTGGTTGATACTTTCGTATTGGATATTTTTTCTATAATAGGAATCTTTCCGTGATAGGCATATTAAGAATAGAGAAACGTTAATATGATGCTGTGCAAGGGATTCCCAATGCGATGACACGATCACGGATGGCATCTAATTCTTCGTGTGTCGCCTTTTGTAGGTGTTGGTCGGGCGTCTCACGATCGATGGTGTATATCATTACTTCACGTGGAGCAATCTCTTTGATTGTCTCAAGCCACGGTGCAACAAAGGCTTCAGTTGTATTGTCAACATTATATCCGTCTTCCGTTGTCCCTTTCATAAACATTGTTTGGATAATTGCTTGTCCGTTGAAAGACTTGATATCTGCAATGATTCTGTTTACATCATAGGAAGGCTGCGTTGGGCGGTCTACTTTTTTGATATACTCGGCATTGATTGTATCGAGTTTCAAGATGTTGTTATCTACCTTTGATAAAGCCTCATGAATTTTCGGACGATGGATGAACGTAGAGTTACTGAGGACGGAAATCTTTGCTTGTGGGCAATATTTGTTACGTAGGCGGATAGTGTCGTCAATGATTTCATCAAAGTGTGGGTGGGAGGTAGGCTCGCCATTACCTGCAAAAGTCAATACATCAGGGTGAATATTCTCTTGTTGCATCTCCTTTAGCTTTGCTTCCAAAGCCTCTGCAACACGCTCACGGGTAGGGTGGGGTGTCTTTGTGCGGTGGTCTTTGTTGAATCCACATTCACAGTATATGCAGTCGAAAGTGCATATCTTGCCGTCTGCAGGCATTAGGTTGATACCTAATGAAATACCAAGGCGGCGGCTGTGAACAGGTCCAAATATAGGGGATGGATAGATAATCGTGCTCATTAAATATTTATTTTATAACAACAAAGGTAAGTATTTTTGTTGAATGTTATGTTGTTTCTTATAAAAAGAAAAGAATAAAGAGACATATACCTTAATGCAAAAGGTTTCATCTTGATAAACTTCCCCTTCTGTTTTAGCCTATCTTTCTCATTGTGTTGCGGTCTTTCTCACCATTGTAAAATATTTTTAGAACTTCTGCAAAGATATCATTTGGACTAATAGTATCGAACAATGTCATTGAGGATTTTAGCTTTAAGGCATCAACATAGCTACCCATGAGATGTTCTATCTTTCTATCTTTATGCGTTAGTAGGGTGCTGGTTATTTCGCGTAATCGTTCATTCAAGCATGAGTTTGCAAGGAATGTACGGGCTTCGTCAGTATCTGCCAAGCCGTAGTATTGTGAATAGGCACTATGTCCAAGTCCTTTTAGTTGTGGGAAGATATACCATATCCAGTGAGAGGCTTTATGCCCTCGCTGCATTTCTTCCAACGCTCGTTGGTAGGTGTTGTCAGCATTCTGAGCCTTGATAAATCTTTCAATGTGGAAAGGGTCGGGGATCAGTGTGCCAATACTTTCTTCAAACTTACAGAGAATAGTTCGCAAGTCAGGTGTCAGAAGGGCATAACAGTGAGTGGCAAGTTTTTGAGGAAGACCATAAAAAGTTTGTGCAATACTTCCAGCCATCGCTGCTAACGTGTCTGAATCTCCACCCAATGAAACTGCAATTCTTATTACATCTTCAAAGTCCTCACCTTTCAAAAAGGCTAAAATAGCAGCAGGGACAGTCTTTTGACAAGTCAGATCAGTGGTGAGAGCGGGCCAGATATCATCTAATTGCTGATTTAAATTGTACTTGTAGTCCTCCTCTATATAAGCCTTTATCTCTGCTTTCGTAGCTCCTGTGCGAGCAAGATAAGTTGCGGCAGCAATTGCTTTAGCACCTTTGATGCCTTCTGGATGATTATGCGTAACCTCTGCAGAGATTGTAGCAAGTCTTAATGTTTCCTCTAAACTCTGTGCATAGAAAGCAATAGGACTGACCCGCATTGCCGAGCCATTGCCATAGCTGTTATAAGGCTTTGGATGACAATCATTCAGCCATCGCTTGAAACCTCCGCCATACCCAGCGTTAGGATATCGTTTTCCTAAGCTTTGCATTCGCTGTACAAGTCCTTCTTTGCTGTGTTCTTTGTCTTCTGTCAGCCATTTTGCAACAGCCAAAGTCATCACAGTGTCATCTGTAAACCTACTCATTGGTGTGAAAAGAGGAAAGTTCTTTTGCTTTTTGTTCTGGAACTCATATACTGAGCCAATGATATCTCCAATGATTGCTCCTAACATAGTTGTTCTTTTTACTTGCTTAGTGTTTTGTAGTAGAAGTTATTGCTTTAACTCATCTTCAGCCCACTTAGACACTAAGCTTATTCATGGTTGAGTTATTTAAATCAATTCTTCTTATTAGATGCAAATATAAACAAAAAGTAGCATAATAAGTAACCTATATGATAAATAAAAAGAAGTTTATCTCTTTTTAAGACGAAAAGAGGCGGCTATCCGTTGTGGATTGCCGCCTCTTGGTTTATGATTAGTAAAAGAATTAATCTTTACTCTCACGCTTACGATCATTATGATCGAGCGTAATCTTACGCATACGAATGTTCTTTGGAGTTACCTCAACATATTCGTTACCCTTAATGTACTCAAGACATTCCTCAAGGCTCATCTCAGTCTTAGGGATAACGCGTGCCTTCTCGTCAGAACCAGATGCACGGACGTTGGTCAACTGCTTTGCCTTAGTAACGTTAATGACAAGGTCATTGTCGTGAACATGCTCACCAACAACCTGTCCGCCATAAACCTCCTCACCTGAATCGATGAAGAACTTACCACGATCCTGTAGCTTGTCAATTGCGTAAGCGTAGGCAGTACCAGCCTCCAAAGCAATCATTGAACCATTTGTACGTCGTACAATTTCGCCCTTAAATGGCTGATAATCTTTGAAGCGGTGTGCCATGATAGCTTCACCCTGACTGGCTGTCAATACGTTGGTACGCAGACCAATGATACCACGTGAAGGGATTTCAAAGGTGATATTCACACGCTCACCTTCTGCATCCATACCAAGAAGTTCGCCCTTACGACGAGTTACCATATCAATCATCTTACTTGAGAAGTCGGTAGGAACATTGATTGTCAACTCTTCGATAGGCTCACACTTTTGGCCGTCAATCTCCTTGTAGATAACCTGTGGCTGACCTACCTGCAACTCATAGCCCTCGCGACGCATAGTCTCAATGAGAACAGAGAGGTGAAGTACGCCACGTCCACTAACAATCCACTTGTCCATTGAGTCCTCCATAGGAAGTACACGGAGCGCAAGGTTCTTCTCAAGTTCCTTGCTCAAACGGTCACTGATATGGCGAGAGGTACAGAACTTACCTTCCTTTCCGAAGAATGGAGAGTCGTTGATGGTGAAGAGCATACTCATAGTAGGCTCGTCAACAGCGATTGGTGGCAGTGGTTCAGGATTCTCAAAATCAGCGATAGTATCACCAATTTCAAACTTCTCTAAGCCGATTACTGCACAGATATCGCCTGAATCAACGGCATCAGTCTTCTTATGTCCCATACCCTCAAAGGTATGTAGTTCCTTAATTCGTGTGCGTTCCTGTGAACCATCACGGTGACAGATAGTAATATTCTGTCCGTCCTTCAATGTACCACGGTGTACACGACCAACAGCGATACGTCCAGTATAGCTTGAATAGTCCAAAGATGTAATCAACATCTGTGGTGTTCCTTCAATCTGCTTAGGCGCAGGGATGGCCTCAATAATGAGGTCGAGCAGATATTCAATATTATCTGTTGGCTTCTTCCAATCCTCACTCATCCAGCCGTTCTTAGCTGAACCATAGACAACTGGGAAGTTCAACTGATCTTCTGTAGCGTTAAGATCGCACATAAGATCGAACACCATCTCATATACTTCCTCTGGACGACAGTTTGGTTTATCAACCTTATTGATAACAACAACAGGTTTCAACCCCAGTTGTAAGGCCTTTTGCAGCACAAAACGTGTCTGTGGCATAGGTCCTTCAAAAGCATCTACGAGCAACAGACAGCCGTCTGCCATGTTCAGTACACGCTCAACCTCACCACCAAAGTCAGAGTGACCTGGTGTGTCGAGAATATTGATTTTTACTCCTTTCCAATTAATACTTACATTCTTACTCAGAATTGTTATCCCTCGTTCGCGCTCCAAGTCATTAGAGTCGAGAACTTCTCCGCTGTTGTCTTGTCCGTCACGGAAAAGTTTTCCAGCGAGCATCATCTTGTCAACCAAGGTCGTCTTACCATGGTCTACGTGCGCAATAACTGCGATGTTACGAATATCTTGCATTTAAATATCTTAAAAAGCTTACGCTAAATTTATGCTGCAAAATTACGAATAAAAAATGGAAAACGTTTGTGGTTCCAATAAAAAGTTGTAACTTTGCACAGCATTTTCGGAACGTCCGATGCATTTGATGTCGTAACCCGTTGTGATTAAGGCGGCTAACGACGGAAAGATGTAATTGCAAATCACATTAATCAAAACAAAATTATGTATTTAGACAAGACAAAGAAGGCAGAAATCTTCGCACAGTATGGTAAGGGTCAGAGCACAACAGACACTGGTTCAGCTGAGAGCCAGATTGCACTTTTCTCTTATCGTATCAAGCACTTGACAGAGCATGTTAAGAAGAACCGTAAGGACTACGTTACTACTCGTTCATTGACACAGCTCGTAGGTAAGCGTCGTGCATTGCTCGATTACCTCTACGATCGCGACATTGAGCGTTACCGTGCTATCATCAAGGCTTTGGGTCTCCGTAAGTAAGATTTCTGAAAGCAAAAAAATAAAAGGTAAGAAAGTCAAAGTTGGTTTATCCATACTTTATTTTCTTACCTTTTTTCTTTTCTTCTTATACTATCTATATGGACTTTTTAAAGATAGTATTTCTCTTTGTTCGGACTCATATTAAAGTTTCTTTTTATCAGAATCCTTAATCTATAAACGTTCTAAAGCTTAATGGTACGTGTTGAATTTTCTTTACATTGCTTCTTGGTGTTTTAGCTTTAAATGAACGATAAAGTAAGGTTTTGTACGCTTTTATAACTGTCTTGTTATGAGAAGGTTACACGAGTGGTTGTGAAAAGGTGCTTAATAAGACTTCAAAAGGGCGTTAGTTAGACTTCAAAAGGGCATCTTTTGCAAGCTTATTGGGCGTTAATTCGAATGCAATTGAGCCTTAATAAAATTCGGTATAGTGAAAAATGTTTACAATAGTGTTGGTGATTATGTTTCTTTTTGCCTTTTCAGAAAATCGGTCATTGCGTATTATGAGATAATACACAATGACCGATTTAGTTTTTGATGTTTTTGTACGTGTTTGAAAACTCAATATTATCTGTATCTGTTATACGGATAGTCAATTCCTATTTCTTAATCACTTTCTTACCATCAATGATATAGATGCCAGCTGGGAGTTCTTCCCAAGTCTGCGATAGGCGAATACCTTGTAGTGTAAAGATATTTTTTGCGGTATTTTTGTTGTAATTAATCGGATTGATTCCAGTAGGAGTGTTTAACTCACTGATGGTGTTGAAGACGTTACGTAGTGCAAGGGGGGTCCATGTATCTTGTCGTTGTCCGTTTCGCTCAAGCTCTAAATGTATTTCGTATGAATGGTTAGGTTCTAACAGCGAAGCAGAGAATGTGATACGTGTTTCGGCTGCATTGTTGTCTACATCACAAGGAAGATAAACATTATGAGCTGTTCCTAATTCAATCCACTTGTTACTTGTCAAATCAAGAAGACGATAATGGATTGGACCGCGGTAGCCATTCTTAATCTGATAGCCAGATACTTTTGAATGTACTTGCAGACTGATATTCTTTATCTTATCGAGATTGAAGGTGCTATAATTAGCGTATGCATTATCAACATAGTAGTCAAGGAATGTTAACTCAATATTTCCATTATTGATATATGGTAATACTTCAATCTCAAATGGCTCTTTCATGTCAATAGGAAGAATGGTTTCTGTTCCTTTTCGATTGACCTTTATAGATAGTGTAACGTTAT
The DNA here is from genome assembly GCF_003609775.1 of Prevotella melaninogenica. Lineage (NCBI taxonomy): Bacteria > Pseudomonadati > Bacteroidota > Bacteroidia > Bacteroidales > Prevotellaceae > Prevotella > Prevotella melaninogenica. The sequence continues at coordinate 648,190 of NZ_AP018049.1, forward strand.
ATTTACCTTTTGGAAGGTTACCTAAACTTGGTTTGTTGTAATATAGTGGAAGCATATTAATGACAAAGGTAGTTCGTCCAAGACGTTGTGCAACAACGTTTGGAGTAAGTAGATAACCATTATATTCTTTCTTTGTCTCTTGATTTGTAAGTGTCATCACAAGCTCACCACGCACCTCTTCACGTCCAGGGTTGTACATCGTGAAACTGAATGCACCTTTAAATCCAGAACCTTCATAGTAGGGTGCAAGTAGACTTGGAGCCTTCTCAATTACAACCACATCCTTAGGATTATTTGTGTTGATGTGAACAGCATCTGCAGTGAGTTTTACCTCTATTTCATTAGCATGATTGATTGGCTTCCAGTCACCGTGTTCCTTCGTCTTGATATCGAGCATCTCAGAGAATACTGGTACCAAACGGTAGTTTCCGTCAGCAATACCCTTAAAGTTAATATCAGCAACATCAAATGACATGGCAGTAAAGATGGATACCCATGTTTGGTCGCCAGCAGTTGAATCAAAGATTTTTACTCGTTCGTTCTTATCATTATAAAGGGCAAGTGCTACCTTTCCTGAGAATACGCCAAGTTCACCTTTAACTGAACTATATGAGCCTAACCTCTCAATCTTTGCACTGAAACTTTCAGAACGGCTTGCCTCTGTCTTGTCCATAGTGAATGAAGTGGTGGTTCTTGCGTCCAATCCACGCTCTATATCCTTAAAAGGTACTGCCTTACCATCGTTAGGATGGGCAAAGACAACTGAGATGTCGTCCCAGAATGTTCCGCTATTGAGAGCAAAGCCTGAAACATTAAGGGTAACTATGTTGATGTCGAAGTATCCATCGTTTTCACCTCCCCAGCCCCAGTTGGTATGAATGAGTCCCTGCTCGTCATATCCATCATAAACAAAGGCATGAGGACCACCTACTACTAAGACCGGATATCCGTCTGAGATTTCTTGCATTACCTCATTGAGGAACTCATTGGCTGGAAGGAAGTTTTTATCAAGATAACGCACAGTATAATCAAACTTGTCTCGAAGTGCATTGCAGGCACGCTGTAGATTTGAGTCACTTCCTTTAATGTAGTATCTCATGTGGACAGCCTTACCAATATCATACATCAACACGCCAACAGCCTGTCGAGATTGTTCCGTTCTCATCTTATTAGTCGTGTTCTTCATCTCATCCCACCAATAAGTAGCACTCTTCTTAGCATCATCACCAGTTGATGCTATATAATCTTGTGGTCGATTCTTAGGCCATTTATTGTAGAACATCACTTGTGCTGTGGCTGTAGCAACGCAACCAGTAGGTGTATGCTGTCCATTACTTAGTGGGGTGTACTTATTAAATGGGTCATACTGGCTCCACTTACAAGTAAGCAATGGTTCTACCTTTCGTTTGATAGGACGCTGTAGGGTTGTAGTTGTAGCTTTAGCGCGCACCTCCTTTACTACACGTTCATATTCTTTTAAGAATAGTTTGAAGTATGGGGGCTGATCGTTGGGGTTTTCTATCATCTTATCTCCATAACCCACGACCTCGTTGAGTTTACTTTCTCCAGAGATAATAACGAATTTCTTATCGTTTGGATTTGTAAAGATGTAATAGGCTGGTTGCTCATCGGCTTTTGATGAGCGGGTTTTTGGAGTATTATCCGATAGCTTTGGATTGTTGATGTATTTAGTTGCAATACTCAAAGCGCGTGCTTTGGTGATGGGTTCTGCGTTAGCAAGTAGAATGTTTGTAAACGCAGTTAGCACTAATAATAAAGTTCTTTTCATTTGTTTATCTTATTAGTCAATTATATTGGTTTGTTATATTTTATGTCAGGGTTGTGTAAGTTTGAGAATACTAAAAACGAATAGATTTAGTTTGTTTTATGACATGAGATACTCTAATCTTCCCATATCTCCTTTAAGGGAAGCATCACAAAGTCACGTTCCTTCATCAAAGGGTGGGGGATGATAAGGTCTGGTTCGTTGATATTTAACTTGTCATATAGAAGAATGTCAATGTCTATGATGCGGTCTGTATATTGTGCATTGATAGATTTCTTAACTCTTCCCATCTCTTTTTCTATGACTTGTGTAGCCTCTAATAACTGTCGTGGAGCAAGAGAAGTAGATACACATACGCAGGCATTGAGGAAGAGGTTAGGACTCTCAAATCCCCAAGGCTCCGTTTCATGGAAAGAAGATTGGCGCAAAACTGTGCCAATCTTTTCTTCTATCCGTGCTATCGCCTCATGCATGATGGCTTTTCTATTGCCAAGATTTGTGCCGAGGGATAAGTAGACTGTATGCATCTTAATCGTTGAGAATCAACAATGAGTCGCCGAAACAACCAAACTTATAACCATTCTTTACAGCCATATCGTATGCTTCCATAACAAGGTCATAGCCACCGAAAGCTGCTGTTTCCATCAACAAGGTTGAATATGGATGATAGAAGTTAACTAACATAGAGTCAGCAAAGCCAAAGTTATAAGGAGGGAAGATGAACTCATTGGTCCAACCATCATACTCCTTCAACATACCATCAGTACCAACGGCTGTTTCTGTAGCCTTAACAACACTCGCACCGACGGCACAAAGGTGATGTCCAGCTTTCTTTGCACCATTAGCGATACGACAAGCATCAGCGTTGATGTGCATTTCCTCTGAATCCATCTTATGTTTTGTAAGGTCTTCTACTTCAATGTCGTGGAAGTTACCCAAGCCACAGTGTAATGTGATGAATGCTTTTTTGATTCCCTTAATATCCATCATCTTCATCATGTGTTCAGAGAAGTGGATGTTTGTACCTGGTGCAGAAACAGCGCCTTCGTTCTTTGCAAAGACAGACTGGAAATGTTCCATGTCGTCAGCTGTTGCGTGTGCAAACTCTTCTCCGTCCTCTTTTGGACGATTATCAATGATGTATCGTGGTAATGGAGCTTCTCCCAATGCAAACAATTCACGCTTGAACTCATCGTGAGGACAGTCATAGAGGAAACGAAGAGTACGGCCACGTGAGGTTGTATTATCAATAACCTCAGCCACCATTGTGCCAGACTCGTCAAAGAAAAGCTTGTTTCCAATACGAATCTTACGTGCAGGCTCAACCAATACGTCCCAAAGGCGCATCTCCTGATTTAACTCACGAAGAAGGAATACCTCAATCTTAGCATCAGTCTTCTCCTTTGTTCCATACAGACGAGCTGGAAATACCTTAGTGTCATTGAAGATAAAGGCATCACCCTCATCAAAGTAATTGAACACATCTTTGAAACGGATGTAGTCCTCTTCCTTTGGTTCGCCATTAACCTCACCCTTAAACATGTCAATCTTACCAGACTTACGGTGTAACACCATCAGTCTACCTTCGTCACGACGTGTAACGGTAAAGGTCTGTGTGCTGCCATCAGTACGAGTCAGTACACGTTCAGATGAATGTGGATATAAGGCTACCTGCTCTTTTGGCAAGTTGAATTTAAACTGTGAAAGCTTCATATTTCTAATTTGGGGAGTTTGTTATTTTTCTATTGTTTGTTGTTGGAGCCATGTGTCAAACTGGTCATAATTGACGCAGTCTTCCACTCTTACGTTTCCAACACGTGTGCGGCGCAATGCTGTAAGATAGGCTCCGCTATTCACTGCACGACCCAAATCGCGTGCTAATGCACGGATATAAGTACCTTTACCGCAGACTACACGAATTGATAGTTGCATCTTCTCTGCATCGAAGTCTAATACTTCTATCTCATCAATGCGAATGTTCTTAGGTTTTAACGTTACATCCTTGCCCTTTCTACGATAGTCGAAAGCACGTTTACCATCTACCTTAACAGCGCTATATGTTGGTGGAATCTGCTCAATATCACCCACAAACTGTGGTAGTGTTGCATCGATCAGTTCTCTTGTGATATGTTCTGTCGGGAAGGTTTCATTCACTTCATGCTCCATATCGTAGCTCGGTGTCGTAGCTCCTAACTGTAGAGTAGCTGTGTATTCCTTTGTATGTGTCTGCAAGGTTTCAATCTGTTTTGTCATCTTACCCGTAGCAAGGATGAGTACTCCTGTAGCCAAAGGGTCTAATGTACCAGCATGACCAATCTTAACCTTTCCGTCATTAGCTTGTGTGCAAAGGTAACGTACATGTGCCAATGCTTTGAAACTGGTAATTCCGTAGGGCTTATCAATAGGGATGATTACTCCTTCTTTGAAGTTCATTAGGACGATAAATATATAAGATTAGTCAACCATATTCAGTGGAATATCACAGAGCAGCATTATAATGATGATAACGCCAACGATGATACGATACCAACCGAACCACTTGAAACCATATTTTGCAAGGAAACTTACGAACCATTTCATTGCTAACAAAGCAACGATAAATGATACGACACAGCCTACAGCGAGCATTATAAGGTTATGAGCAGACGCCCATGTGCTATCACCTTTTAATAAATCAAGCAGGTCAAGCAGTGTTGCGCCAGCCATAGTAGGTACTGCAAGGAAGAAAGAGAACTCTGCTGCACGCTTACGTGTCAATCCATTTGCCATACCACCAACGATAGTTGCCATAGATCGGCTTGTGCCAGGGATAACCGATAAGCACTGGAAAAAACCAATACTTAATGCACGTTTCTCTGTTACCTGGTTTTCTTCTTTTCCTTTGTTGAAAATCTTGTCACAGAAAAGCATGAATATACCACCCACAACAAGCATGATAGCTACAACCCAAACTGAGTCGAGTAGCCAGTCAAGTAGTCCACTCTTTTTAGCTGCCAAGCCTATGATGACTGCTGGTAGGACACCA